>JAYZHR010000288.1:0-8280 GCA_036166355.1 Verrucomicrobiota bacterium | reverse complement strand
AGTTTTACTGCAAATAATCAACCACCTTGCAGAGCATTTGTTTCAAATCGTTATGCAGTACACTATGAGTTTTATATTGGTGCTTTTCCAGGAAATATTAACCCTGTTACATATAGTGATGGTTGTTACAATTCAGCAGGTAGTGAACCAAACTTAGAGAATGATTGGAAATATCAGTGTTTAATGACTGATGATTGGAATAATTATCCCATATCGGCTAGTAATCATTTAATGAGTGGTTTAACACCACACAGTTCTAATGCTTGGAAGTTCCCATGGCCAATTGGATGCCAAGTATTTTCTCAGAACCAACCTATTACTGGGATATCATATAGTGTAGGTAAGAATTTTACCGCAGGTGCAGATGGAGTAGCAGTTGATTGGAAGAATGCATCATTACATGATGTTTTACCTATTAATAGTAATCTTGAAATTGATACTAGTAGATTATATCCTTCATTGTTTAATACAGTTGAAGAATCAGCAGACTTTGCTTATACTACTGATCCATCAAAACATTATCATAGAGTTAATTTAGCGAAGGGAACTCATAGTTTTGCACTAGTTACATCTCCATTGGAGTTGAGTCCAGATGCTTTAAAGACAACTTTAAATTTAAGTGTTGACAATGCATACTCTATAGATACTACATTATCACCATTTATAGTTTTAGAATACCTAATTAAGATTTGAGATGGCACACGGAACAACATTAGCAACTAATCCTTTGTATAGGAATATAAGACCTAATTTTTATTCAGATAAAGGTTATGATACCACTGAAGTTGGGTCTATTATTACTACAATGAAAGCTGTCACAGATAGTTATGATAATAGTTTTATTCCTTTAGCTTCACCTCAGTATAATCAAACAACAGGTCAAATTACTAGGGTAACTACTGGTACAGGGGCAACTGCAACTAATCCTGATTATCAATTTCCTGGGTACATATATTGTGATGGATCAAGATATAAAATTGAAGATTACCCCGCTTTATATAAAATAATTGGTATTACTTATGGTGGGCAAGTAAGAAAAGGAATAGAAGTAAGTAATGGTGGAAGTGGTTATCCTAATACTGGTATGACTATTACGTTTGCTGCACCACCAGGAAGTGCTACTGATAATGAAACAATAGAAGGAGTTGTTATTGTAACTTCTGGTGTTGTTACCAGCGTTGAATTCACTAAGGCAGGAAAGAATTATAATCCAGATCCAGCAAGTCCACCAACATTTACTGTAGCAAATGCTGGTACTGGTAGCGGCCTTCAATTGGAATTTAATTTTAATGACTATGGTGTATTAGAAGATATTGCTACAAATAATGTATTCAATCATTTAGGTGAAACAAGATCTCTTGGCGAGTTTAATGTTCCTGATTTAAAAACAAGAAAGATTCTTGGTTATGGTACTGTGTATGGTAGTAATTCTACCACTGCTGGATTACTTACAACTGGTGCTGGTGCTGATAAAGTTGGTGGAAAATGGTTGTTAGATAAAGGATCACAGGGTGGTTATTTCTCTTTGGGAACAATAACAACTATTGATTATGCTAAAGTAACTGATTCCACTACAACTAGTATTTCAGGACAACAAGTTGTTAAAGTAACAATAGATGATAAGAGGTTACAGCAAGTACCTCAACATAATCATATGATTTATTTGACGCAAGCTGATGAACAGATAGCTTCTAATGCAAATTATGATGGTGATAGATATATGGTTGGATATACCAATCGTAATGCAAGATTGTATCAATGGTTTCCTGTTGGTGGTGTTGCTTATGGACACAAACATGCTTTATTGAAACAACCGTTGGCTGATGGTACTGTTGCAACGTATGATATTCTTGACTATACTGCTGGTCGTGCTGGTACAGGATCAATAAAAACTCAAACAGGATCATTACCAGCAATTAGTCACACAGTAGCACAAACTTCTGTTAATCTTACTAGTAATCATATAACAATTAATAGTCATGGATTAACTACAGGTGATTTTATAACATATACCAAAGGAGATGTAGTTCATGCTGTAGCAACTTCAGCAATTAATCTTGGTGATAATAGAATAACAATTACTGGACATGGTTTAAGTACAGGTGATCCTACGACATATGGACAGGGAACTATAACTCATGCTATTACATCTAGTGCTACTACTGTTGTTCTTGCAGATAATAAAATAAAGATTACTGGTCATGGAATGTCTGTTGGTACTGGGTTGAAGTACACTAATACTGCTGGTACTGCTATTGGTGGACTTACTGTTGGGTTTACCTATTATGTTAGTGTTGTAGATTCTGATCATGTTAAACTTCACATGACTAGTGCTGAAGCAACAGCGGGTGCTCCAGTAGTTAATTTAACTGCAATTGGTGCTGGAGTTCAAACATTTACTGTACAAGGTACTCTTGCTACTCCTTTAGTTAATGGTCAGACTTATTATGCAATTGCAGATACTGCTGATACAATAAGACTTGCATCTACTGCTGCTGAGGCAACTTCTGGAAATGAAATTGTTATAACATCTGTGGGTAGTGGTGTTCACTCACTAACATCAGATGGTACAGCTATTCCACCATTAACAAGTGGTCAAGGATATTATGTTCGTAAGGAAACTGATGATAAAATATCACTTGCTACGAGTTTAGCAAATGCTCAAGCTGGTACAATAATTGATTTAACTAATGGACCACCACCAGGGGCTGGTGTATTTACAATATACAAAGCAGCGGTAACTGGATCAGGATATTATATGGCATCTGGTGGTGCTGGATCTGGAACATGGGAAGATGTAACATCTATACCAGTGCCTACTTTTAAAAGATTTAGTTCTAGTTCGTCAATTGGAGGTAGAACAGTAACAGTAGGTGGATATCCCGTAATTGAATATCCTAATGGTGTACAAGAAAAGACAACTCCTACTGGTGGAAGTCATGTAACTATAACAGATTGGCCAGCAACATGGTCTAATCTTATTGTTCAAACTGCTGGTGGTGGAGGACAGGGATCTGATGGATTATTTACAGGTGCGGATGGACAAGATAGTGAGTTTGTAATTGGTGGTGGACTTCTTACTGTTAAAGCTGAAGGTGGTAAAGGTGGAGGAAGCAACCCTAACAGAGCGAATGGAGGAGCTGGAGGAACTAATGTTGTAACAGGAACCAAGGCTAGTAATATTAGTGTATTGACTAATGTTTCAGGTGGTGCAGGTGGATCAGGTTCTGTAGGAACGTTTGGATTGGGATCATATCCAACTAATCCAAATCTAGGTGGTGCTGCTGGTGTAACATTTGGAGGCCTTCAAGGTAATAATGGAACAGCTGGCATTCATACTTTAGTTCCTGATATAGATAACTGGATATACAGTGGTGGTGGAAATAGTGAGACACAATTAACTGGATCGGGTAATATAAGCATTACAAGTGCTAATTATTTCTTTGATGCGATTTTAATAACACTTGCTGGAGGAAGAGGTGGAAATCCTCAACACCATCATGGATGTGGTGGTAGTGGTGGTGGAGGAGCAAGACTAACGATTCCTATTTCACAACCTTCTTCTGGATTCACTGGATCTTATGTAACAGGAAATCAAGGACAAGATAATCCTGGGGGTAACGGACCTGGTGGATCTGGTGCTTATGGTGGTAGTGGTGGTACTGGTGGTTCACGAAATGGTAGTGGAACTTTTGGTGCAGGTGGTGGTGGAATAACTGGATTGAAAAACTCTGCTGGAGAAATTATCGCTGGCGCAGGTGGCGGCGGTGGAGGAGGAGGAGATGACTCATCATATGGTGGTGGTGCTTGTGGTGCAAGTGGTCAATCTAATAATACTCCTGGTTGGAATTCTGATGCTCCAATGCCAAGTTCATTGCAATTAGCTGCTGGTAGTGGAAGACAAGGTAATAATGCTGGATGTAATGGCGGTGGCGGTGGAGGAGGAGGCGGTGGTGTCTCCAATAGTACTTTCACTTGGTCTGGTGGAGGAGATCCTGGTGCTGGTGGTGGTGCTACTGCTGGTCATGGTGGAGGTGGAGGTGGAGCACGAGGAATGACCTCTTATAGAACTGATACTTTTGGTACTCATACTTCATCAGGTACTGATAATATGGGTAATGGATATGTTTCATGGAAAGCAAATGAGAACAGAAGTTATTGGACTAACGGTGGTGGTGGAGGTGGTGGAGGTGCTTACCATCAATTCCAAGTTACACAATCACAGTTAGGTACAACAGGTGGACTTAATGCAACATATAAAGTTGGTGGTGGTGGTAACAACTCATCAGTTAGTGGTGTTGCTATTCCAGGCGGCGGGTTTGTTAAATATGGATTTGGTGAGGTTACTGGATGGCAGGGTGGAACAACAACTTCCCTTACTGGAGATATTATAAAGAAAGCATCTGGTAATACTTCTGCGACTGATAGCATGGGTACGAGTTCTGATGGTGTTAATTTATACAACACTGGTACAGGAACTGGTGCTGGTGGTAACTTTAAATTGCCAGTTGATCAACCAAACACAGTAGAATTTATTGGAGGTGGTGCTGGATCTGGTGCTACTGCATCAACTACTATTGCAAATGAAATAACTACTGGTATTACCATATCTAATGGGGGAACTGGATATACACAAGCACCAGAAGTTCGTATTAAAGATGGTGCTGGATCTGGTGCATATGCTACATGTACTATTAATAATGCAGGAAATGTTGATACGATTGCTTTGTCAACTTTATCAACAAGAGTTAAGTATGACTATTATGTTAAAATGGAGGGTACTCAAGCAACTAGATACATTAACTTGGTAGATCATGATTGTACTGCTGTTAGGAGATTTAGTATTAAATGTGCTCGTGGTAATGGTATCAATGGTGGAGATCTACCCGAACATGGTGGTGATGAATTGAAATTATATTATAATACAGATAAGAGTGATAACTTTACCAATTACATAGGAACTATTGTACCTGTTCCCACTGCTGCTGAAATATCAAGTGGTTATGATGGAAATGGTACAGGAAATAATCCTACAAAGTGGTATTGGTATACTGTTGATTTAAGTGTACATCCACAGGCACAAACTGCGACAACTAGCTTCCAACTTAGACAAGATCGTGCTCAAGGAGCAGATTTATCTTCCAATTCAGATCATTATGCTATTTGTGATTTCATTTATGAGTATGATGAGGTAACTACTAGTACTTTTGTTCCCACTGATGGAAAGATTTCAATGTCTTCAGATGAATTATCATATACTGTTGAAGGTAGAGAAGATAGTATCTATACATCTGGTGCAACTGGACTAGATGCTACATTTACTCTTAGTTCACAGAATCCTTTAGTTCCTACTGCTTCTATTGATCCCGATTATCCAGTACCATTGATTGAACCATATCATGTTTGTAAGTACTTAATTAAAGCATTCTAAATATATAAGGGAACAGAATTAATAAGATGGCACAACTACTTTTGCAAGTAAATGCAATAACAAAACAGATTACGTATCAAGGAGTAGAGAAGACTGTTCCAGATACTTATTGGGCTAGTGATATAGTTCCTGCGATCTATCCTACTTGGGATAGTGATAAGGATAAACTTGTCTTGTTTGCATGGTATGATAATAACTCATATATGTGTCAGAGACGTAAGTATACAATGGATTTCAAAACCAACGCATTTAAATGGGTTGATTATGAAATGGATCAGGTTGATGATGGATCAGGTCAGACATTATATAATAAGTTTAAGGATGCATTCTTTTTAGTTGAATCTCTAGCAACAGAGGAATATCAGAAGGAGTTTGCCAAAATCCACGCAGCAACAGCATCTACAAGTTGGTTAACAGTTAGACTTGCTCGTAATTTCTTACTTGATGAGACAGATTGGGCATTGATGCCAGATTCCCCACTTAATGATGCTGATAAAGAATTGTATAAAACATATAGAGATAAGTTGAGAGCTCTTCCACAAGATGCATCATCTACTGATCCTACTGGTGTTAAGTTCCCCATAAATCCTCAGTATTTTAAAGACATATATTCAAAGAAAGTTCCAAGTTCTACTTATTTGGGTGATAGTGGCCAATTTGTAGGATTGAATGCTCATTATGGAACGACATTTAGAGAAAAGATGACTGCTTATCTAATTGTCAGAAGTATGACAGAAGGGCAATATAATAAGACATTTATGACCGCTTTGTCAGAAGCAGGAATGATATATCGTCCAAATGAAATAAAATCTGAAGGTGCTGAACTATTAGAAGGATATTCAGATGCTGATGTTGCAAATACAAAAGCATATCTAAATGATTTACTTAAGAAAATTGATGAGGGCAGTGTATAATGGTAACATCAATGAACGTGTGGGATATGGTTGACCATTATTGTACAACCACAAAGAAATCAATAATAAAATTTAACAACTCTAAGATAGCATCGGCATCAGCATCTAAGCAAGCAGAGGTTTGGACATGGTATGCTAATTTTGCTGAGGATTCTGTACTTGATATGATGAAGACTCTTGGTACATGGGATATGATTGTAGAAATCAATGAGGATCAAGCAATAGCAAATGCTACTGCATGGTTTCCAGCTAAGGAAGATTGTCCCAATAAAGATGCAGATTATTATTGGGAGTGTCATGTTATAGGCAAAGATGGTGATTTTGTTTGGAAGAATGCTGACGCATTACCACCTAAGTCATCTTGACACGTATGATATAATATTAATGAATGGTGAGGTGATTATAATTGGATGTGCCAACAACTAGAGGAACTACGATAGTTAGTGACTCAGGTGAAGTTATGGACTTTACCAATAATCAATTTAAAAAGTATAAGCTAGCCAATATTGGTGCAGATACAGCAGATTCTTTATTAGAATATGTTGAGAAATTTGATTTGAAATGGGAAGAAGGTGGTGTTAGTAATAAAAGTGCTGTAGATTATAACAGACGTAGATCTAAAATCGCTTGGATTGATGATGATCAGTTAAGAGATTATGTATGGGGACAGTTTACAAGTGCTAATCAGGATCCTGATTGGCAATTTGATATTACTACTATTGAGAATATTCAGTTCACACATTATGAACCAAGTCCTACACCAGATGATTCTAATCCTGTAATGCAATTAAATGGTCATTATGATTGGCATAGTGATGAGATGATATATCCTGGTGATGAGAAGGTAGTTCGTAAATTATCAATGACTCTGGTTTTAAATGATGGTTATGTTGGAGGAGAGTTTGAATTTGCATATCTAAAGTCACATAAGATTGATTACCAAGCATTAAATCTTAAGAAGGGTGATATTGTTATATTTCCATCTATGTTGGAGCATAGAGTTAATCCTGTTAAGATAGGTGAAAGAAAGGTTATGGTTTGTTGGGCGTGGGGACCATTGTTCAAATGAGTATGCTAGGACTTGAAGTATATGAAAATGTACTCTCAAAAGAAACATGTAATGAAATTATTAGATTGTTTGAAGCAGATGATAGGAAAGAGCCTGGTAAGAATTCTAGTGGTGTTAATGATAAGAAGGTATCAACAGATATTTACTGTAATTTCTTAGATGATCAGTTTGAACAGTATAATAAGTTAATAATTCAAAATGTTGGTGAACAAGTAGCAAGATTTAGAGAAAAATATCTATTTTTAGATCATGCTGATGATTGGCACATCAGTGGTCCATATAATATTCAAAGATATAATGATGGTGAAGGATATTTTAAAGCACATTGTGAGCAGGGTGGGCAACAGCCTTATAGAATGTTAGCATGGATGATATATTTGACTGATTCACTATGTGGTACTGAGTTTCCATATCAAGAAGTGATAGTAGAAGCAAAGAAAGGAAATATGGCTATATGGAGTGCAGGGTGGACTCATCCACATAAAGGGGTCACTCCTAATATTGGTACAAAGTATATTTTAACTGGATGGGGTCATTATATAGCACATGGTCGCTCACTTTTCCAATTACGTGACAAAAGAGGGACAGATAAAGAAGTGTCACAATGACCCACACAAGCGTGTGGATTTATGGCATACTATATGTGTTGAGAGGAATTCACTAGTCTGACCGCCATCCATTCGTAGGGTTTGAGGTGGCAAAGAAGCAGACACATGACGTGGGTTTAAAATGACTGACTCCTCTAACTGCTCTAACCCCCTTTGGTAGTTTCAGGGTTAGGGGCGATAGGAAACTACCATTAACCAATTGCTCTTTATTTCATGAATGTAACGAGATACACAAGGGCAGGCCGTGAAGGCAAATGT
>JAYZHR010000287.1:0-20584 GCA_036166355.1 Verrucomicrobiota bacterium | reverse complement strand
TTTTTTTAGCTTATTAGTTAACTCATTTGTTTTACTTCCATGTTTTGAGTGGAATTCAGGATCAGCGAATATTGCCTCTACTTCCATTGTTTCCTTTTCTGCTTCGAGAATTGCCTCCTCTATCTCTTCAAGCTCTTTTCTTTCCTTCCATGTTAGTTTACGTGGTTTAGATATGGCAGTCTTGCTTTGTTGGATCTTTTGTCTTGTAGTTGATTGTGGGCCTAATGATCGGTTCTTACGTTCATTTAGTTTTTCCCTGTAATATTCGTAGTCCCCTTCGTTGTAGACTACTTGCCCATTTCCTTCAAAAGCAATGATACCAGTGCAAATTCTGTTAAGAAAATAACGGTCATGACTTACAACGAGAACACATCCAGAGAAAGCCAAGAGAGCTTCTTCAAGTAGTCTCAGAGTAGGCAAATCAAGATCGTTAGTTGGTTCGTCTAAGATTAAAAAATTACCACCGTTTTTTAAGATTCGGGCTAGTAGTAATCGGCTTTTCTCACCGCCGGAAAGACTTTTAACCTTCATGTTGATTCGTTTAGGGTTGAATCCGAATCGTTGTAGATATGCCCTGATCGCGAGTTGACCATTTCCGAATTTGATTGTGCTAGAACCTTCTGCCACTTCTTCCAACAGTGTTTTTTCTGGATTCAATTGTACGCGTTCTTGATCTACATAATTGAATTTTGTTAGCACTCCTGTTTTTCGATTGCCTCCGGTCGTTTGTAGATGCCCTAGTACTATTTTTAGTAGGCTTGTTTTTCCTAGTCCGTTTCTCCCGCAAATTCCGATTCGCATGCCGGCTTCAAATTTAAAATAAAAATTTTCTATCAGAGACCGCCCCCCTAATTGCAAATCAATATTGATCAAATCCACAATTCTATTGGCTAACTGACCCGGAGGCGGAATAATTAATTCCATTGATAGTTCTGAGTCTGGTCCTTTTGTGTTTTTTGTACTGTGAAACTTATCTACACGAAATTTGGCTTTTGTAGTACGTGCTTTAGGGCCTCGACGAATCCAGTCAAGTTCTCTTCGTAAGAATCGTTTTGTTTTTAATTCTTGGGCTTGTTCACTATCCATTCTAGCAAGGTTAGATTCGAGGTAATTCGAATAGTTGCCTTTGTGTAGATAGAAACGGCCACTTTGCAACTCAACGATATGATTGCAAATTTCGTCCAGAAAATAACGATCGTGAGTTGATACTAAAAACGCACCCCTAAATTTTTTTAAATATTCAGACATCCATTCAATTGACTCAGTATCAAGATGATTTGTTGGTTCATCTAGAATCAGTAAATCAGGATTTGAAATAATGGAACGGCATAGGGCAACACGTCGTTTTTCTCCTCCAGAAAGTGAACCAATCAAACGATTTGAATCTGGTGCATTGAGATGAGTCATTGCTGTCTTGATTCTTGTATTAATATTCCAAGCATCAATAGCTGTTATCTGTTGTTCTAATTCAGATTGTATATTTGAATCTGGAGGTAAGGTTTCATATTTCTTGAGTAAATTGATTGTATTTTTTGCTCCCTCTCGAATTGTTTCTTCGACAGTAGATTCTTGTTTCATTACAAGATCTTGAGACAAATATCCAATTACCAAGTTATTGCGTCGTGACACTTTACCTGTATCCGGTTGAATAACATCAGCGAGAATTTTCAAGAAAGTTGATTTGCCGGAGCCATTGCGGCCTACCATTCCTAGATGGTCTCCCTCTCGAACTGTCAATGAAGCACCCTTTAAGACTTCGTTGTCGTTAAATTGAATCTTGATATCGTCGGCATCAAGAAGGGTGATATTAGAATTTTTTGTCATGAGTGAAACCGACTTTCTTAATCAATCGATCTCTCAGAGCTCTTTTTCGTTTGGTGGTACCATTGACAAGGTTAAGCCTGAGCTGTTTTGCTCAAAGTAATTTGCCGCCCAATCACTTTGAAAAAGTAGTACTGGATTTTTATCTGAGTCCCAACCGAATCGTGAGCCTGTTGGTGGTGAAAGCTTATCCATTTCCTCTTCGGTGAATGATTCTGGCAGCCAGCGTACAACTTGCCAGGGGGCAGGTTCTAATCTAGTTGACGCATTGTATTCGCTTTCAAGACGGAACTGCACGACGTCAAATTGCAAAGGTCCAACCGCAGCAAGTACAGGAACGGCTACAGCGCTTCCCTTCAAGCTTAAGCATTGAATAGCTCCTTCCTGTAGTAATTGATCTAGTCCTTGGCGAAATTGTTTAAATTTGCCGGTATCGGTATTGTGTAAATAAGAGAAGCTTTCTGGTGTAAATCTTGGAATCTCATGAAATTCCAAGTCCTTTCGAGATGTTAGTGTATCCCCGATCCCAAAATCAGAGTGGCCAACTAGCCCAATAATATCACCGGCATAAGCTTCATTTACTGTTTCTCTTTCTTTGCCAAATAGTCTGTGTGAGCTCGCCAAACGTACTTTCTTTTTCGTTCGAGAATGGAACACTGTCATGTCACGTTCGAATTTTCCTGAGCAAATTCGAATATATGCTATCCGGTCTCTATGTTTTGGATCCATATTTGCCTGAATCTTGAAAATAAATCCGGAAAAATCCTCGCTGTCAGGGGCAATCAAATTGCCTTTGGACTCTCGTCCTGATGGCGGTGGGGCGTGTTCAAGAAATCCTTGCAATATCAACTCGACTCCAAAATTGTTCATTGCACTTCCAAAGAATACTGGAGTTGTTCGGCCGGCCAAAATTTCATTGTTATCAAACTCCGCACCAGCCATTTCTAGCATCTCTAGTTCTTCAATTACTTTTGACAGGATGGTATCTGGTACTCGTTCTTTTACAAAGTCATCTGAAATATTACCAACTTCCACTGGGGCCATGTAAGCTCCACCTGTGGTTCTTTCAAAAAGATGTACTTTTTTAGTTAGTCGATCATAGACACCCTTGAAATCTTGACCATCGCCGATAGGCCAGTTCACCGGAAATGGATTTAGGTTAAGAACTCTTTCTACTTCGTCCAGTAACTCTATTGCTCCTTTACTAGGCCGATCGCATTTGTTGATAAAAGTAAAGATTGGGACTCCTCGTTGGCGGCATACTTCAAACAGCTTTTTTGTCTGTGTTTCAATTCCCTTTGCCGCATCAAGAACCATAACGACAGCGTCCACTGCAGTAAGTACACGATAAGTGTCTTCTGAGAAGTCCTTATGACCCGGCGTGTCAAGCAGGTTGATCTGATAGCCTTGATAATCGAATTGTAGAACAGTAGAACTAACCGAGATTCCTCGTTTTCGTTCCAGTTCCATCCAGTCTGATGTAGTAGCACGCTGAGTTTTGCGTGATCGGACAGATCCAGCCAACTGAATTGCGCCTCCGTACATAAGCATTTTTTCAGTTAATGTAGTTTTACCAGCGTCAGGATGCGAAATAATCGCAAATGTACGTCGTCGGTTGATCTCTTTCTCCATGGCTGAACTAAAAAAGGTGGCGGACTGTATCAAAAGGGGAAAAAGCCTCAAGAAACAATACTCTACAGTTGAAATAACCGCGTATAGGAGTGTAGTAATTTAAAAGAATTAATATGTATTATAATGTATTATATTGACTTATATATGCGTTATATGCTCTTTATTTTGTGATTTAAGATGATTGAAGTGGATGATTTTAAGGCATTTGATGCTAATGAAGTGGCCAAAATGTTGGATATGAAGTACCGAACGGTAACACGCTATATTCAAGCGGGAAAAATTAGAGCACGGAAAATTGGAAAGAAGTATTTTGTTACGGAAGGTGATGTAAAGGCGTTTATCCTTGCACAGGAAACTAATGTAGAAAATGACCAAAAAATCGGAGATTTAACTCAAAATAGTGCATTTGAGGGTCAAATCAGAGAAGATTAACGATAAAGTTAAATTATGTTTTCTGACAGCCAATCAAGATATTTGCGGCTTCCAGAAGCAATTGGGACTGTTATGAACTCCGGAGTGTCATATGAGTGAATACTTTGAATGGTTTTTTCCAGTTCTGGGATTTTTTCTTCAATAGTCTTAAAAAGTATAAGTAATTCATTACCATTCTCGATTTTCCCTTCCCACCAATAGTGAGATTCTACTGCTGGAATGATATTGGCACAGGCGGCCAGTTTGGGTTCAAGGGCAGCCTTAACCAAACTTCTGGCCAAATCAATATCTGGAACAGTTACCATTATTAGCACAAATCTACTCATGGTTATTTGTATGGGCACACAGCTAAACCGGCTTCGCTCTTATCGTCAATTTTCTTGACCGATATTGTGCATGATAAAACTCTAGCGGTAGTATGTTCGATTTTAAATATAATAGGTTTCATGCAGTACTAATTAAGATTTTAGTCTTAATATCTAGTCAAGCAGAAGCATCAGATAATTGGCCTATGTTTCGAGGTAGTCTTGCGCGAGGCATATCTGATAATCCTCATTTGCCGCTTGAGTGGGATACGAGAAAGAATAAGAATATTGAGTGGAAAGTTGTTGTTCCGGGGCTTGGGTGGTCAAATCCAGTAGTCCATAGTGGGCGCATTTATTTGACCTCGGCTGTGAGCGACGGAGAGATAGAACCTCGAAAACCCGGTTTGTATTTTGGTGGAGATAGAAAGGAGCCAATTAAACACATGCATCACTTTCTTGTACTATGTCTTGATGTCAAAACAGGAAATTATCTTTGGCAAAGAGAGGTGCTGGCGACTCGTCCAGTTACGCCAATTCATATTAAGAATAGTTATGCAGCGGAGACGCCAGTTACTGATGGAGAAAGGGTATATGCTTACTTTGGAAGTCACGGTCTTTACTGTTTAGATAAGACTGGTAAGCATTTATGGAAAAAAATGTTTAAGCCTTATAAAATGCGAAATGGTTGGGGTACTGGTGCTTCTCCGATACTTGAGGGGGATCAGATTATAATTGTTAATGATAACATGGAGGATAGTTGGCTTGCGGCTTTTGATAAGATTACAGGTAAGCAATTATGGAAGACAAAACGTGATGAGCCAAGTAATTGGTCGACACCGTTCGTATGGAAGCATGATGGGATTAAGGAATTAATTTTAACAGGCCATAACCAAACGCGATCATATGATCTGCTAGGGAATGAACGTTGGAATTTGAAATGGAAAACTCGTACTTCGATTGTAATTCCTACTCCGTTTGAGGCTCATGGATTGCTATACATTGCCTCTGGATATGTGGGTGACCGGGAAAAACATGTCTATGCTATAAAGCCTGGTGCAAAGAATGATATATCCCTTGAGTCTGGTGAAACAAAAAACAAATTTATTGCATGGTATGACAAAAGAGCCGCACCCTACAATCCATCACCTCTGGTGTATGGTGATGAATTTTATACACTGTTTGACTTCGGTTTTTTGGCTTGTCGCGATGCTCGCACTGGGAGTGTGCATTTTGATAAGGAACGAATTAATCCAGACAAGCCAACCGGATTTACAGCATCTCCTTGGGCATACCGAGGTCATGTGTTTGCTTTGAGTGAGGCAGGGGAAACATATGTGTTTTTGGCAGGTAAGGAATATAAGCTTGTTCGTGTTAATTATACAGGTGGGATGAGCATGGCTAATCCTGCTCTTGCTGGAGAACGTTTGATCCTTCGCAATCAGAATCAGTTATTTAGTATTAGGGAAAAGCGATAGATATTTACAGTTCCATTTCGTAAACTCGCCAACGTTTAGTAGTTCGTGCGCCGATACTATCGAGCACACGGTGTACTCGGAAGTTTGATTCCAGCATCCAAGAGAACTCAATACGTTTATATCGGCTTCCTTTTAGTGTGTTCAGGACCCTTGCTCCAAAAGCAGACTCGATCCCCTTCTTTCGATAGGGCTTCAGTACGCCGCCGACGACACCGCGTATGAGATTTGTTCTGCGTCTTGCCAGCATGAATCGGATTAAGCCAAGTGGGCCTAATTTTCCGCCACAAGCTTTGATGGCTGAATTGATATCTGGAATTGCAACGCATACACCGACGGGTATGCCATCGAATTCAGCAATTAAAGTGCACTCAGGAAGGAGGAATGGTTTAAGTTCAAGTACTAGCTTTATGAATTCACTACGACTTATTGGAACCGCTCCCCAGTTTTCATTCCATGCTTCTCCGTAAACTTTGACAAGAATATCAATTTCATCTTCTAATTTAGTTAGGTTTGCTTGTCTGATGGAAATTTTATCGTTACGGGAGCCAACTTTAGTTAACCGATTAAGGTATTCAGGATCAACTTCGGAAAGTATCACCTCACGTGCAAGTAGATCTTCAGATTTGACTAAGCCCACATTCTCCAAAAGCTTTTGATAGTATGGAGGGTTCCATGTTGTTAGTAGAGTTGGAGGGGCATCAAAGTTTTCGATCAATAGGCCGATCAGCTCATTAATAGTGAAGCTTGTTGGTCCTCTCATTTTTCTTAATCCTTGCTCTAAGAGCCAATTTTTTGCCGTATTGATTAATTGATCCGCTACAGTCTGCTCATTGATACACTCGAAAAAACCAAAGAAGCCTACATCGTCATTGTAAACTTCTAGATGCCCATTGAATCTTATAGCTGCAATACGTCCCAGCGGGGTGCCGGCATTGTCGCGAGCGATGAAAAGTTGCGCAGTTGAGTGTTCAAAGAATGGCCCCTGATTATGGTCTAGTCGCTTTATTTCGTCATTCCATATAGGAGGAACCCAAGGGGAATCATTCGAATAAATACGCAAAGGAAAACGAACGAACTCGCGAAGTTGTTGATGTGAATCGACTGTTTCAATACGTATCATATATACTTCGGGGGCAAGATGATGCCATTTTGTAACTTAAAAACAATCTAATCATAAAAAAACACTGAATTGAAAAAACTCGAGTTTAATTTTACAAGGGTCTCGATATGTTAGGGCTATTCTCTATTAGCTTTAGGGCTTTTGTGGCTGTAATGTTGTTTGCTGGCTTCAAAGATGAGGTCACTGCGAATAATCAGGAGACATTTCTATCTCGTGTTAGACAGTTAACATTTGAAGGTCGCCGAAGTGGAGAAGGGTACTATAGTACTGATGGTTCAAAGTTGATTTTTCAAAGTGAACGCGAGTTAGGCAATCCATTCTATCAAATCTACACGATCGATTTTAAGACAGGTCGTACAGTTCGTGTTTCTCCCGGATACGGTAAGACTACGTGCGCTTTTTTTCATCCAAACAATCAAACTGTATTATTTGCCTCAACTCATCACGATCTGAATGCTAAGACCAAGCAGAAGGCTGAACTCGATTTTCGTGCGTCCGGGAAACAACGCCGATACTCTTGGGACTATGATGAGATGATGGATATATTCACTGCTAATCCTGATGGGAGTAATCTCCGGCGGTTAACTACAGCTAAAGGTTATGATGCTGAAGCTGGATTTTCGCCAGATGGGGGAAAAATTGTTTTTAGTTCCACTCGTAGTGCTTATGGCAATGACCTTACAGAGGAAGAGAAAAAACTACGAGATGTAGACCTGTCTTATTTTGGGGAAATTTATATTATGAATGCTGATGGCTCGGGGCAGACGCGACTAACTAGGTCTCCCGGTTATGATGGAGGCCCATTTTTTTCACCTGATGGACAGCGCATTGTCTGGCGCCGCTTTAACAAGGCAGGTTCGGTGGCCGAGATTCATACGATGAAATTGGATGGATCTGATTTAAGAAAAATAACCAGTTTCAAATCAATGTCATGGGCTCCCTATTTTCATCCCTCTGGCGAATACATCATTTTTGCTAGTAACAAACTTGGATTTTCAAACTTTGAGTTATACTTAGTAGATGCATTAGGTCTAAACGAGCCAATTCGTGTTACTGAACGAGTTGGTTTCGATGGTTTACCAGTATTTTCACCCAACGGTTTGCAGCTTTGTTGGACATCTAATGCTACACCGGAAAAGCAGTCGCAATTGTTTTTAGCTAAATGGAATCACGAGGCCGCGTTGGAGGCGCTAGGCCGAGCTCCTAAACGGAAAACAGAATATGTTCAAAGTTCTTCTAGTGTGTCAGAGGATGATATTAAAAGGCATGTTGCATTTTTGGCTTCTGATGAACTGGAAGGCCGTCGAACTGGCAGCAAAGGCATTCGTATGGCAGCGAAATATATTCGTGAACAGCTAGTTGCATCTGGCCTTGAGCCTCTTGGATCGGATGATGACAGTTATGATCATACCTTTGAATTTACTGGTGGAGTGGAACTGGTTAAGCCTGACAATAAAATGATACTTCGAGGTCATACCGGGGAAGATCATTCTTTCGATTTAGACAAGGATTTTCGGCCACTTGCGTTTTCGGCTAATGGTCAAATTGAGGGAGAGGTAGTTTTTGCTGGTTACGGTTTGACAAAGCCCGGAAAGCTAGGTGTTGGATATAATTCCTATGGAGACTTAAAGGTGAAGGATAAAATTGTGATGGTGCTTCGATATGTCCCAGAAGAAATTTCGGTAGATCGTCGTCAGGAACTGAATCGATACGCTGGACTTAGATACAAGGCGCTCATAGCGAGGAACAATGGAGCAAAGGCCTTACTTATTGTGACAGGTCCGAATTCACCTAATGCCGGAGAGTTGGCTAAACTTAATTTTGATACAAGTATGGCAGGAGCAGGAATTCCAGTTGTTTCGATCAGTGGCGAAATGGGTAACTCACTAGTTCAGTTTTATGGAAAGTCTCTTAAGGAATTACAAACATCACTAGATAAGGAGAATCCGCATGCAGTACATGGATTGTCCTTGCCGGGAATAGTTCTAAGTATAAAGACTAATATTAAGAGAATTCGTAAGAAAGATAGTAACATTATAGCTATGTTGCCTCCGAATGAGAAAACTCAACTGGGGGATAGTTCTGAGTATGTTATGCTTGGAGCGCATTATGATCATCTTGGCCTCGGAGAGACGGGAGGTTTTGGTATCAAAGGTGAGGAAGGTTTAGTGCATAACGGCGCTGATGATAATGCTTCTGGAGTTGCAGCTTTACTTGAAATGGCTAACTACTTAGCAAGTCGCCGAAAGATACATCCAGAGGAATTTAAACGAGGTATTATTTTTAGTTTTTGGTCTGGAGAGGAGCTAGGCTTAATCGGGTCAGCTCGGTATGCTGCCAATCCTACTGTAGATCTCAATCAAGTTATTGCTTACCTGAATTTCGATATGGTTGGCAGGTTAAGAAATAACAAGTTAACCTTGCAAGGAGTAGGATCGTCAACAAGATGGAAAAAATTGATTGAACGGCGTAATGTATTGGCAGGTTTTGATCTTACCATTCAGCAGGATCCTTATTTACCGACTGATACGACTTCTTTTTATCCTAAAGGTATTCCTGTGCTCGCCTGGTTTACTGGTAGCCATAAGGAGTATCATCGTCCTGCAGATGATCCTGATACATTAAACTATGAAGGGATTGAGAGGATTACCCAATTTGCGAGTAATATGGTTCAAGATCTTGTCGTAGAAAGTGAAAGGCCGGATTATATTAAGGTTGAGAAGACCTCTCAAGGAGGTAGTCGTGATGCGATCAGGGTATATTTGGGAACAATCCCAGACTATGCTTCAGAAGACGTTAAGGGTGTCTTGTTGTCTGGTGTTCGTGGAGGGGCTCCTGCTGATAAAGCTGGGGTCAAGGCTGGCGACATAATTGTATTTTTTGCAGGAAAAGAAATTACCAATATATACGATTACACCTATGCTCTTGACGCTGTGAAGGTCGGAAAGCCAGTAACTATGGAAGTGTTACGAAAAGGAAAGCGTATTAAGCTCAAGATTACTCCAGGTACTCGATAGGCGCATTACTTATTGCCAATATTTTCGAAATTATAATCTAATTTATGATTTAGCTAAGTTCTCTTGTCTTAATCTGGCAGCTTGCCCCATTCCTTTTCCAATTGAACGATATAGCCTGTAGGTAAATTAAAATATTTTGCTCCATCTAATATGCTTCTTATGTATTTTGTTTTTGGTAGGCCTTTTTCACAAACAGGATCGACATATACCAATGCTTCGATTGATTTGCCTTCCCTTAAGACTTTCATTTCCTTTTTGTAGTACATTCCTTCTGCGACTGCTTCATATTCGTCTAATATAGTTATATGATCCGTTGTGAGCGACCAGAGTACTCCGTGGGTTATAGAGTTAACTTTGGCTTCAATTGTTGCATAAGAGCGAGAGTTAATTAAGAACTGCCAGCCATGCAGTTCGGCTGTGCCAAGCGCTTCTCCTCCGGGGCATCTTTTTGACATTTGTTTCGGGCACATATTTGACCCGTAGGCAAAATAAATCATATTGCCTGTAATCATTATTGTTCAGATGGTCAGGTTGCTACCACAACGAGATCGCTTCCACTGTTTCCTATGACCTTTACCGAAGTGCCGGATTCGATCATTTCACCTTGTGTAATGACGCTACACAGGTCGTCGCCGAAAAGCGCCTTACCCCCAGGGTTTAAAGGTGTAGTGGTAGTCCCTATTTGGTTCTGTTTTGACTCAATTCTTGCTGCTATTGCGGCAATTGATTCCACCCCGCTTACAGATGAGACAGATCCTAATTGAGCAAGGTATTTTGAGTTTGGAAGCCATTTTGCCAAACCAAAAATTACTGGAATAGACAGTAAAATAGCTATTGAAATATCGCGTAATGGTTTGCTGAAGTCGGGCATAGCGAAGTCAATACCCTCAATTGGAGGGGCTCCCTCTTCAGTAGTCGCGGGCGCAAACCAAGGGAGGTTGGGATATAAGTCGGTCATGCCCATGATCATTGAAATAAAAATACAAGCTACCCCACACACGCCAACTATGAGAGTTCCAGGGATAACAAAAATCTCAATTGCCACGAGTATGATTCCGAGTAAGAAGATGCCAACCCATTCGATTCCGGCTAGTCCAGAAACGTAACCGCCAAAAAAATAGATTACTAATGCCACAATTCCAATTGCTCCAAAGACACCAAATCCAGGGGTCTTAAACTCAATGTACAGACCAGCAATGCCGATCAATAAAAGAAGTGGGCTGATTGTAGCAATCCAAGACCCAAGTTCCTCCGCTCCTAGCGGTTTGATATCAACGCGTTGCCCATCAGGATAACCTAGTAACTTAATCAATGCATCAATGCTTTCGACGGTGCCCGAGGAGAGAAGAGGTGTTGAATTATCTCCGTATTTAGTTTCGGCCTCAACATTTGTAAGTGTAAGGATTTCTCCTTCAGAGCAAATAATTTTTCCTTCACGTTCGAGTGTTTTGCTTTTATCAACCATTGCTTCAATAACATCAACAGCGTAGCCATTTTTCTCAGCTTGAGTTCGGATTTTCGCACGAATAGCTGAGTTCATTTTTGCCTCCATGGTAGAAGGTAATTGAGAGGCTCCTCCTGTAGGGCTCATCATAATCGGTGCGGCAGCTCCAATGACGCTCTCAGGTGCCATATATATTTGTTCAGTTGATACGGCAATGAAAGCGCCTGCTGAGTATGCATCTTTGTTGACATACGTAATGGTTTTCCCCTTGAATTTGTTAATGATATCAAAAATCTCTTCTGTTATATCAACTCTGCCACCATTAGTATCCATGTCTATAATGACGCAGTCTGCTTCTGCTTCCATCGCTTCTTTTATGCCACGTCGAATGATATAAAGTATGGGTGGCATGATGTCGTTACGCACCGGAATTACATAAACTTTCTTCTTTGAAATTTCTGGGTTAAGTGTTTTCTCGTTTACATTCTCTTGTGCCGAGAGGTTTTGTAGTTTTTCAACTGTTTTTATCCCGTTCTCGTTATCCGATTCTTGTGCTTGGCCAAGCGGATTGAAGCTAATGGACACCAAGAGCGTTGCAAAAATCTTCCACCCAGTTTTCATGTGCTCGAAAATAGCCGTCAAGAGATAGAACGGCAAGTCTGGCCCTAATTAGAGCATCGTTGCCAAAACATGCGATATTCAATTAGGGTTCCGTAACTACGCTCTTAGTGTTAGAGATGTCTGATTTTAAAATTCAATTTGAGGTTTTCGAAGGCCCATTGGACCTTCTTCTGTTTCTTGTAAAGAAACAGGAAGTAGACATTTATGACGTAAATATGACGGAATTGGCTTCTCAGTTTCTTGATTATATTGAGATTATGAAGACTCTAGACTTGGAATTGGCTGGGGAGTTTATTGTTATGGCTTCAACGCTGATGTATATCAAGAGTCGTGAATTACTTCCTGTAGATCAGCAGGTAGAATATGAAAATGAAGAGGATATTGAGGATCCAAGGTGGGAATTAATTCGTAAATTGGTCGAATATAAGAGATTTAAGGATGCCAGCGGAGATCTGCAAAAGCTGGAATTTGAGCAAGAGAAAGTTTACACACGTTGTCCCGGGAGTATTCAGTTAGATCCGGTGCCGATGGATAATCGCCTTGAGGCGAGCATTTTCGATTTGATCGGAGCGGTAGACAGAGTGCTTCAACAGTATAATTATCGTGAAGCAGCGAAACGAGAAATCGTTGATGATCAATGGAGTATTAGCGAGAAGATAGTAATGATTCGTCGTCGGCTTGGTGTAGTTGGTCGATTGTGTTTTTCAGATTTGTTTGATGGAGTTGGAAGTCGAGGTGAAATTGTTGCTACTTTTTTAGCTTTGCTGGAGTTGATCCGACTTAAGCATTTGTTGGCTATGCAGAGTGAAGTTTTTGGAGATATTGATATTGTTGTTGCGCCGGTTGAGATGCAAAGAATTGTATCTGAAGAGTCTGAAATAGATATAATGGAGTCACTTTAACGTGGAGCTTAAAGAAATACTTGAATCGATCGTCTTCTCGGCTCAAAAGCCGATGAGCATTGGTGAATTGCGTGCTATCCTACGAGACACTCCAGAAAAGCTTCCAGACGAGAAGCATACTAAAGAATTTTCCAAGTCAACAGCGCGGGCTGTCGAGAAGGCTCTTGAAGAGTTGGTCGTTGAGCATGACAATGCTAACCGAAGCTATAGGTTGGCTTGTGTTGGAGGCAACTGGCAGTTTGTTACCAAACCTGATTATGCTCCGTGGTTACAGGTTCTAGTGGGTGCTAAACCTCGGCCTCCCAAGTTGTCTCAACCTGCCTTAGAAACTTTGGCTATCATTGCCTATCGCCAGCCGATTACTAGGGCTGAAATAGAACAAATTCGTGGTGTTGCTGTAGATGGAGTAATTGCTACTCTTATGGAACGAGAGTTAATTGAGATTAAAGGTGAAGCTGATGCTCCAGGACGCCCTAAGATATATAGCACTACCCAGTTTTTTCTTGAACATTTTGGTATAAAAAATCTTGAAGAGCTTCCTGCTGCCGACGAGTTACGTCGTATAGAGATAGAACTCGCTACTACATCTAATACGGAAGATGATGATCAAAACGAACTTGATTTTGATAGCAAGTCGCAAGATGAAGATGAAGACGAAGATGAAGATGAAGACGAAGATGAAGACGAAGATGAAGATGAAGACGAAGATGAAGATGAAGACGAAGACGAAGAGGAAGACGAGTAAGCTATGAGCCTTGATAAACATCGTAAAAGTATTGATGCTATCGATAAAAAATTAGTGGAATTGCTCAATGAGCGTACCGAGCATGCTTTAGCTATTGGTGCGATCAAGCTTAAGGCTGGTGAAGAGATATATGCGCCTCACCGTGAAAGGTTGATTTTTGATCGTCTGGCTAAACTGAATAAAGGTCCGGTGCCAGACGAAGCAATGCAGGCTATATATCGAGAAATTATGTCGTGTTCCTTGTCTTTGGAGAAATCACTTAATATTGCCTATCTCGGACCTGAGGCTACATATACTCATCAGGCTGCTATTCGTAAATTTGGGCAAAGCCTTCTGTATTCTCCTCAAAAAACTATTAAAGATGTGTTCTCTGAGGTTGAAAAAGACCGAGCAGACTATGGAGTAGTTCCAATTGAAAATTCAACCGAAGGTGTTGTAACCCACACTTTGGATTTGTTTGTAGAAAGTTCGCTGAAAATTGTCGCTCAAATCGTTATGCCTATTCAGCACTGTCTTGTTCGCAATGATCGCCGTACAAAGATCCGCAAATTATATTCACATCCTCAGGCGTTAGCTCAGTGTAGAGTTTGGCTGCAACAAAATATGGCATCGGTGGAAATAATCGAAGCTTCGTCTACTACTCGTGCTGCAGAGATGGCGGCTGGTGAAAAGTCTGCGGCTGCTATTGCTGGATCGCTTGCTGCGCAGCGTTATAATCTACAAATCGTGGATTACAATATTCAGGATAACGCATCCAACGCCACACGTTTTTTTGTATTGGGTCGTAAATGTAGTCCTTCTACTGGAAATGATAGGACCAGTCTAGTCATCGGAATTGAGGATAAAGTGGGTGCATTGCATGAGGTCATGGAGCCCTTTCGGAAGAATAAGTTGAACATGACTAAGATTGAGTCTCGACCCAGTAAGCGCAAGGCTTGGGAGTATTTATTTTTTATCGATTGTGATGGTCATCTTGAAGATAAGAAAGTAGCCAGCGCAATCGCTGAACTCGATCACATGTCTAGGTTTGTTAAAATTCTTGGATCCTATCCTAACGCAGATTAATTAAATGTCGTATCTTAAACGTGCTAGAGAAGTTTTTGATGTTGAGCTTCAAGCTGTAAACGCCGTTCGAGGTCGACTTAATCGCTCTTTTGATCAAGCAGTTGATTTGCTCGTTGGAGCATTGAGCAAGAGGCGTAAAGTGGTAGTTGTGGGAGTGGGTAAGTCTGGAAATATTGGTAAAAAAATTGCAGCTACCTTTACCAGTACAGGTGCTCCAGCTGTTTTGTTGGATAGTGTTGATGCTTTGCATGGTGATCTTGGTATTCTTAATGACGGCGATGTGGTGCTTGTTCTCAGCTACTCTGGGGAAACAGATGAACTGATTAATTTGCTGCCAGCGATGAAGCGTTTTGCTGTAAAGGTTGTCGCGATTACAAGTAGTCCAAAATCTACACTTGGCAAGTGTGCTGAAGTTATTCTGAATGTTAAAGTGCCGAAAGAAGCTTGCCCTTTTAATATGGCTCCGACTGCTAGTGCTACTGCTTCTTTGGTAATGGGAGACGCCTTGGCAATGGCGGTTCTGGATGCTCGGGGATTTAAAAAATCGGATTTTGCAAAGCTTCATCCAAGTGGAGCTATCGGACGATCTTTATTACTTAAAGTTGCAGATATTATGCGGAGTGGTTCTCGTAATCCGATTGCACTTCAGACTCAGTTGGTACGTGAAGCTTTGTTGGTAATGGGTAAGGCCAAATCTGGCAGCATAAGTGTTATTAATAAGAGTGGAAAACTTACCGGAGTATTTACTGATGGAGATCTTCGCCGTCACCTAGCAAAGGACGACTCAGTTTTAGATTTGCCGTTAAGCAAGGTTATGACTCGTAAGCCTACTACTATTCATGAGGTGGCTTTAGCAGCGGAGGTAATTCAGATTTTTAATCAGCGTAATATAGACGATATTGTGGTGATTAATGCTAAGCGTGAGCCAGTGGGACTTGTTGACTCTCAGGACCTTCCGAAATTAAAAGCAGTTTAGATCTTAGAATCAAGATTTCTTGGAAAGAGTCTAAACTAAAGCTTCTTGTATTATTTTTCCATGAACGTCAGTAAGGCGAAAGTCTCGTCCTTGGAATCGGAAAGTAAGTTGTTTGTGATCTAGGCCTAGTAAGTGTAACACCGTGGCGTGAAGGTCGTGCACGTGACATTCTTGGTCAATTGCGCCAAAACCAAACTCATCCGTTGTACCAACAATATTTCCAGGTTTGATGCCCCCTCCAGCCATCCACATTGTGAAGGCATCGATATGGTGATTGCGTCCTTTAGTCTGGCGAGCTTCGCTCATTGGTGTGCGCCCGAATTCACCTCCCCAAATGACTAGGGTATCTTGTAACATGCCATGAGCTTTGAGGTCTTTAATCAATGCAGCGCTTGCTTGATCGACATCATAAGTAACTTTGTCGAAATCTTTTGTTAGCGTTTCTCCTGGTCCGCCATGGCTATCCCAATTGGTGTGGTAAAGCTGTACGAATCGAGTTCCTCGCTGGACTAGTCGTCTGGCTAATAAACAATTGTTGGCGAAACTCGGCTTGCCTTGCTTTATGCCGTAGAGATCAAGTGTTGCCTTTGATTCTCCTGAGATATCCATTAGTTCCGGCGCGCTAGATTGCATGCGATAGGCCATTTCATATGAAGCTATTCTGGTGTTTATTTCTGGATCGCCGGTAGCCAGAAGTCGTTTGAGGTTTAGTTGGTTGATGATGTCTATGGAGTCTCGTTGGCGTTTTCGACTTACTCCGGCAGGATTGGCGAGATTTAGAATGGGATCACCGGAGCCGCGTAATGGGACTCCTTGATATGTTGTTGGCAAAAATCCGCTGGCCCAGTTGGCAGCACCTCCACGAGGGCCACGAGGACCAGAGTGTAGTACAACAAATCCCGGCAGACTTTGAGATTCACTGCCGATTCCATATGTTATCCAAGAGCCCATGCTTGGTCTGCCAAAAATACCAGTGCCAGTATTCATGAATAATTTGGCTGGAGCGTGGTTGAAGAGATTTGTTTTGCAGGTGCGGAACATGGTTATCTCGTCCGCAATTTTCGAGATATTGGGTATGTTTTCGCTGAACCACATTCCGCTTTGGCCGTGTTGATTGAACTTTTTAACAGGGCCTAACAACTTGTTGTTTTGTTTAAAAGTACTATTCATGAAGGCAAACCTTTTACCTTTGACAAACTCGTCGGGAATGTCATTTCCGTGTCTTTTTGCTAGCTCCGGTTTCCAGTCGAATAGTTCAAGTTGCGATGGTCCACCACCCATAAACATGTAAATTACGTTTTTGGCTTTAGGCAAAAAGTGAGGGGGATTCGGTAGGAACGGATTGGCTTCTTTAGCTCTTGCATTATCTTGATTAATGAGTGAGCTCAATGCAATTGAACCTAGTCCGATTGAACATTGGCTAAAAAAATGGCGTCTTGTGGATTGTTGCAAGTTCATTATTCCCTAGTAATTGTCTCATCTAAGTTAAGTAAAACCCGAGCAACCATAGTCCATGCCGAAAAGTTTGCCCTGTTTTGAATCTTTTGTGATTTTTTCCCTATGGCATTAGAGTGATTGAATAAAGCTTTGGATTCCTCCGTGTTCATTGCAAATTCCTTAGACTGTTGCTCGAATAATTGGGTGATTAAATGTAATTCATCGGTGCTTGGATTGCGGTTTAGACAAAGTTGAAATCCAAGTTGAATTCGTTCCGAAGTAGAGTTTGCATCTTTCATTAGGCGCTTAGCTAAGCCTATTGCCAACTCGACGAAAGCTGGATCGTTCATCATTGTTAATGCTTGCAGAGGTGTATTCGATCGAATTCGGCGAGTGCATGCTGATAAGCCATCAGGAGCATCGAATACCTTTAGTGCCGGATGAGGTGTGTTACGCCAACGATAAGTGTATGCCGCTCTTCGAAAACGATCTTCTCCAATGCTGGCAGTCCATGTTTTTCGATGTTGCCCAAGATCCATGCAGCCATCTGGCTGTGGGGGGAAAACGCCAGGGCCTCCCATTTTTTGGCTGAGTAGACCACTTGCAGTGAGGGCCACATCTCTTATTAGTTCAGCATCTAAACGAAGCCGAGATTGACGTGCGAGCCACTTGTTCGTTGGATCAACATTAATCTCTTTATGTTGTATTGATGTTTGTCGGTAGGTTGCAGAGGTGACGAGAAGAAATATTAGTTCTTTTTGACTCCAGCCATTCTCCATGAATTCCAGACTTAACCAGTCTAGAAGTTTTGGGTGGGTAGGTGGTATTCCTTGTGAGCCAAAGTCGTTTTCAGTCTGCACAAAACCTTGGCCAAACAAATGCTGCCATATGCGGTTTACGGCTACTCTTGCCAAGAGCGGATTGTTTTCGTCAGCAACCCACTGTGCAAATCCGAGCCGATCTTTTTTATTTTTTGGAAGAGGATGGAGAATGGAAGGGGTTCCTGACTCAACCTTCTCCGCTGGTCTTGTGAAGTCGCCCTGAATAAATCTGCGTGTTGTGCGAGGTTTATCACGTTTACTCATTACTAGTGTGGTAGGTGCCTTGGGCTGTGATTTTTTGTATTTAGCAAGTTTGGTTTCGAGTGATTTACGTTGATTTTCCTTATTAATTACTTCTTGTAATTCGGATTCTATTTTTTGGATTTTTTCGTTTAATTGAGCACGTTGGAAAAGAATTTCGTCAGTAGGTGCTTCGATGCGTGGTTCATCTGCATTATTAAAGAAGGCGAAGAGTTGATAGTACTCAACTTGTGAAATTGGATCATACTTGTGATCATGGCACTGTGCACAGCCGAAGGTTAGTCCAAACATTACTTCTCCCGTAGTTGCAATTCTGTCATATATGGAGTCTATACGAAATTGTTCGCGATCGACTCCTCCTTCAGTATTGATTTGGGTATTGCGATGAAAACCAGTGGCCACACGCTGGTCTAGTGTAGCATTTGGCAACATATCTCCTGCTAGTTGGTCAATAATGAAGTGATTAAATGGAAGGTCACGGTTAAAAGCTTCAATTACCCAGTCGCGGTATGGCCACATCGATCTTGCGGCATCGTGGCTGTAACCATCTGAGTCAGCGTATCGCGCTGCGTCCAGCCAGTGTCGGCCCCATCGTTCTCCATAGTGTGGAGATTGTAGTAAACGGTCTACTACACGTTCATAAGCATGTGGACTTGTGTCTGATATAAACAATTCTAGTTGTTTAGGGTTTGGTGGAAGACCGGTGAGGTCAAGACTCACACGGCGAATCAGTGTTGCTCTGTCTGCCTCAGGTGATGGTGTTAATTTTGCTTCCGTTTGTTTTGCTGCTATAAAGTAATCGACTTTATTTCTCGCCCAATTTTTATGCTCTGATGACAAGGAGGGAACAGGGTGTCGAACAGGTTTTTTAAAGGCCCAATGTTGGTCATACTTTCCACCGTTAATAATCCATTGTTGTAGAAGTTGTATCTGCTCATTTGACAGTTCTTTTTTCGATTCAGGAGGGGGCATTTTCGAGTCTGGATCATTTGATGTGACCCGGCTAATTAACTCACTATCAGGTAGACTGTCATAATTAATTGCTGCGATGCCATTGTTGAAGCGTGAAGCTCCGTCTTTAGTATCGAGGCGCAGTCCAGCTTTGCGATTACCTCCATCAGGTCCGTGGCATTGAAAACAATTCTCGGAGAGAATTGGGCGAATATCGCGGTTAAAATCTATCTCGTTGGCATTATGTTTTACTAATCCAATTGACAGCGCATGCGCCAAGGCTAAGTGCCTAGGAAAGTGGCGATAAATATTTGAAAGAAATAAATTCATATTTACGAGCAGCGCGTTCAAATGCTCCAATCCAAATTCTCACTGAGCAAGTTTATTTTGCATGAGATAGATCATGTTTTTCCCAATATTGAAGAAACTCATTTCGCAGATTAGTTGCTGTTATATAACGAATTTTTACCTTGTTATTTTGTTTTTTCAAGTGGTCGATGTAATCAAGTACTTCATCGTATTTTTTGAAATATTCATGTGCGCTACTTTCATGAATTGCTAGGCAGACGGCGCTCGGGGTTTTTTTAAATGCTAGATCGATATGTATATCAATTATTTGTTTCATTTCCTTTGAAGATATCATCCAGTCAATTTTGGTGTTTTGTGGAATTTCAACCAGTGGTTTTCCATCGGATGCTTTTATGAATGGAGCATTGCCAGATGGTAAAATAGATTTTTTTGAAACTCGGTAAGGTGATGAACGAATGGTAACGCTATCATTCCACCCGGACAACTCATGCCATGAGGGAGCATACTTTGCTCCAATTTCATGTCCTGGTGGAAATGCTGCTGCACTGACATTAAAACCTTTATCTGCAATTCTTTTTTGAAGCTCTAGGCTGGTCGTATAAAAGCCGGCACAGAAAGTCTTTGGTACGCCCAGTCTCTTTGTTTGGAATTTTGATAATGTAAAATCAAGCATCAATGTTATTTCATCGGCAGAATACGTTGTCATCGGAACGCTGTATCCTGAGTTGTCAAAACTGCCTTTTGACTTATTAGCTGATACACTAGGACGAATACGGTATTTAACTCCGGCGCTTTCAACAAAAGTCCGATACATATGAAGGTGAACCCCTATTTCAGCTGAATGTTTGTCTCTCGAGTCCTTGATATAACTTTCCATCTCTTTCAGCAACGGTGTGGGAGTAGTGTACGCGACGGGATTAAATAAGTGCGTCCATCGCATGTTTGGATGATTTTTTGTTAGTAAACGTAGAGCGGCTAGGTCATTTGCTTTCATCGTCCATGGTCTGTCAAAGTGTGAAACGACAGTGACAAAAACAGTTGATTTAATTTCGTTTTCTGAAAGTTGGGCAGCTGACTGACAATATCCAGCGCTACTCCAAAACGATGATATTTGAATCGCGATTAATATGGTAAGTACTGATTTTATCATAATTAATTGAAATTTCTGATGTAGAAGCGACTTTCAGCTTAATCTCGAATATTCAAATCGGAAATAATATCTTTTTCTTAGAAATAAGAGTGAGTCCGCT
>JAYZHR010000286.1:0-16102 GCA_036166355.1 Verrucomicrobiota bacterium | reverse complement strand
GGTTTGGGATTTGTTTGTGTAACCATCAAACCCTAATCGTAGCAGCGATGGGTATTGAGACTGTTATTCTTTTTGCGCATCCCCGTTTAGGAAGGAATTTTTTCACTGTTAACTCACTGGTATACTTACTAATTCTTGTATTGATGGGGATTGGTGTAATTGAGCTGTTTCAGGATAACGTGCCGATGCAGATCATGTTTCATTTGCTAGGGTTAAGTTTTCTTATCGTGAGCGGATTTCTTTGGTTTGCCACATTAAGTCAAAGTCAAAGCTTTGGTCCGACATCTTTGGCAACAGAGCTCAAAGATGGACTTAAAGTAGTGTGGAGTGGATTAGCTTATGCGCTGGGAGCGGCATTTTATCTTTTTATGCCTCTTTCCTCCATGACGAACCCGCCACTCAATTGGGGTTATCCGAGGACATGGCTTGGTTTTATGCATGCATTTAGTCGTGGGCAGTATGCTCAAACTAATCCGACGACATCGTTTGGTAAATTCATTGATCAGATCTTTATGTATTGGGACGGGGCATTTGATGAGTTTAATGCATCATTTCTTTTGTTGGTTATATTGCCATTTGCGTTCTTATTTCGAATGCGTAATCGTGAACGTGGCTGGATGGTGGGAACGCTGGCTACTTATTTGTGTCTCGCAGTTTTGCTTATGGTGCTTCTTAACCCTGAGAACGACAAGCATGGGAGGGATATGACACGAGTATTTTTTGCAGCTTCGCATGTCATGTTGGCGATGTGGATAGGTTTTGGTATTACGATTTTAGGGGCTTCGGTGGCTCGACGTTATGAGCAGGTGCGTTTTGTTTTGTTTCTGGGAATGCTGGCTGCTGCTGCACTTGCGCTTGCTGGTTGGTTTACAGCGTTTTTTGAGACACAATTTTTCCTCAATCATTGGACACGTTTTTTTGTGTTTTGTCTGGTTGTGTTTCTTGGTTCCTTGTTTTTTATTGATATTATTCGTTCCAGTCTCTCGTCGGGAGAAAAGATTGAGCCTCCGATTCGAGTTGTATTGGTTGTGTTAGCGTTATTACCAATCTGGTCAATATTGGATCACTGGGGAAAGAACGAGCAGTATAATCATCAGTTTGGCTATTGGTATGGGCATGACATGTTTACGCCACCTTTTGAGGAAGCTGACGGCAGCCCGATCTATCCCGAGATGTCGGAGAATGCCATTCTATTTGGAGGAACTGATCCTGGCCGATTTAATCCAACCTATATGATCTTTGCCGAGAGTTTTATTCCTTCTAGTAAGAAGCCAAAGGATCCTAATTTTGACCGAAGAGATGTGGCGCTCATAACTCAAAATGCACTTGCAGATAGCACCTATTTAGACACCGTTCGAGCCCACTATCAGCGTAGCAAGCAGATTGATTGGAACCCACAGGATCCAAGCTATGTTCCCTTTGCTTCTGGTGCGAAGAGTAAGTTGTTCGGCACGAATTTTCTTTCCGGTTTTTCAGCGTCTATAGATAGGTGGATGATCAGTATGGGTGCGGATTGGGAAGTAGATCGGCGAACACATGAATCTTATTTTAAGCCTGAAGATATTCTCAAACCAAAGGAGTTAGTTGAGCAGTTCAATACGCGTTCTGGTTCGCCTGTGAATTTTATCATATCCAAACTGCCAAAAGAAACTGTCGAGACTGTCCAGAGTGCATCTGCTGATGTGGTTCGCAGTGTTTTGTCTGAGGCTTTTAATAACTTGATTAATGGTGAACCGCTATGGAATGAGACAACATTCAAGGGTTTTGAATTTTCCGATACAACCTTGATGTTAAAAAAACAAGTTGATTCCCTTAGTAAATCTGAGCCCAAGATTGTCGAACAAAATGGTCTTTATGTTCGTTGGAAACAGGCGCGAATTCGTTTTAACAGGCGTGTTCTAGATGAATTGTTTTCCGGGTTGATCCTCTCTGGTAGAGCAGGTCTTTATCCTGATCTTGAGTTAAATGCTCCAACGCAGGTTGAAGCAGAAATGGCCTTTGCTCAGTATGTGCAGGAAGCAGAGGCACGAAGGCAGGCTGGTGCACTTAAACCTGGCGAGATTGTCCAGAACAGGAGTGGCAGGATACAGGTCGCCGGTCAAGTTTCTGTAATGGAAATCAATGCCAAACTGGCCAAGATCTTGTTTGAAAAAAATCCTGACAGGGACTTCTTTATTGAAGTGAGTTATCCATTAGAGTGGATGTATCCGCATCTAACCCCCTTTGGGATTATCCTTAAACTTAATCGTAATGAGGTGCCTGAGATAACTGATGAGATGATGCGTAAAGATCGCCTCTTTTGGGCGCAGTATCAATCACGTTTGACGGGTGATTGGGTCACTGACGAGACAGGAATACCAGAGATTGGGCAGTGGTCGGTCAAGACTTACAAGCGTTGGGATTTGGATGGCTATAATGGATCTCCGGCTTTCGTGCGTGATGAGGCTGCTCAAAAGTCATTTAGCAAGTTAAGGACTTCAATAGCTGACATATATCGCTGGCGTATTAGCAACTACAAGCTTGCGATTACCAAAGAACAGGATGCTGCCAAGAAAGAGGAGTTGATGCTTAAGGAAAAGCGAATGACTAAGGAATATATTTTTGCTCTCAAACAGGCGTGGGCTTTTTGTCCTTATAGTCCCGAGGTCGTGTCGCATCTCGCGCAATTACTATTACAGTTGGGCCACGAAAAATTTCAACAGGGGGATAAGACGGCAGCTAAGTTGCGACGAGATGATTTGTTTCATTTAATATACACCTACGAACAGTTTGACCCTGGGAGTCCGATATTAAATAGGTTGCTTGGAGGATTATTGCAGTACATGAGTTCTACAAAATTGATTGAGGTTGATGATCCAGTCTTAAAACAAATTATTTCGGAAAGTCCAGCTCTACTTAGCTTACTGGAGGCTATGAGTCAGGATTTGCAGAAAATCATGAATCAGCGCGATTCAGCTTCGCTTACGCCATCTACCATTCCTCAATCGACTGGGCTTAATTTGAGTGATCAGGAAATTCAGCAAAGACAACAGCAACTGGTTGTATTAAAACAGAGACATCAAGTTGACCCCAAGGACCCCAAAGTTACACTCGAATTGGCATCAATTTATATTCGCCTTAAGCAAAATGTGCAGGCAATGAAGTTGGTGGATTCACTTGTCAATCAGCCTGATTTGGGGATTGGTATACGATTTACGGTTGCTTCGATTTACAATGCGCTTGGGCAATCTGTTAAAGCAAGTGAGCAGAATACGATTGCAGTTGAGGCGCTCAAAAAACTTGAGAAAGATGTTGGAGCGGAACCAAGTAGATTTGATCAGGTGCTTCGATTGGCTACTGTTCAAGTACAACTTGGTCAAAATCAAAAAGGCGTGAATGTACTTCTTAAGAGTATAGGTCAGCCTGAGATTAGCATGACTAATCTTTTACTGGCGGCGGAGTTTTTTAATCAGCTTGGTGATTCAAAAAGTCTTGAAGTTGCGCTCTTAAGGCTTACTCAAAAGATGCCGGAAAGTCCTGAAAGTTGGTATGATCTAGCCGGAGTTCAAGTTTCTAATGGCTCTAGAATTAATGAGGCTTGGATGAATTTGGAGAAGGCGTTGGTTCTTGATAGGCAGCGTCGCGCTACTAATGCAGCTGCAGATAATTTGTATGAAAGGGTGCAGGGAGATCCTCGATTTGCGGAGATCCGGTTGCTTCCGGAATTCAAGTCATGGAAGCATTGATGACTATTTAAGCTCGTTTGTTTTCAAAGAAATTTGGAACGGCTTCTTTTGATATTTTCTCTGCTCGTTTAAGAATTTCTTTGGGTGAATCACTACTAAGTGAAAAATCAGCTAGTTCCTTGGTTTTTTTCATATCAATGTTGCGAATCAGCATTTTTACCCTAGGAACCATGGATGGGGCCACACTAAGTTCTTCTACTCCAAGTCCCAATAGGAGTGGTACCATTGATAAGTCACTTGCCATTTCCCCGCAAACACCTGTCCAGATTCCATTTGCTTGTCCAGCATCTACTGTCGCTTTAATAAGGCGTAAAATACCTGGATGAGTTGGTTCGTAAAGGTGGGCGATCTTTTCATTTAGCCTGTCAACAGCCAGTGAATATTGAATGAGATCGTTGGTGCCTATGCTGAAGAATTGTACCTTTTTTGCGAGCTTGTCAGAAATCATTGCAGCAGATGGGGTCTCAATCATTACTCCGATTTCTAGGTCTTCTGAGAATGCGATTCCTTTATCTCGTAGTTCTTTTTGGCATTCTTCTAGGAGTTCATTGGCTTCATTAAGTTCATCTATTCCTGAAATCATGGGATACATGATTTTTAGATTTCCATATACACTTGCTCTAAGAATAGCTCGCAGTTGAGTTCGAAAAAGCTCCTTTTCCTCAAGGCATAGTCGGATTGCGCGCCAGCCAAGAAAAGGATTCATCTCTGCAGCTACGTTAACATGCGAAAGAAGTTTATCTCCCCCCAGGTCAAGGGTGCGAATGATGACGGGTTGCGGATTGAGTGACTCGGATACTTTTTTATAGGCCTGAAACTGTTCTTCTTCGCTTGGTAAATCTGATCGATTAATAAACAGGAATTCTGTTCGAAAAAGTCCAACACCAGTCGCTCCGCTATTTAAAACAGTTTGGACATCAGTAGCCCGTTCGATGTTAGCTGAAAGAACTATGGAATGGCCGTCTAGGGTCTTTGCAGTTTCTGTTCGAATTTCATCAAGACTTGTCTCAATTGAAGTTTGGCGTTTTACCAGCTGCCCATATTCAAAAAGCATCTGATCCGAAGGTGAAATAACAACGAATCCGTTAAATCCATCGAGTAAAACCGATTGTCCAGTCTTTAATTCATTAATATCTTTACCAAGACCAAGCACTGCTGGGATGTTAAGTGAGCGTGCCAGTATTGCCGTGTGCGAGGTTCTACTGCCGACTGCTGTAACGAATCCGAGTACCTTTGATGAGTCTAGTGAAGCGGTATCGGATGGGGTTAAATCATTTGCCACCACGATGCATGGTTCAGTGAGATCGTTGAGTCCAACTCTTTGCGGATGCCCCATTAAGTTTTCTAGTACTCTCTGAATAACATCTCGAATGTCGGCGGCTCGTTCGCTTAGATATGAATCATCAACTGAGTTCAGGGCTTCGGCGTATTTTTCTGAGGCTGTGTATAAAGCGTATTCGGATGATACATGTTCGTCTCGAATTTTTCGACTGACTTCCTCTATGACTACAGGGTCTTCCAGCACTAGAAGATGAGCATCAAAAATTAGAGATTCCTTTGCTCCAATTTCATCGTGAAGCCGTTTCTGTACTTCAAGAATTTCCTGGCGAGTGTCCTTCAGGGCAGATCGAAATCGAGCTTCCTCAGCTTCGGGGTTAGCAGTTTCAAAAGTAGCCTTGGCTGGAACGATTCGGCTACGGTTTAAAACTATGACTCGCCCTCTAGATACGCCTTCCGAAACGGGAATGCCGCGTAACTTAATCTCTGATTTGTTGCGGCTTACTGACACCACCGGGAGATTAAACGAGGTTTTTGCGCTGTGAAAGTATTAAGAAATTGAATTAAATTGGCAGTTATTGTGATTTTCTGAAGCTTGTTCTGTTTAAAATTTCGGTGAAAAGTGTCCTTAGGTGTATTTATTTTAATTTATGTCTGATTTCATTGAGTTTCAATCTACGTCTCTACGCAATGGTGCGTTTAGTCTGGTTAAGCGTCTTGTTGATGCTGGATTTGAAGCTCTTTTAGTCGGAGGGTCAGTTCGGGATGAGCAGCTTGGGCAGATACCGAAGGATTATGACATAGCGACGAGTGCCAAACCTGATGAAATTGAGCAATTATTCTCTAAAACCATTCCGGTTGGGAAACAGTTTGGGGTTATAATGGTATTAGATTCGGGCTATGAATATCAGGTAGCTACCTTTAGAGCTGAGGCGGATTATTCTGATGGTCGGCACCCTGGTTACGTGCGTTTTGCTGACGCCCGGGAAGATGCATTGCGTCGAGATTTTACGGTTAACGGTTTATTTTATGATCCGGTGACTAATATATTGCATGATTGGGTAGGAGGTAAGAATGATCTAAAATCAAAATACATCCGTACAATTGGCAATCCAGTTGAACGCTTTCGTGAAGACCGACTGAGAATGTTGCGTGCTGTACGATTGGCTGTGCAACTTGGATTTAAAATTGAGCCTGAAACATTTGCTGCCATACAGAAAAATTGTTCATGCATTTCAGATGTCAGTGCTGAACGCATCCGTGATGAACTATTAAAAATATTTAAACCACCCTATGCAGATCGCGGATTGGATTTGTTACTTGAAAGTGGGTTATTATCTGAAGTACTTCCTGAGATTAAGGAGCTGATCGGTTGCGAACAGCCTTTTGAGTTTCATCCTGAAGGAGATGTTTTTTCACATGTTAGACTTATGCTTGGCAGCTTAACTAAAGAAGCTAGTATTGAATTAATTTGGGCTGTGTTAATGCATGACATAGCAAAGCCGATAACATTTAGTCGTGATGAAAATGGTAGAATTCGATTTTTGAACCACGAAAAAAAGGGTGAAAATATTTCGCGTAGAGTTATGAAGAGATTGCGTTTTCCTAAGAAAGTTATTGATGCAGTGGCGAGTTGTGTGCGGCATCACATGCAATTGAAGGATGCGCAAAGGATGCGAACTGCGACGCTCCGTAAATTGTTTCTTAGACCTTATTTTATGACTGAGTTGGAATTACATCGGATTGATTGTTTGTGCTCCTCAGGGAATTTAGATAATTATTATTTCCTTAAGGATCAGTATGCGGATTTTCTGGGGAACCCAAAATTAGTCAATCCGTTTATTAGTGGTGATGATTTAATTTCACTTGGTCAATCGCCCGGTCCTAATTTTGGGCGAATTTTGAAAGAGGCAAGGGAACTTCAGCTAGAAGGAAAATTTGCCAGTCGAGAACAGGCGCTTGATTGGCTTCAGTCGGAATTGGGAAATGTTAAAAAATAAAATTGGTTCCTGATTTTCCTCATGTCTTGAGCAAATCGCTTAACTTTTAATTGGTTTTTTCCATATTGGCACACGATTTTTCATTTCGTTTATTAGGTATTGGCATGCCTCGAATGCTTCTGATCGATGGCTAGCAATAACTTCGATCCAAAGTGATGATTCATTAACACTGACGACCCCTGTGCGATGGATCAATTTAATGGACTCAATAGGCCAGTGTTTACTTATTTCATTGAAGATTAACTCAAATTGGCGTTTTGCCATTTCATCAAACGATTCGTAGTTAATTGCTGTAATCAAGGCCTCGCCTTCATGATTGCGAACTACACCAGAAAAAGTAACTACTGCTCCTGCCTTTTCACTCATCGCTTTATGTTTGCTTAAAGCGATTTCGTTTATTGGTTTTGAGGAGATGGTTAATTCAGTTTTCACTATCCGCCTTGTACTGGTGGAAAGAGAGACACTTCGTCATTATCCGTTAAAACGAACTTTCCGTCCTGATAATCGACATCCACTGCCTTTAGAGTGCTATTTTTGACGGCGGTCAATTTAGGGAATTTTTCACAAATGCTTTCATGAAGCTCATCAAGAGTTGTTCCTTCATCGACTACAATAGAGGTTTGTTTGCATCCTGCCAAATCAGCAAAATAAGACCAAAATCGAACTGTAATTGTCATGGTATTAATGATGAAACTTTTGTGAGTTTGTTGGTCCTAAAATTTTTTTGTTTAATGAATGATCTCTATTGTCGATTAAAATTAATGACTTAAAACTCCTATGTAGGGTAGGTTGCGGTGTTGTTCAGCATGATCAAGACCATAGCCCACAACGAATTCATTTGAAATTTCAAAGCCAATATAATCAGCCGGTATGTTGTGTTCTCTACGTGATCTTTTTGACAGTAAAACACATGTACGGATTTTTTTTGGATTCATCAACTCGAGCTTTTCAATTACCGCTTTCAGTGTTTTGCCAGTATCGAGGATGTCATCCACTATAAGTACGTCTTGGCCTTTGATATCAAGGTTGAGTTCCTTGGTGAATACAAGTTTTGATGATTTGGTGTCATTTCGATAACTAGATACACCTATAAAATCCACACGCAAAGGTAGATCAATTTTTCGTATGAGATCTGCCAGAAAAATAATTGTTCCCTTGAGAAGTCCAACAACGATTAGGTCGCTGTTTTTGAAGTCGGACTTAATTTGATTGGCCAGCCCGTCAACTCGATTCTGAAGTTTTTCCTCAGAGACAAGTGTCTTGGTTATAGCATCAATCGGGTTTCGCATGATGCTTGACTATATATGGCGTGAATCATCTTCGTCTTTTTCTGTGTAGCCGCTATCCTGACGCTGGAAATTTACTTTGTTTTTTTGCATGTAAGCTTCAAATACATCATCGGCACTCATGCCGAGGGTTTGTGCTAAGCTAATGAGAAAATGAAAGAGGTCTACCACCTCGACTCGTGCATTTTGCTCATCAAGTTTTTGGTACTTTGCCCACCATTTCCAAGGAACACTGTCGGTGAGTTCTGCCAATTCCTGTGACATCGCACGGCAGTAATTGAGTACCCATTCGGTTTTCTGTTCATCGTTGAATTCATCTGTTCTTACGCCTATGCGCTCATTCAGTGCTTTCTGCATTCTAAAAAGTTCCCGCAATTGATCTGGTTGATCCATGGACCTAATGTCTGCGTTTGGGGACCGTGGAATCAAGATTTTTTCTATTAAGTTGAATAATACCCTAGATTAATAATGAATTGTCTTGAAGAAAGAGTCGTTCAAACGGACGCTGTCTCCGCTAATAGATGAAGCCTTTAAGCTATATTTGTAACTTTGATAGATTGGTAGCGGTATGTTCATAAGTGTGGTCACTTCTCGATATTTAATAAAGATTTCAGCGATTTTATCTTTGTTTGCCTTGCCATTAGTAAAGGTTGGGGCGGTGACGTTAAAGGAGGCGCGGCAATTTTACGCCATTGGGGAGTATAACAAAGCCGCCGAAGCTTGTGAAAAAGCCATAGAAGACAAGCAGTTTGACAGTGGATGGAGATTGTTATTGCTTCGATCTCGTTTGGTGACGGGTAAATTGCCTGAAGCCAAGAAATTATCTGAGACTTTGCTCGGGGATTATCGCTATCGTTACAATGCCGAGGCTCTTTGGCTGTTTCATCTTTCTTTTGAGGCCAACGGTGAAACAGAAAAGGCTAAACAAATGCTGCAAATTATAATGCAGTTTTTGGAAGGTCAAAGAGGAATCAGTGACGAGAGTACAATCGTTTTTATAGGAAGAGCTCTTTTAAAGGCTTCTACTGCGGATCCTAAGCAAATTAAGGAGAATTTATACGATCGCGTTCTCAAGTCCGATCCCGAAAATCGAGAGGCGTTGCTAGCAATTGGAGAACTTGCTCTAGCTAAGCGTGATTTCAAGTTGGCTGGGCAAACGTTGACTCGGGCAATAGGGATTTATCCTGAAGATGCAGATCTTTTGTATGGGTTAGCCAAGGCATATTCTGAAAGTGATCCATCACAAATGGAGGAACCTTTGCATACGGCGATGTTCTCTAATCCAGACCATATTCCATCTTTACTTTTGCAGGCACACAATCAGGCAGATGCGGAGCAGTACGAAACTGCTAACGGTATACTTAAGGCGATATTCAAGATAAATCCTCATCATCCTGAAAGTTGGGCCCTGCAGGCTGCGATCCTTACCGTTCAAAATAAAGAGCAAGAGGCCAAAGTTGCGCGGGAGAATGGGTTAAAATTTTGGAAAACTAATCCTATTGTCGATTATGAGATCGGTAAAAAGTTATCGTCTAAGTATCTCTTTAAGGAAGGGGCTTTTCACCAGAGATTGGCGTTGGGTTTCAATAAGGATTATGTTCCGGCTAAAACTCAGTTGGCTCAGGACCTTCTCAGACTTGGGCGGGATGATGAAGGCTGGAAATTAGCTGAGGAAGCACACGAAGCCGATGGTTATGATGTTACTACGTACAATCTATTGACCCTCTATGACTCGTTGAAGAATTATGTCACCATTAACCGAAATGGTTTTCTTTTGAGAATGACTAGTGACGAGGCTGCTCTTTATGGTGATGAAGCGATTGAGTTATTAACGCAGGCTCGAGATTTGTTTTCGAAGAAATATGACACTACTATCGAGGATCCAGTAATTGTTGAGATTTTTCCTGAGAAGAAAGATTTCGCGGTTCGAACTTTTGGCATTCCTGGGGGTGATGGATATATGGGTGTTTGTTTTGGCAAGGTGATTACTGCAAATAGCCCCAAATCTCTCATTGCTTTTCAGCAGAATTGGCAGTCGTTACTGTGGCATGAATATTGTCACGTTATTACCCTGCAAAAAACCAACAATCGGATGCCGCGTTGGTTTAGTGAAGGTATTTCGGTTTACGAGGAAAGGCTTCGGCATAGTTCATGGGGTGAACAGATGACGCCGGAATATCGGGATTTCATTTTAGGTGGTGAACTTACCCCGGTCGAACGATTGAGTATGGCATTTTTGGTTCCGAAGAGTCCGGCGCATATTCAATTTGCATATTACCAATCATCCTTGGTGGTGGAATATCTAGTGGAAAATTTTGGCGAGGAGTGTATTAGCAAAATCTTAAAAGATCTTGGTGAAGGTATATTCATTAATATTGCTATAGAGAAACATGCTACTAAGCTAGATGAGTTGCAGTCAGCATTTACGGAATATGCTACTAAAAAAGCTAAGGCTTTTGCAGCTGAAGCGGATCTTACTCGACCAAATCCTCTTGAGGTTAATCCGCTCGACAAGAATGCCATTGTAGATTGGTTGGAATCTAATCCGAATAACATTTGGGCATTAAATGCAACTTGTGCAAACCTGATTGAAGAGAAGAAATATATAGAGGCGATCCCATTATTGGAGAAATCGATTCAGCTGCACCCACGTCAGCGTGGTGGTAACTCCCCCTATGGGATGTTGAGTATGGTGCATCGTGAACTTGGCCGAGCGGACGATGAGTTGATTGTTTTGGAGAAATGGGCAGCTATCGAAGACTCGGCAACCAAGTTATACGAGCGTTTGATGGAGATTTACGCTGATAAGGAAGATTGGTCTTCGGTTGAACGGTCTGCAAAGCGTTTCTTTTCTGCTAATCCTTTATCGCCCGTTTCACATCGTTTTATGGCATTGAAGTCTCAAAAGACCGATGATAACGAATCCAGTATTCGGCCACTTAAACGGCTTCTACTACTTAATCCCGCTGATCCAGTCGATTTACATTTTCGTTTAGCTTCGGCTTTGGTTGACCGTTCGCCAGAAGAAGCCAAACGCCATGTTCTCCAGGCGCTAGAGGACGCTCCGCGTTTTCGAGCAGCCCAAAAATTGCTTGTTCGCTTGAATAGTAATGAGATTGCACCGGAGAAGAAGGTCGAAAGCGAATGAACACTAAACACCAGTTTTCACGTCAGCTAGCATGTGTTCTGATGTTTGGTTTGCTTTTGATAACGACACTTATTGGCTGGAGTCAGCATCAATGGTCGAGAGGTGAAAGAGATCCAAGGGCTGGAGTTCCAAATTGGGATCGAGACGAAGAATTGCCAAACGATATGTTCACATTTGCTCGTATTCAATATGACTCATGGGGAAGAGGTTGGCGAGGACGTGGCAAGTGGTCAGTGGATTATCCTGAAAGCGATTTAAATATGTCTTTTCGATTACAGCAGCTTACTTCGCTGAAAGTTGACCCAGAAGGCACGGTTCTCAATCTTAATGAGGACAAGTTGTTTAATTATCCTTTTATTTACATCATTGAGCCTGGGGAATTGTACTTTAGTGATTCTGAGGTGAAATCCTTGCGGAAGTATTTGCTAAGTGGCGGATTCTTGATGGTGGATGACTTTTGGGGTGAAGCTGAGTGGCTTAATTTTGAACGGCAATTTCGCCGGGTTTTTCCAACACGGAAAATTGTTGATTTGCCTATTGAACATGAGCTGTTCCAGTGCGTATTTCCTTTAAAACAAAAACCCCAGGTGCCTAATCCAAGGACTGCGATACAGGGAGCTCCACATGGTATCACTTGGGAGCGTTGGGATGCTGAGACTCCTCATTACAGGGGTGTTTACGATGATCAGGGGAGATTGATGGTGGTTATATGTCATAATACTGATCTTGGAGATGGATGGGAGGAGGAGAGTCGAGCTGGTGAGTGGTATTTTAAGGAATTTTCAGAACCTAAGGCTTATCCTATGGGGATTAATATAATTTTTTACTCAATGACACACTAACAATATGGATACAGAAACAACAGACAACACACATGAACAAGATCGCCAGGCTGTCGAACAAATTGCTGCCGGTCGTGAACAAATTGAAAAGGAACTTGGAAGAGTCATCATCGGTCAGAAATCGGCTGTTGAGGAAATACTCATTACCTTGTTTGCCGGAGGTAATTGCCTGATTACCGGTGTGCCTGGTCTCGCAAAGACTCTTATGGTTCGTGCCATTGCCGGGATTTTTGATCTGGATTTTCATCGTATTCAATTCACACCTGACCTTATGCCGGCAGATATTACCGGAACGGAAATACTTACCGATGGTGAACACGGTCGTGAGTTACGTTTTGTTAAAGGTCCGGTGTTTACCAATGTACTTTTGGCAGATGAAATCAACCGTACTCCACCAAAGACCCAAGCTGCCTTGCTTGAGGCTATGCAAGAAAAACAGGTTTCAGTAGGTGGAGCTAGTCGAGAACTCCCCAAACCTTTCTTTGTTTTGGCTACGCAGAACCCTATCGAGATGGAGGGTACTTATCCATTACCCGAGGCACAGCTTGACCGTTTTTTGCTTAACGTTTTTGTTGATTATCTCCCGGAGGAAGATGAGGTAAAGGTTGTAAGCGAAACCACTAGTCGCACTGATGTGGAGACTAGTCCGATATTCAAGGCTGAGGATGTGATGCGAATACAAAATGTTGTTCGTAAAGTGCCGGTAGCTGATTCAGTGGTGAGATATGCCGTTAAACTTGCGGCTAGTTCGAGGCCTGGTCAGCCTGGCACACCAGACTTTGTCAATGAATGGATCAATTGGGGGGCAGGGCTTCGTGCCGGTCAGGCATTGATACTTGGTGCTAAAGCTCGTGCATTATTACAGTCACGCTCCCATGTTACTCCAGACGATATAAAGGCTCTTGCAGTACCAGTGTTGCGGCACCGTATTTTGACTAACTTCAAAGCAGAGGCTGAGGGTGTAGATACTGATCAGGTTATTCGAAAACTAGTTGAAACTGTTCCAATTCCATGAGTCGACCCCATACGGCACACCGTTTTCTGGATCCGAAGGCCTTGATGGAAATCAAGAGTCTTTCGCTTCGAGCACGTGCTGTTGTTGAGGGTTTTATGAGTGGGTTACATCGCAGCCCGCGTACTGGATTTTCAACTGAGTTTACCGAGTATCGCGAGTATTCTCAGGGAGATGACGTCCGGTTTTTAGACTGGAAAGTAATGGCCCGCACGGATCGAGAGTTTATCAAAAAATTTGAGGATGAGACCAATTTGCGTTGTACTTTCATGGTCGATTTTTCCAAATCGATGGAGTTTGGTGGCGATGATCCTGGTATAAAAAAGAGTGATTATGGTCGAACGGTTGCCGCATCTTTAGCTTGGTTTCTGTTACAGCAACGAGATGCGGTAGGATTGGCGACATTTGACCGTGATGTCCGAGAATTTATTCCTCCTCGGTACCGACAGGATCAACTAAAGACCATTTTAGGTCGCCTTGAAAGCCAACCGGCTGGTCAGGCAACGGACTTATGCCAAGCATTGAACAAGCTGGCATCGCTTGTTGGTAAGCGTGGGATGATTGTTTTGGTTTCCGATTTTCTAACACCGATTGCAGATCTAGAGCGAAGCTTGAATTTATTCACTGCTGCTGGGCACGACGTACGTGTTATTCAGGTGCTGCATTCACTTGAACTCGATTTTGAATTTGAGGATGCTGCTATTTTTGAGGATATGGAGAGCGGCCAAAGTTTGATACTAGACCCAGGTTTGGCTCGAGAATCTTATCTAAAAAAAATTGAGTCACACAATACAGCTCTTGACGAGACCTTTAGTGCTCAAGGCATTACTTCATTTCGGGTAAGCACAGCAGAACCCTTGGAAATGGTTTTATTGCGTTTTCTGCAGCAACAACCTGCAAAGCCAGTAGTTCGCCAGCGTCGTTCAGTAGGAGGGGCTGCTGCATGAGTTTTCTCACGCCTTTATATTTAGTGGGCGCAATTGGCTTGGCTATTCCAATTATACTTCACTTGTTACATGATCGGCCGAAAAACAAACAGGCTTTTGGAAGCTTGATGTTTCTTGATAAGACCAAGCCTCCAGTCGATCGAAAACGGCGGCCAACGCATCTCCTTCTTTTGTTATTGCGATGCCTTGCACTATTATTGCTTGCCTTTGTTTTTGCTCGGCCATTTGTGACGAGGGAGGATCCTCTAGCAGCAAATAAGCGGGATCGTCAGTGGATAACGGTGCTGCTTGATCAAAGTGCCAGTATGCAACGTGGTGAACTTTGGGTTAAGGCCAAGGGAAAGGTATCGACTATTCTTGGCCAGCTAGACACAGAGGATCACTTCACATTGTATGCTTTTGACAATAAGGCCAACCTTTTAGTCGATATTGAGTCATGGCAGGGGGCTGTATCTGAAGCCGAAGTTACACAAGAACTTGAACGCTTGGATGAACCTAGTTTTGGAGGGAGTAACCTTGGTCAAGCACTTGTGCTTGCAGGGGAGGCGATTCAGGAATACGAGACTAAGCCCGAGGAACAGCCTTTGGTTAAGCGTGATATAATTGTGATTAGTGATTTACAGAAAGGTTCTAAGCTTGGAGATGTTCAGGGTTATGAGTGGCCAACAGGAATCAAGGTTACTCTTGATCAAATTGGTGAGGATGACCAAGGTAACTGTGGTATTGAGCAGGTTGCAGCCCGGACACTTTGGGCTGCAACGGAGTCGGTTCCGTCGTTTAGGATAAGCAATTCTCCAAATGCTACTTCTGATAAGTTTGAATTTGTTGGTCAAGTTTCACCCGATCAGTTGCTTGTGCAAAATGTACATGTGCCTCCAGGGCGTAGCAGGGTAATTGAGATGCCGGCTGAATGGTCAAATCAATCCATTAGTCAGCTGTCTGTTCGTGGCGACGCGGCGGATTTTGATAATACTTTTTATTTTGCTCAGGAGAAGCAGCAGGATGTTAGTATTGTCTATATTGGTGAAGACAAGCCGGATGATGCTGAGGGGTCATTGTTTTATTTGCGCAGTGCATTTCAAAAAACAAGTTCATTAAATTTCAATGTTCAATTTATGAGTGGGAAATCGGCAGAGGTGCTGCCAGAGTCTGATCTTTATGTTGTTGACGATGTGGTAGAGGGAGCTTTATCCGAGTTGCTTGATAAGGCTATTCGTGATGGAGGTACTGTGCTCGCTGTTGTTAATTCTTCAAAACAGGTTGGCAATATTCAACAGTGGCTTGATGCACCAGATTTGGTTATCGATGATGTGAAGTCGAAGGACTATGGGCTATTGCAATCTCTTAAGTTAGACCATCCGATTCTGTCGGTTTTTCGAGATTCTCGTTACAGTGATTTTACCAATCTACACTTCTGGAATTATCGTGAACTTCAAAATCTCCCTGAGGAAGGTATTGATGTGTTAGCCCGATTTGATACCGGGCCGCCTGCGTGGTTGCTTGCTCCGCGTGGCCAAGGTCGTTTGATTGTAATGACCTCAAGCTGGAGACCTTTTGATAGTCAGCTTGCCCTGTCCACTAAGTTCATTCCGTTACTTTATTCTGTGTTACAACCTGTTCTTGAGACTAAAACCCAGTCACGACAGTTTTTTGTTGGCGATCAGATCGAGATTTCTCGATTTAATAATGGGAAGGTCGCTGGTGATGTTTCTATCATTCCTCCAGGTCAAGGTGCTACTGCGATTTCTGCTGGAGATGTATTTTTACCGGATAAACCAGGCCTATATACTGCAAAGGGCACTGATTGGTCAGAGATATTTGCAGTAAATATTATTCCATCTGAAAGTCGTACTGAGCCTATTTC
>JAYZHR010000285.1:0-4693 GCA_036166355.1 Verrucomicrobiota bacterium | reverse complement strand
ATGTCCCCTTCCAAAGTAAGTGGTTTGGTATTTAACTTTGGTTGAGCATAAAGCGTGATAGCCCAAAGTGTCAGTGCTCCTACGCTAAGTAGTTCGGTTATTTTCATTGATGTGTGCGCTAGTGTAGGCTTGCCAAATATCTTGTCGAGACGGAAGCCGCTTAAGACAGCAATGTTACTAGTCCAACGATGATATTTACAAAAAGTGCAGCTATTAAATCGTCTATTGTGATGCCCCAGCCTTTGGGTAAGTCTTGACTGGGGCCTATTGGCCAAGGCTTGACGATATCAAAAAAACGGAAGAGAAGTATAATTCCAATCGTCCATGTTATATTTTTTGAGTCAAAGAAATATAACCAATCAGGCATTTTTCCAGTACTAAAATATATAGTTGATACCCAGCCGGAAAAACATGCTGGAACAGCGACAATTTCATCTATTACCACTGAGGCTGGATCTCGTTCCTCTAGAATGGATTCGGCCCTAGTACAAAAATATACTGCGGCGATAGAAGTTAATAACATCATGGCGACAAAAAATGTTAGACTCTTTGGGAGTAACAAGAGGATGAACAGAGGAATACCAAGTAGGGTTCCGAATGTTCCGGGAGCCTTAGTTGAGAGGCCAGTGCCTAAGCCTTGTGCAACAAGAAGTATTAACCGATTCATTTCAGCAGTCTTTTAGATAGACTTCGCGGTTTTTCCAGAGGTAAAGGATTCCCGAGTAAGAGGTTAGCACTACAGCGGCCCATATGGAAATTTCAGCAGCCCACCACGACCAAGCATTGCCGGCAATTTTATAGCTGAAAAAATTGCCTATAATGCCCCAATCTGTATAGCTGTGAGTAATCAACAGTGCAATGATAGCTGTGATTTGGGTAATCGTTTTGTTCTTTCCTTGTCTTTCTGCTGCGAGCACCTGATTTTTACTCGCGGCCAATAGACGAAGCCCGGTGATGGCTAACTCTCGGGCGACGATTATGATAACCATCCATGCGGGCATCCAGCCAAGTTCTATGAAAGCAATAAAAGCAGAACAGATTAATACTTTATCGGCCAAGGGATCCATCAACTTTCCAAAGTCAGTGATTAGCCCATGTTTTCGGGCAAGTGATCCATCAAGGCAATCAGTAATGCTTGCAATTACAAAAAGTGTTAGTGCCAAGGTGTAATGAAATGGGAAATTAGCAAACAGTGCAGCTACAAAAAGAATCGTCATTATGATTCGGCTTAAAGTAAGTTTGTTGGGAAGATTCATAATAGGTTAGCTGAGGTTGTTAAATCGGTTCGGCAATCAAATCATAATCGGTATGTCCAATGATCTTAACTTTAGCAAATTGTCCAATAGTTAGCTTCCCTTGTATTAATATCCGGCCATCAATATCAGGTGCATCAGCTTCTCCGCGTGCAATGAGACAATTGCCAAGATCAATTTTGTTGTTACTACTCTCTGATCGAATCAGACCATGCTCCCAAGAGCTTAAGTTTGCTTGGTTAATCTCTTCTTCATTGGCTTGTTTTTCTACCAGCACGCGCAAGGTTTTGCCGACCTGCTCAGCAGCAATTTTCCGGCTAATTTTCAGCTGAGTAGCCATTGTTTTTTTACGTCGTTGCTCCTTTTGGTCCTCCGTTAGCTGGCTTTCCATTATACCGGCCTTTGTTCCATCTTCTTTCGAGAAGGTAAACACCCCAAGCCGTTCGAATTGTATGTCGCGAATAAAGTCCAGAAGTGACTCAAAATATTCTTCAGTTTCACCTGGGAATCCGACGATGAATGTTGTGCGAATAGTGATGTTCGGAATCCCTTTGCGGATGCGCTTAATTAAATCTTTTATATACTGCGAGTTTGTTTCCCGTCGCATGCGTTCGAGCATGGAATCGTGGATATGCTGTAATGGCATGTCTACGTATTTGACTACTTTTTCACATTCGGCAATTGCAGAAATTATCTCTTCTGTCCAGTGGGCTGGATGCGTATACAGGATTCGAATCCAAAAATCGCCTTCGATCGTATTGAGCTCGCGAATTAAACTAGCCAGTGTTGAAGCATCTGCAGGTAGATCATTTGTGGCGGCAGTGAAGCGTTCAGGCGAAGCGATGTTCACCTTGTGATTATGTCGGAGATCGAGGCCGTAGTACGTTGAATCCTGTGAAATTAAGTTAAGCTCCTTTACGCCATCGGCCACTAGTTGTCGCGCTTCCTGAACAATATCTGACTGGGGACGGCTTCGGTGCGACCCTCGCATACGAGGAATAATACAAAAACTACAAGGATGATTGCAGCCCTCGGCAATTTTCACATAAGTAAAATGTTTTGGAGTCAGGCGAAATCGAGGAGTCTCAAATTTTGGGATATAGTCAGGTCGTGAATTAATATCCACTAGTGGCTGTATCGCTGAAGAGGCTTGTTCATCTGGATTGACACTACCATGAGCATTGGTGGCATCCGTCTCGATTGGAGACTTATCTCCTTGTACTAAATCTTCGTTAACCCGTGAGCTTCGGTTCCTGACTGCCTGCTGCACAATCATTCCAACTTCTTCGACTTGGTCGATTCCCATAAACGCGTCAACTTCTGGCATCAACTTGGGCAGTTCTTTACGGTAACGTTGTGAAAGGCAGCCCGATACGATTACGGCCTGGTTAATATTTGCATTTTCACGAAAATCTGTGGATTCTAAAATTGTATCGACGCTTTCTTCTTGTGCGGCATCAATAAAAGAACATGTGTTTACGATGAGGGCATCAGCTTCAGTATTTTCGTTGGTAATTTGAAACCCTTGTTTTAGTAATGATCCCATCATTACTTCGGCATCAACGAGATTTTTTGCACAACCAAGTGAGATCATCCCCACTTTTAATGGCTTAATATTTTTCGTTTGAACACTCACCCAAGGGAGAAGTTAAAGACATCTATGAAAAAAATGAAGCAGTTGTTGATAGGCGGGGGCAGCATCTGTCTTATTTTGGATATGTTTTTTGATGTTGCTTTGGAGTTTGTTGCCGTCTGCAAACCATTTCACGATCTCGGTAAATTCATTTAATGATTTTGCTAGTTTGCCGTTTATGCCGTTGTCAATAATCTCATTGTAACCAGATATATCATAAGAAACGACCGGCAAGCCAAGGCTATTGGCTTCTCTAGGAGTATAGGCATAGGTTTCTCCCCATTGACTGGTGCTAATAAATAAATCTGCATTCGCATATGTTCCCGGCATCGATTCCCGGTCGATGTGGCCGTGCGGGTAGACATTGTGGTGTTTTGTCGCAGCAGATGAGATCATCCCCTTTAGTTCTCCATCGCCACATATATGCCATGCAACTTGTTTGTCATGTGTGCGATTGACCAAATCAATTAATTCACACAATTGAGCTACTCCTTTTTGTTCAGTTAATCGGCCAGCCCATAGAATATTGTAATCTTTTTTATGTAAGGGAAATGGCATTGTTATTTTGCTCGCACGATTTGCATAGCCGATGGAATCGAATGGATTTGGCACCTGCTCAACAGGATGATGCTCAAATTGTTGCTGAATTGCTTGAGTGTCACTTTTTGAGATTGTATGAAATCCTGCAGCTCGCTTGGCTAAATGAGTGTAGATCGGAGAGCTATATAATTGATTATGTAATCGACTATGAAGCGTATTAGCCCCGATGTATTGATGTGGGCAATGACAGCCAAATATAACTGGAGGAATTCGATGATAGCCTACTAGATTTTGGAGGATAAATGCTTCCGTGATTTCATTTCGGCTGTATATGAGATCATATTGTCTAAGTATTTTGGTTAATTCATTGAAATTAGAGCACTTAAAATAATGTCCCCGGCCAAGACGGACTTCGATGGATTTTCTTGATTCACGATTAATTATCGATGGATCAAATTTTCTTAGAAAATAGGCTGAATGCAATTTGCCATACCTAATGTTAAATGCGCTGTCCATTGTAACGCAGTCGGCTTGAACCCCTTTTAATCCCGATAAATGTTTTGCCGTTTGAATGCAAAAGTGTTCCATCCCGCCTGCGGTTTCAAGCTGAACGGTATTGAAGATAGCGATTCGCATTAACAGGTTTCGGATCGTTTATTATTTTGATTACGATTTGAATGGAACTTGAATTCCTTACGGCCCTTAATTTTGGCAACTGTTCCTGTTTCGAGATATTTATTTGTTAATTTCTTCAGTAATTTATCGCGCTTGTCATGGAGTCTTTTAGCTTTGCGCGGTCGGTTGCGAGTAAGCAAATAGGCTGTAAGTAGTGGTAGTGCTATAGTGGAATCTACATAGGCCACGACACAGTCCGGCAGTGTTTCAGGGTCAACTTTTCCCCAGCTCACAGCTTCTGCTGGAGTTGCTCCGCTGAGTCCACCTGTGTCTGGCCTTGCATCCGTGATTTGCAAGAAGTAGTCGTGTCCATTTTCTTCAATCCCCATTACTTCCTGAATCTGCGGTTCAGTTTGAAGGATGAAATTTTTTGGGGAACCTCCACCGAGTATAAAGACAGATGATGTGAGTCCTCGAGATTTGGAATCATAAACGATTGCAGTCGTTTGATTCACATCGCGGTTTGGGTCGATTGTTAACGAAGAGTTTCTTAATGCCATTGCGGCTATGTTCATGCCAATAGAGCTGTCCCCTGGGCTACTGGTGAATATAGGGATGCCACATTCGTATGCTGTTGCAAGTACAGAGCTAT
>JAYZHR010000284.1:0-6023 GCA_036166355.1 Verrucomicrobiota bacterium | reverse complement strand
TGAGCCTCGTTGAAAAAACTCACCGAAAATCCAGACTGCCATGGCCAATATTGTCAAAAAAATACCAAACCAAAGAACTCGGTCACCGTAGTATTCGTAAGTCAGCATGAACAACCAAATCGCTGTTCCCATCATAGGAAACCCCATCGAAATCTTAAACTTTTCCATCCAAAGCCCAGGTTTAGGAAGAAAACGTAACCACGTTGGATTCCAGCTCAATATCACATAAGGCAATGCCAGACCAAGCGCAACAAAAGCGAACAGAAGTACAATTAACTCAGCGGATTGCATAAAAGCATAACCTAGTGCTGGAGCCAAAAAAGGAGCTGTACACGGAGTAGCAAGAATCGTCGCCAAAACACCATTAAAAAAAGCACCACTAGCTCCCTCCTTGGAACCTACCGCGCTAACTGCAACTCCAACAGAGCCTAAGGTCACTTCAAAAAGTCCAAAAAGATTCAATGCAACTAGCGTGACAAGTATCGTAAGTAATACAACAAATTGAGGGTTAGACATATGCATACCCCAACTTGCAAGTTCGCCAGCACTCTTCACGCTAATGACAATAGTTGCCAAAATCATAAATGATACAAAAACTCCCAGACCATATAGAACCCCCAACATACGTACTCGCACCTTTGATTCGTGACCATTCTTAACAAATCCTAATATTTTCAATGAAATAACGGGTAACACGCATGGCATCACATTCAAAAGCAACCCGCCCAAAAAGGCATATAATAACATCATCGCAAGGGATTGATGATTAGCCTCCATATTCAGAGCTGTACTAGGCTTAATTTCAATTGGTATATTTACCTTCACCGCACGGGTTTTCTCCCGGTCTTCCAAATTAAAAACCAACAACCCTTCAACTTTGGAAGGCCATTGACCTTCAAATTTTAATACAGTTTTTTCAACCCTTACTTTATCACCACCAAAAAATTCCACTTTACTCTCTGATGACAACTCAAAGGACTCATACTTAAATGAAAAAAAGTCCGCATCACCCATTGCTTCTCTGGAAGCAAACTCAACAAAAAGCTTTCTTTCGTCCTCTTTTATTTCTTCACCCCACCAAGCCCTCGCCTTTCGACTATTATCATCAAGTATTCGAGGTAATTTATTTTTGATATCAGGGAGTACCATAGAAAAAGAAGACTCTTTCGATAATTGCCCAATCGCAAAATTGGCACTTACCTCCTGATCTCTAGGGTTACACTGCGTTTTGCATTCAAGCCAACTCACTACCCCAGAGATTTCTGCTCGCCCTAGTGGGGCATTCGTAGCGATAGTCAGAGGAATAAGTAATACAGTCTTGTTTTCATAACCATAACCAGTCGAACCTAGAGAAAGAAATTTTTTGGGGACTGGCCATTGTATTTCCCCGGCTGAAACGCCATCCGGCAACTTCCAGTTCACCGAGGTCGGAATACCAGCGGCACCTGGATTACGCCAATAGGTATGCCACTCTTCTTCCATGGACATTTCTATCCCAGCCATAATTGTTGATCCCAACTTAGCTGCTTCATGGGATAAAAATAATTTGACCTTAGTTGCTGCCTTGGGAGCGGCATCTAAACCTCCTTCAAACGGATTATCAAACTGCGCCGAAGCATTCACTCCAAGCAGCAATAAAAGAAAAATACTGAGAACAAAGGCCCTCATATCGAGTTAGAGTGCCACCATTGGAGCAAACGTTCAATTACCGACAAGTTCATACTATCTCTTTAGGACAACTAGGAAGAGAATTGAGGAAAATATCACCATATCGCTTGGTCAAAACACGATTATCCAAAATTACTACAATACCTTTGTCATTCTTAGTCCTAATCAACCGCCCCACACCTTGTCGGAATTTCAGTACAGCAACCGGCAGGGAAAACTCCATAAAGGCATTACCATCACGAGCTTCAATTGCCTCAATTTTCGCCTCGACCAAAGGATGATCAGGCACCATAAATGGAAGCCTAGTGATGATAACATTTCGCAGTGCATCCCCCGGCACATCAACACCCTGCCAAAAACTGTCAGTACCGAATAATACGGATCGTTCATCACGTTTGAATCGCTCTAAAAGAATCGACCGAGGCATCCCAGCACCCTGAACAAAACATTCTATACCCTTCTCAATAAAAAATCCTTTAAGCTCCTCTGCAAGGTCGCGCATTAATTTGAAGTTAGTAAATAGAACAAATGCCCCGCCATCACTTAATTCAACAAAATTCCGAATCTGAGAAGCTAAAGCATTACTAAATTCAGATTCACGCGGGTCCGGCATCTTTCCGGCAATAAATAACTTCATTTGCTGTTTATAGTCAAACGGCGAACCAACCTGAACCGACTTAACCTTTTCAGCACCGATCTGACTAGCGAAATACTGAAGATTATTTTTGGACCCAACGTTAGGTATCAAGTCTATATTATTAGAGTTTAAATCACTTAATGCTAACGTCGCACTTGTAAGAATAACTGACGAACTACATCTGAAAAGTCTACGTCTCAAATGCACTGCCACGTCGATAGGCGCAGCATTAAGCGAAAGAGCCGTGTTAGACTTACCTGATTTTTCTACCCAGTAAACATGGTCTTTAGACGCCTGAGAAAGAAACATAATAATGGATTCACGCAACTCTCCAATACGGCGATTAAACTCTGCTAATTCTTGAGCTGCATCTGCATCGTCTGTCTCTTCTCGCACATTCAAAAGTGCCTCACGCACTCTCTGCAAAGGAAGTGTCAAAGAATCATCGACTAGCTCTGTGCAACGAACTCGCAACTCTTTCCATGAAGCATGTTTTCCGGCATTAAATTTATTAGAATTTAACAGTTTTTCATTAAGATTATCACAAGCAACTTCAAGCTCATCAAAGAACTGCTCCATTGCAATCTCAGCGGCCTCAACTAATTGAACAGCCTTGCCTGATCTTAAGAGACCAAGTAGCCCCTTGCCGGTCTTAGAATTCCACAACCTTTGTAGATTAAAACGAACCTGCCCACTTGATACACTTATGCCAATGTGTTTCGATGCTACATGACTGACATTGTGAGCTTCATCAAGAATCACAAAGTCATTATTAAACAACACTCCTTCATCATTATTCACATCGTCCTCAACAGCCTCATCCCCAAGTAGACTAAAAAACAGAGAATGATTAAGCACAAGAAGATCAGCAGCAAGAATCCGACTTCTTGCACGCTGGTAAAAACATGTCTGACCAATTTTAGATAAATCTGAATTATGTCCACAAAGCTTTGATGAACATAGACCTCTCTCAGAACAAACAAGATCCCACACCTTCGGATCTGGCATTATCTCAAAATCTGAAAGACTTCCATCGTTTGTTTCACGCGACCAATCGGTAATACGTTTCAACTCCTCCATCTCTGATGAGGTAAGTAGATTGGCTGCCTGTTGCCTTGCACGCTGCAGTCTTCGTGTACAAAGGTAATTCGAACGACCCTTTAGCATCGCAAATGAAAATTCTATAGGCAGAATCTGCTTCAGCATCGGCAAATCCTTCTCCGTTAACTGTTCTTGAAGATTAATAGTATGCGTAGAGATAACAGCTTTTTTATTTTGGCTAACTGCATACAAAATCCCTGGGATCAAATAGGCCAAACTTTTACCGACTCCTGTTCCAGCCTCAATGATAAGATGCTGATTTTTTTCTAATGCCTTAGCAATCTCCACCGCCATCTGTTGTTGCTCAGCACGAAACTCAAAATTCTTCGCTTTAGACAGCAAACCACTGTCAGAAAAAATTAGATTTGTATCAGCAACCAAATCCGCTACTGAATCTTGCTCTTTGTCGATGCAGTTAATCACCATCTTCTTCTCTGGGCGCCACTGCTAAGTCATTCTTATTTTTACCAATACGCGGCAATACATCCCAAGGGTGTCTAAGCACGAGGAATAGCTAACTGTAATCCGTTTGATTCAAATTAAACAATCTCATCAGTACCCGGAATCTGAAAGTTGAGCTTCATTTAACAAAATGAAAAACAAAAAACCCTCCAACAGAAGGGTTTTATGTATGGAACCTAAAGAACTAGATCCTCACGTTCGAGAAATCCTGACAACTGCCGAATACGAGTAGGATGACGCATCTTACGTAATGCCTTAGCCTCGATCTGCCGAATACGCTCTCTCGTAACCTTGAATTGCTTACCCACTTCTTCAAGTGTTCGACTATAGCCATCTGACAGTCCAAAACGCAATTCAAGCACCTTACGTTCGCGCTCGGTTAATGAAGTCAAAACATCACCAAGTCTATCCTTAAGAAGACTATAGCTTGCCATATCAGTAGGATTCTCAGCACTTTTATCCTCAATAAAATCACCAAAACTTGTGTCTTCACTATCTCCAACTGGCGCCTGTAATGAAATTGGCTGCTGGGCCATTTTCATTATAGCACGCACACGATCGACCTCAATTTCCATCTCCTCTGCAATTTCTTCTGGGGTTGCCTCCCGACCGTACTCCTGTACCAATTGTTTTTGCACACGCATCAATTTATTAATTGTTTCAATCATGTGCACCGGAATACGAATCGTTCGGGCTTGATCAGCTATCGAACGAGTAATCGCCTGACGAATCCACCATGTAGCATATGTCGAAAATTTATAACCACGCCGGTACTCGAATTTTTCTACCGCCTTCATCAATCCCATATTGCCTTCCTGAATCAAATCAAGAAATGACAGACCACGATTAGTATACTTTTTCGCTATCGAGATGACCAATCGCAGATTAGCCTCGATCATTTCAGTCTTAGCCTGATGAGCTTTACGGGCAAAATGCTGTAATTCTTTATAGGTATCTAGATAGTCCTCAGCGGGCTTACGAACAAACGCTTCTAGCGCAACAAGTTTACCTTCCTCAGCTTGAAGCATCATATCTATCTGAGAAGATTTTGGAGCATTTTTCAGCTTCTCTATAGAATGAAAAGTTTGTTGCATTTTATCATGAATATTATCCGCAACTAAACCCATCTCTTCTATGACTTTTTGTTTAAAAAGGAATTTAGAAAAACTTTTCTGCAGCTTGTCATTTAACTTATTAAACTCATCAAAAATCTTTCCGGCACGACTCTTCGGGGCCTTTCGCCATGTTAGATACTTTTTATCCACCTCTCCGTCTTCCTCACGAACTTTCTTAATTAGACGATGTAGAGTTTTGAGATGTTTATCACGAGTCTCAATTACCTTATCCAAGGTTACTCGATCAAATCGTTCCTTTGGAGGGTCTGCTGTTAACTTCTCAGCCAACGCAATATGTTCCTTGGCAGTAAAGCCAAGACCATAAAGAATCCGCTTCACTTCTAGCTCCGCTTCTTCAATACGCTTAGAAATTTCAACCTCCTGCTCGCGTGTAAGCAAGGGCACTTGCCCCATCTGTTTAAGATACATTCGGACGGGATCATCCAAAATATCAAGCCGAGTTTTTTCCGCCTCAGCAGCTGACTCTACAGGTTTCTGACGTGGTGCAGCATCCAACTGCTCAACGATTTCAACCTCTAAACTCTTAAGCTTTTTCAGAACCTCCTCAAGTTTTTCTGCCGTAACAAAATCGCGAGGTAATGCCTCGTTAATATCACCAACAGTAAGATGCCCCTGATCTTGGGCTAACTGGACAAGCTCTTTTATTTTATCCTGAAGGTTAAACTCTTCATCCTTGGTGAAATCAGGCTCTTCCGGCGGCATATCCACATGCATTTCATTTTCATTTTCTTCACCACCTTCTTGGTTGTTAGCATTCTCTAACTTTTCCTCCTCTTGTTTTGATTTCGATTCCTTCGATTTAGGCTTTTTAGCAGAAGTTTTATTTTTTGATGAAACCTTTGCAGTCTTTTTAACTAATTTCTTTGCAGTCGCCTTCTTGGTCGCAGTTTTTTTCACCGCCGCCTTCTTGGTCGCAGTTTTTTTCACCGCCGCCTTCGTGGTCGCAGTTTTTTTCACCGCCGCCTTCTTGGTCGCAGTTTTTTTCACCGCCGCCTTATTGGTTGCAGTTTTTTTAGATT
>JAYZHR010000283.1:0-5476 GCA_036166355.1 Verrucomicrobiota bacterium | reverse complement strand
GAGTTAGTAAGTGTAACTTATGGTGATGAGTTAAGGACAAATGGAGGTGCTGCGGCGAAGAGATCAAAAGGTATTTTAGTTAGCGATGGGGTTTTAAGTATTACAGATTCAAAATATAAGAAGCAGCTTGAGTCTCTGCATGTTGGTGAGCGTCTTTTCTTGATGGTAGAGGATAAGGATCAGGATGTTTCTGATGGGCAAGATAATATTATTGTAACGGTAAAAACAACCAGCGGTGAAAAGGAAAGTATAACCCTCACGGAGACATTAACTCATAGCGGACTGTTCACTGGATCCTTTCCGTTGGTGGCAAGAAATAATCCTCGCCCTAATAGTGGTAATAACGGGATAGAATGTTTTTTTGGTGATAGTCTATCTGTAATTTATCGTGATCAAAGCACTTCCGAAAATGAGATAATGGATCGACAGGATAAGGTTTCCATAGCTATAGGTACTGATGGGTTGCTTGCCGCTTTTAGTAAGGTTTTTGAGGATATAGACCTGGCAGCACAAACAAGATTTCATATAGCTGAAAGTTATTTTGAATTATTTAAATCGCAGAAAAAATTAGAGAGGATAGAGCAAGCAGAGGGAAATTTATTACACGGTAGGCGTGTTTTGTTAGAGCTCGCTGAGGATTTTCCTGAGGAAAAATATATTGCCCGTGTTAATTATCTTTTAGGTCAATTTGCCCAAGAGCAGGAAGATTGGAAAGTTGCAATTGAATCCTATCGCGAAATAATAAGAAGATTTCCTGATCATGCGCTTGCTCCGGATGCACAATATAAAATGGCTCAATGCTATGAGGAATCTGGTGATTTTGATCAAGCTCTTGAGGAGTATGTTGCAATGGCGGCAATACATCCGGACAATCCTTTAATTCCTAAAGTAATGATTCGTATAAATGAATATTATTATCTTAAGGAAAATTTTTTGGTGGCAGCACGAGTTTCTGGGAAATTTATTGAGAGATTTCCTGAGCATGAGCTGGCGTCACGCATGGCGTTTAGGTGGGGGCAATGCCATTATAAGCAACAAACATATGGTGATGCTGCAGAGAGATTTGTGGATTTTGCTAAACGTTATCCAGACGATGCTTTATGTGCTGAAGCGTTATTTTGGGCTGGTGAGAGTTATAGGATGGGTAAGGATGTGCCGATGGCGTTTCGCTACTATAATCGTTGTCGTTGGGATTACCCTGAATCAGAGGCAGCTAAGTTTGCCCGGGGTCGTTTAGCTCTCCCAGAAATGCTCGCTCAATTTGAGAGGGAAGCAGACTTGGAAGAAGAATAAAATATTACGGACCGTTTTTTGGCGGCTTCATGTTATTGGTAATAGTATTTCTTACTTGATTCATTGGAATGCCTTGAGATGAACTGATTCCTGCGGCAATTCCTGCTGTGTAGGCGGTGGAAAATGATGTTCCGGTTCCAAAATATGTCTGATTGTTCAATACCGTTACCCCCACTCCTGGTGCGGCAACTTCAACAAAGCTCGCATTATTGGCATAGCTTGCAACTCGCTGTCCATTTTTGTTTAGCGCAGTCACTCCGATAACTTCTGAATGGGCAGCGGGGTAGACTGGTAAGCCTGTTGGTTCATTGCCTGCGGCGGCTAAAAACAAAACCCCTTCCTTATTGCCAGCTTGTATAACTGATTTAAGTAGATTGTTTTGATGATCAGAGCCTAGGCTTAAACTTATTATGTCTGCCCCTCCTTCAATTGCAGCTTGTACTCCTCTTGCAACATCAAATGTGGAGGTGCTATCGGCTTTTCCGTAAACATCGACCGGTAGAATTTTAACTGATGTTTCTTCAGCGCCTTCAAGTGAGGCTGATAAGCCACGCAGAATTGTTTCAGCCATAGATGTGCCGTGATTGAGTTCGTTAGGTTTATCTAAAGATGAATTAAATAAGGAGATTTCCGGTAATAAAAAGTCAGCTACTTGAGTGCCATTTTTTTGAACGCTTGAATCTATTAATCCAACGATAACACCATCTGTATCTGCTGAGGAAGGGCGAAGGTTTAGCGGCGGGGCGGGTAAGTTTACAGGATCTAATGCGATTGGTTTATTAATTGTGAAATTGTCATCAACAGCTGTCACTCCATCGTTTTGATCGAGTTGAAGTCTAGCTTTTTCAGCATCAGACTCATTTTCGAATTCTAGTTGATAGATATCAAGTCCATCAATTTTGCCTTTAATTTTGGCTCCAAGTTGACTGGCTAGAGTTTCGATATTAATCCCTGATTTGGGATCTAGAGTGACCAGTAGTTCGTTTTTGATTCTTTCATCGATAATTTCTTTCGTTTTAGTTGTAAGTTTTTTCGGGACGACTCGCTTTATCGCTTTGTCGGATGAAGTCTGATAAACAAGCATTCTGGAGTTTTTGTTTTTGCTTGGTATAATTACAAAATTAACATCGTTCAGCAGCCTCCTGAGTGCTTCAGTTTGAGATAGATTTTTAAAACGAGTAGTTACATTTAGTTTTAAGCCAGGCTCTACAAGGATTTGCCATTTTTCTAGTGCACTTAATGATTGAAGTACTTTTTCTAATGGGCGGTTTTCTATAGATGCACTTACTTTTCCATCAGCCTGCCAAGCAATATTGATTTCCTCTAAATCTTTTATTTGCTCTTCAGCGCTGAGAATAATAATGAAGAAAGCAAGAATTAAAATTATGTGATGAAGGCGCATCTGCATTGAATATAAGCTAAAAGATATGCTCTGGCTAATGGTATCTGAATTAAGTATTAATATTTTGGATACGTTTGAACACTCTTATCAGTTACAAGATCTAATCTTTTAATCGATTTTTAATTAGGGTATTCGGTTAAGCGTGTAGTGGAATGTATCGTGCAATAAATCAACTCCTTCATCATTCTGAATGTCGAAACATCTGAATTCAGTAACATATCCTTCTTTTAATCCCTCTATATTTATGTGAAGAGATTTACGGTCTCTAGATAAGCTTGTGCTTTTTATGCTTAAATTTGTTTGCCTGTTTTTGATGCCTTGTTGGCTGTATCTAGGTGAGCCGTAGTTGGCATGGTACGCGTATCGAAATTGAGAGATGTCAAAATTCTCAGGGTCAGCAGAGTTGGTTTTAATTGGCTTGGTAAATGATAGTAAAAAACCATTATTCTTTGCTTCTATTCTTAAAATTTCAAATGGGGTTTTTCCGTTGTATGTAACTCTTTCAAGCGATGCGGGGTCTGGAGCGACGCAAGCCCAGGTTTTTTGTAGTCCTCCTACATAAAGTTTTCCATTAGGGCCAAAACTTAGCCTATTAACTCCTGAACTAAAACCTTTTAAAAAAGGGAATACTGCTCCTTGGTATTCGCCTTTAACCTTTTCAAGAAACACTCTGGTCACAATTGCGTTCTGAAAATCCCCAACTAGCAATTGACCTTTGAACGGGCCAAAGCTTTCATCTTTGATTTCTGATATACCTGAAACAGACCTTGCTAGAGAGTAGGGGAACCAGACTGCTGGTGGAGTGAAGTTGCTTCGTCCCTGGTAAAGTTTTTTTGGGTCTGGAGTGGAGGCTGGGCGCCCGAAATATTTATTTGGCCTTAGGTGGTTTAGCTCGCACACAGCTGTCCAGTGCCCTTGATTATCAGTAATAAAAATATCGCGATTTGGGCCGTAAGTGCCGATCCCGTTAGGTTCTCTGAATCCAGAACTTATACCAGACATGGTTCCGTTTTTGTTTAGCTTGATTCCCCATCCCATGAACTTCATATCCCACCGTCCACTATGGCCTGCATTAGCGAGAGTAAAATTTCCATCTCTGTCTAAGACGGGGCCATATGAAAAAGCATTATAATGCCCTGAATAACCCCAGTCTGAACTTACTTGGGTTAGAGTCGTTGAGTTATTGGATTTATTTATAAGTATTTCCGTTAGTTCCGGTTTTTGAGAGACGTAAATTTTACCATTATGTTGTAGTAGTCCCATTGGTTCATTTAGCCCATCAAGTGCTTTATTAACGGTGATATTATTCGCAGTTAATCCGGAAACAATATAAATGCTTCCTGTCCATGTGCATATAGCCAGCCTGTCTTTATCAAGCCAGTCCATTCCTGTGACCAACATTTCCCATTCTTTCTTTAAGGGGAGTTTTTCGAAAGAATAGAATTCGTGGCTTTCTGATTTTCGAGGTAGAAATTTTATGTTTTCTTCTATTATTGGTTTAATTTGTTTTATTGGATTTTTTAAAGGTGGATCTTGTTTATTTGATAAGTTCTTAAATTTGTTTATTATATGAAATGTAGTTGATTTTTTTCTGGGTGGAATTTTTATCCAGTACAGTTTGGCATTGTGGTTAATATCATTTTTTTCATATTCCGATTCAGATCCTGTTTCTGTAATATTTATTTCAGAATATATTAATGAGTTAATTTTTGTATGGAGTGTAACAGTGTTTGTTTCTGCTTTTATCTCTACAGTGTAGTCATTACTTTCTTGTTGGTTATTTGCCATAAACCATAACGTCTGATTGTGGGGTGAGACTGTTATGGTGCGCATTAAACCCATATCTATTGAAGTGGGCTTTAAACTAATTGATATTTTTTCATTATCTCTTGTTCTTAGTTGGTAATTTAGAGTGACGTTTTTTTTATTTATATGGGTGCTTATAAAACGACCGGTTAAATTTATTATATTTAAATTCGGTTTAAAGGGTGGGTCGCCTTGTTGCCATGGTAAGAATGGAGGGTTTTCAAATATGACCTTTCCGTTTATTTGTGCTATGAATGGGCGTTTGGAATGTGTGTATTGAGGGCCAAAAAGGTCTAGTTTTCCTTTCCAAACTGAATGAGTTCGAAGTTTTTCGGTATCAAAGGCTAGCTGAATTTCATTATTAAGGTAGGTGGTAATAGAACGAGTACTCTTTCTCATGGGAGTGTATCTGAATTTCTGCCCATTTGGGTCATTATACGGTGTGATTTTCTTTGTTTGTCCAATAGGTTCATAGATGAGACCGTAAGTGAAAATAAATAAAAGAATTAGCCTGAATTTCATTTATTGTTCAGCAAATTTGCTTAAAAAAGTATTAATGTTCAAATTAATACTTAACTAATTGGGGTTTGTGGTTGTTTTTGAAAAGTCTAACAACTTTACAGTAAGCCTGTAACAAAAATAGAAGGGCTCTTGTTATTAAGAAAGAATGGGGTGACCGACGGGACTCGAACCCGCAACAACCAGAATCACAATCTGGGGCTCTACCATTGAACTACGGCCACCGTTAAGGCGGCGCAACTTACTTTATTGCATTCCAAATGGTCAAGTCTGGGGCTTAAATTTAAGATATATAGTCAATTATTTTTCTTTTTTGCATTGAAATGGTTTGTTGCCCATGGCTTGGGGCTAGAGTACTTTTCCTTTGAAGTCCAAGTGTTTTATCTTGCTGAAAACCGATGTGATTTTAGGAGTTATCTTTGGTTGCTATTTATAGTTTTGCCATTTGGTGAAACA
>JAYZHR010000282.1:0-3763 GCA_036166355.1 Verrucomicrobiota bacterium | reverse complement strand
AAGCAATTGGATCAAAATTATCTTCTTCACAAAGCGTATTAACTAAACCAAATAAACCAAGTACACCAAGATTATCAAACATAGCCTGGACTTGCTCGGATAGACCAAAAAGCAATATAGACTGGTATGATTTTTCAAATTTTCGTGATAACCCGACTAGCACTCCTATAAAAGTACTGTCCATTAAATAGCAATTGGATAGATCCAAAGTGAATTTTCCACAACCGCGGCCCATAAGCCCATTAATCAGCTTTTTGAAAGGCACACTTGAAACGAAATTAGCACGACCACAAATCCTCACCACAGCACTTTCACCATGATCCGCAACATATAATTGTGCACAATCCTCCGTCAAAATCAAAACCTCCTCCAGTTCCGTAAACCTGTCAAGATAACGGATTTAATGTTGCAAAATTAAGCCAATAAGCAAACCATCTTTTCAACCCAAAGTTAGACAGATGAAATCCTCACAAAATTTTTCAAAAGGCTTTACTTTAATCGAATTACTGGTGGTTATAGCAATCATAGCCATTCTAGCCTCACTGTTACTACCTGCACTCGCCCAAGCAAAAGAGCAAGCTCACCGAACAAACTGCATCAATAACTTTAACCAAATAGGAAAAGCCACAATGATGTACACTACAGATAATGAAGATTACATGCCATACCCAGGATGGTGTTCAGGAATGACTGGGGTGCCAAACTGGGCATATACTCGGCTTGCAGGGGGTAGGCCTGCCCGTGACTTAGTTCATCAAAGCCAACTTTGGAACTACCATAACAATAGCAATGTGTTAAAATGTTCAATGGACTATATTGTCAAAAATCGTTCACACCGAAATTTTAAACAACGTGAAACTCAAGTTTCTAGCTACATCATGAATGGTGCCTTTTGTGAATTCACCTGTGATCTAAACCCAAGAAAAAAAGGAGCATCCTATAAAGCTAGCGCCTTTCAGCCAGGAGACATGGTTTATTGGGAAGCGCACAGTGACGACACCGGTGCTTATGATAATGCTACAAGTCGCCCAAGTGAACCAGTAGCCAAAAGACATAAACAAGGGTTTGTCGCTGCCTGCGTGGACACGCATGTAGAATTCATAAATCCCCGCGTTTACTACAACGAAGCCAGATCTGCCCCCCCAGGAGGTAATAGATGGTGGTGCAGTCCGCGAAACCGCGGCAGATAAAAAACAATTTAACAATGAAGTTATACGGCGTATTATTTTTAATATCAGTGCTACTTAATGGATGCGGAGGAGGCAATATTGAAGATGCTCTAAATGCTGACACAACTGAAGAATCATCAAGTGATCTTATCAGTTATTTTGAAAAGGCAGAGCCAAACATAAAGAAACTAGCAAAAACAGCGAGCGACGCACTCGATCAGGGTAATTTCTTGATAGCTGTGCAATCAATCAATCAATTAAAATCCCAAGGAGCAAAACTAACTACTGACCAGTTTATGGTGGTAAGTGAAGCCGGCGTAAATATTCAAAATGCCATGATTGAAGCCGCTGAAAACGGAGATAAAAAAGCCCAAGCTATCCTAAACATGCAAAGTGCAGGTCGAAGGAACTAATCTTCTGCCGGTTTCTTTTTTTCCTTAGCTTTTGGTTTTGGTTTTGGTTTGGACTTGCCCGTCTGATCTTCTTCCCCATCTATCACTACAACAGTTTTTCGGATCAAACGCCCTTGAAAAGAAAGCCCTTGAGCGGCAATCCCAATAATTTTTGCGCCCTCTTCCGACTTAGCCTTAGGATCACGCAATTGATGCTTTTGAGAATCATATAACTCATCTTTCTGTAATTCATGAGTAACAATACCAACCCTGCGAGCAACCTCACGGCAAGCCATCTGAAATGAATTGAGCTGCTTAATCAAATTTTCCTGACCTGACTGCCGACCAGCTTGAGTAAGGGCAAAAACATGATCAAGAGTAGAAGTCATAACTTGAAGCCAGTCATTCTGGGATTTATTTAACTTTTCAACTTCAAGACGGAGATGGTTTTTTTCGGCATCATTTGCTTTTTGTAAAAACTCAGAAAATTCACGAGCCTCAGCATTAATCTTCTCCGCAATATCTTTAGATGTAACATTAATTTCATTTGCCCTATCCTCCACATGAAGCCATTGCTCCGTGGCGTTTTCAACTCGCTTCAACAACAATTCTAATGAATTAACTTTATCAATTGCACTCGCTAGTTCACGAGCCTCACTAAGTTCCGCATTAGCATGAAACTCCTTAAGAAAAGGTAAAACCATTATCCATGCTCCGCCTCCTACGCATGCTAAACACCAAAATGCTTCTAAAAGTCCAAAATCACCGTCAATTTTGCTTAATAACACAACTGCAGTTGATAATAGAACTACATCCCCCACAATAAAGGGCCACTTTGGTATTTTAGGAGCTTCCGATTCGCTCATTGGCTGTGGTTTTTATAGCAAATTGACGTGAACTACTAGCAAAAGAAAGAGCTGCTTGTACCCCAACATTACATTGGCTATTTTTTCAGGGGAAATTCTCATGCATAAAAATCAAAAAAACCTCCGTCTATTTGGATACATATTCACATTGGCACTGATAATATTTTACACACCAATTATAAAAGCACATAGCACTCCAAATTTCATCCTGATTTTTATGGATGACCAAGGCTATCAAGATGTCGGCGTATTCGGCTCGAAAACCATTAAAACACCCAACCTCGACAACATGGCTAAAGAAGGAATGAAGTTTACAGACTTTTATTCACTGGCTGCAGTGTGCTCACCATCACGAGCAGGACTAATGACCGGTTGCTACCCGCCACGTGTTGGCATTACAAAGGTACTATTCCCGCGAGATACAATTGGACTTAATCCAACCGAAACCACTATTGCCGAAGTACTTAAAACCAAGAACTATTCCACTGCTGCAGTTGGAAAATGGCATCTTGGTCATCATTCTAAATTCCTGCCGACTAATCATGGATTTGATAGTTATTTTGGTATTCCTTACTCAAATGATATGGACGGCGTCAAAGGTAAGAATCGGAATCTTGACCGAGCATGGATTGAGAGGGATACATCACCATGGAACGTACCACTTATCCGAAATGAAAAAGAAATAGAGCGGCCAGTAAATCAAAATAACATTACAAAACGCTATACTCAAGAAGCTCAAAATTTCATTCGAAAAAATAAGGACAACCCATTCTTCCTGTACATGCCACACAGCATGCCACACATCCCATTATTTGTGTCCGATGAGTTCTATAGCGACGATCCAAAACAAGCTTATATACGTACTATTGAAGAAATCGACCATTCTGTCGGGCAAATTTTTAAGACCCTCAAGGAAACAGGAGTAGATAGTAATACACTTGTTATATTCACCAGCGATAATGGACCTTGGCACCTTAAACTCCGTCACCATGGAGGTTCTGCATTACCTTTAAGAGGTGCAAAATTTAGCACTTGGGAAGGCGGCATGAGGGTGCCAACAATAATGCGCTGGCCTGGTAAAATTCCATCGGGAACAGTATGCAAAGAAGTTGCTGCGGCCTGCGACGTACTTCCAACTTTTGCCAATCTAGCAAAGGCAGAACTACCCAAACTCAAAATTGATGGAAAAGATATCTGGCCACTTATGGTTGGAAAAGAAAACGCTAAAAGCCCTCACGATAATTTTTTTTACTACCGTGGCAGCGGACTACGAGCAGTCCGCAGTGGAAAATGGAAACTCCATATCAATAATAATAAAAAGGGAAAGAAAGGAAAA
>JAYZHR010000281.1:0-6623 GCA_036166355.1 Verrucomicrobiota bacterium | reverse complement strand
AAAATTTGTGAATAACTTACAAACCGAAAATACAAAAATATAAATTACCAATAAAAACAACCGCACTTTAGTGCATTTGGTTGATAGAACCGGGTTCTCTCGAATTCACCCAATATGTTTGATTCCTTTTACTAAATAATTTTAACCCAAGTAAATCTTTACCAAGTAACCGAAGACAAAGACCAAGCGGAATCATCACTAACATAAATATAACAAATAGCAATAATGTCCCAAAAACTTGACCCACCCGAAATCCAAAAGCCATTCCACCCCTATATATAGATCCGCTAACAGCATTAGAAAACAGTCCAACAATAAAAACTGAGGCAATTAAACCCCAAGCAAGATACGCATTAGTTAAACTAATTAGAGACTGCCATACAAAAACACCTACAACAATAGAAAGCATTACCATCAACGACAGCAGGTACTTTTTCCATTCCTTAGGATTTTTCTTTAACCGACTTTTCACTGGAATCTCTAATCTGGAATAGGATCAAATTCCTGCTCCGGCTTGGCCTTAGGTTGATTTGATCTTTTTAATAAAAACGGCCCGATAACTAACCAATCTATTGCAGTGTTAACAAAGCATCTGTACGCATCATCAGGTGAACAGACAACCGGCTCTCCGCGAACATTAAAAGAAGTATTCAACAAGACTCCGCAATTTGTTTTAGATTCAAAACACTTAAGAAGTTTCCAAAACAAAGGATGCCTTTCTTTACTTACGGTTTGAACCCTAGCAGAACCATCAACATGAGTGACTGCCGGGATGGTTGAACGCTCAAACTTAAGCCTATCAAAGCCCTCACCCTCTTCACTCGGGACCTTTCTACGATGCGACTCCCTAACTTCAGCAACCTTTAACATGTAAGGAGAATCTCCTCGTAAATCAAAATAGTCGCCCGCCCTCTCTTCTAAGACTGCTGGAGCAAAAGGTCGAAAAGACTCACGAAATTTCACTTTACGATTAATCGAAGACTGAAGTGAAATTAGACGAGGATCCCCAAGAATCGAACGATTCCCTAGCGATCTTGGGCCAAACTCCATTCGCCCCTGAAACCAACCAATAATATCACCACTATCCAATAATCCTGCCACACGATCTAACAATTCACCCTGATCTAAACGTTCAAATATTGCGCCATGGATTTTTAACGCTTCACTAATCTCCTCTTCAGTATATTCCGGCCCAAGCAGGCTCCCATTCATGTTGTCTTCACCTTTCTCAGAGACTATCTCGTTATCACTGGCTTGGTTAAACTTAGAAGGCTGCGATCGATTCCATGCCTCCAATGCAGCCCCAAGCGCCCCGCCGGCATCTCCAGCCGCCGGCTGAATCCATATGTCCTCAAAAATCCCAGACTCCTGCAACTTGCCATTGGCTACGCAATTAAGCGCCACCCCACCAGCAAGACAAAGTCGAGACTCGCCAGTTATCTCCTTAGCTTTCTTAGCTAGACGTAAAACAGCCTCATTTATTACATGCTGAATTGAAGCAGCTATATCCATATGTCGTTTATCAAAAGGAGCATCAGGCAAACGAGGTGGACCATCAAATAGAAGGTTGAATCGATTATTTGTCATTTGAGCACCTTTCAAAAAACTGAAGTAATCCAAATTAAGCGAAAATGAACCATCAGTTTTCAGATCAATTAAATGCTCTAAGATAACATTAGCATATATCGGCTGCCCATAAGGCGCTAAACCCATAAGCTTATACTCACCAGAATTAACCCTAAATCCACAATAAGCTGTAAAAGCCGAGTACAAAAGCCCAAGCGAATGAGGGAAACGTATCTCATTAAGCATTTGAATCCTATTACCATAGCCACGACTAATCGTTGTGGTTGCCCACTCCCCCACTCCGTCCACAGTCAAGACAGCTGCCTGTTGATATGGTGATGGATAAAATGCACTTGCAGCATGGGAAACATGATGCTCAGTGAAAAGTATTGGGCAATCTTTTGGCAAACCATCAAGCTCATCCCGAATAGTCTGCCTTAAATTTAATTTTTCGGATAGCCATCCTGGTATCACCCGCAACCAAGCCAATAGCCCAGCTGGAGCAATGGTAAGAAAACTTTCAAGCATACGAGTAAACTTAATGATCGGTTTGTCATAGAAAACTACCGCATCAAGATCACTCAAACTTAAGCCAGCCTGATCAAGACAAAATTGAACCGCATTAGAAGGAAAACGTTCATCATTTTTACGACGAGAAAACCGCTCCTCCTGAGCCGCTGAGACAATTGCCCCATCAACAAGTAACACAGCGGCTGAATCATGATAATAAGCTGAGATGCCAAGAATAATTCGCATCACTCAGGTCACATAAACGGATACATGAACGGCGAAAGAACTGATCCAGTACTGAACAAAATCAATGCAGCTAATAAAACAAGAACGAGAATCAACGGTATAAGCCACCACTTTTTTTCTCGCCATGCAAATGACAAACATTCCTTAAGTAGCTGCCACATTGTTGGCGGTATTTATAACCAAGTACTCCCCTTACTGCAAGGAACACATCCAATACAAGCTTATACCATTGATTACTTCAACCTAGATTTGGCATAATCAAGATATTGCCGAACTTGCTGATCTTGAGGTTGCTGAACAACAAGTTTTTCAAAATGAGGAACAGCATCCTTATATCGACCCAACTTAAGCAATCCTGCACCCAAATTAAAACGCGCCTGAGTTAATTCAGGCTTCGCCATGACCGCCTTTTGAAAATGCTCAACAGCTTTTTCAAACAACCCTTTACCAACATAACAAACACCGATTTGAAAATGGGCCTCTGCAAAATTAACATCAATCTGCACTGCTTGCTCAAAACTCTTCAAAGCCATATCTGCACCACCTAACGTCTTCCTAGCCACCCCTAAACGATAATGTATGTTTGCCGAATTAGGGAGACTCCTTAAAGCATCACTATACACGACAATAGCTTCATTAGTTTTTTGTTTGCCCTCAAGCATCCTGGCCCAATTTAGCCATGCATCTCCCATTCGCGGATCCAAAATTAAGGATTCGCTAAACAATTTTGCTGCCTTTTCGATTTCTCCTTGCCCAGCACGTGCGGTAGCTAGCTGATAAACGGCCTCAGCAAAATCAGGTTTCAAGGAAATTGCCCGGCCTGCCTCAAGAGCAGCAGCAGCATACTGGCCACTCTGATTTAGCATTGCAGAGTATTGATAGTGTAAAACACGACTCCACGGTGTCATATCCACAGCACGCTTCATTGAATCTAAAGCCTCTGTTGAACGTCCTAAAGATGACAGAAGCAGGGCATTACGCTGCCAGATACGCCAATCGTTAGGCCGCAGTTTTAATGCATCACCATAAACACGGAGGCTATCTTCTTCACTAAGACCTTTAGATAATCGCTTATTATCTTCATTTAATTGACTTAACACTTCATCATTATTGTCACGATTATTAAATGGAGGCTGCATAAGCCGCCTCTCGATTATCCTCAATACTAAACGCTTATCCCAATTGGTATACGCAAGTCGCTGCGAACATTCTTCTAGGCTATGCCATTGCCCTGATGAAGTTACTCCCTTGGACTCTAAGCTTTTTACTATTCTCTCACCAAACAATTTGGCCAATTGATAATTACCCTCAAAAGTTAAATGCACATGTTCAAAAAAGAAATCACCACCTGAAATACCTCCTTTGGATAGCGCGTCAAGTTCGACTTGAGAGTCAAAAAAAACAACATTCTTCCTAGCTGACTGACCAATACTTTTAACAATTTTATTTAATTTAGAGTCAGCCCTAAAACGTAACGCATCAAGATCTAGTGCATTAAGATAATGTTGCCTGGCATCATTCAATTTTCCAGATGACTCGAGTGATCGAGCATGAGCAAACGTCTCACTTGCATTTCTACCGATCCCCGTGCCAAGAGAGGCAAACGGGGCTGAATCTCGGAGATTAGAAGCCACACTAGCAATCATTACCTCAGCACCAGATCCAATCCCCTCATCAACAATATCCTCCATATTCTTTCGAAAAGATGAATAGACCCACTCAAGCTTCTGGTCTTCAGAGCTAAGCTTCTGATCAAGAAACATCTCCATCCCCCTCCAAGGACCATCACCTAGAGAATCTTCAGGAGCATTAAATTCGCTAATCCATTGACCAAAACGGAACTTTTTTAACCACAAACCAGCCCGTAAAGCCGACAAAGGAGGTGTTTGCTCACCAAAAACGGTACCAGCTCCAAATGGCCCCATCACCTCATTGTGACCTATATAAAGAACCCAAAAATCACCGTCTAGCTCTGCACACTCTCTAGCAACCGGAAGAATCGCATGAGAATTCAAAGCAGTTATAGCAACATTTATCACCTCAAAATCCCGCCCCGGAAACTTACCCTCAAGTAAAACCTCCAAAACTCTTGGCATTCCAAATGATGGCTCAGGATCACCTTCTGCTGCAGATTCACCAAAAACAAATACTCTTGTAACATTAGGGGATTTTTTTGGATCAACAGAAGTCGACTGAGGCGCACGCGCAAGTTTCGCTGGTAAAAATCGCCATGCAAATTTGGAATTTTCAATTAACTCTCCCTCAACCGTCGATGATGAGACAAAAAAAGAAACAGGGTTACCATATCCAATTAAACGAAAAACACCCTCAACTGATCCTATTAAAAATAAAGGCACTAAAAAAATCAGTGCAAATCTAACAATCCAAACACGCAACTTTTTCACAACTCCCCTTGAAGACAATTATTCTTAATATAAGCTATTTGGATTTATTACCACCGGAAGGAAATGAATTTTTCCCGCTCTCAATGGTTCCATACATATGACCTCCAACATCACCATGCTGCCATGTGCCTGCATATTTGTTGCCATCTAATACTGTATAGGAACTAAAGGTACCCAATCCAGGAATAGTCACATTATCCAAATATATAATCGGCTTGTTACCCGCCCACTTAACTTGTAGCGGCATAGGCAATGTAATATCGGTTTTGCCATATTTAATACGTGCATTAAAAACCCAGTAATCACCCTGACTCATCTTTTTTACCGAGTGAATTGTGTATGATTCCTCAAAAGGAGGTGCTTTCTTCCCAACAACAGTGAACCGACCTGTCATTCTCGCATTAGTTAATCTTTTTTGAAATTGCTTAAAAAGAATTGCCTGATTGTTCTTTGACGCAACACCCTTCTCCTTTGATTCGATCGATTTCTCTGATTCCGCCTGCAGATCTAAGAATCCAAATAACAAAATTAAAAAAGACATTCGAATTACAAAACCAATCAGGCCTAATTTCATATGCCCACTTTCAGCTCGCACAAGCCCATTGGCAAGCCTCTAAGAATGCTGCATTTGATGGTTGATTACTTTATTATTCCCACTATTATCTGGTCAGTTGTTGTTATAATTTTGAATAATTACCGCAAATTGTGGTCAATAGCTATATTAAGGAATAAATAACCACCTATTGTCATGAAGATCTTAGTTCGATCCATACTGGCTGGTGGCCTAGCCCTCACAACGGCTTGGGTCGCTGGGTGCGCAAGCAAGGCAAAAGCCCCTCGAGTCTATCACGATGCACCCGCATCAGTGAGGCCGACTGCTGACTTGTCAAAATTTGAACCAGACACTCCAGAGCCTATACCTACGACTATCAGCTCGACTGAAGATATACCAGAGCCTCCGCCTGCCGAGGCTCCCGCACCTATTATCCCAGCGGCTGACAACACAACTATCAACGAGCTGACAATCCATGTAAACGGAATCATAGAGATGGCTAAACGTGGCGTAGGAGGCGAGGCTTTATTGGCATATGTCGAATCCAATCCAATCTCGCAAAAACTCACTTCGGAAAACATTATATATCTCAACGATATTGGAGTGCCAGAAAACGTTGTAGCTACCATGATCAGACAAGGCGAATCCAATCATGGAAAAATTCCAGCTGCACCAATAGAACAAAAAGTAATTGAACCACCTCCAATTGCCAGCACCCCAACTTCGCCTCCCCAAACTTCAACACCTCCGCCGTCAACACCTCCGCTTGAAGACAATGCTTTCCACCGTTCACTTTCACCATATGGTGACTGGATATATGACAGTAAACACGGCTGGGTCTGGCGCCCGACAGTGGCAAGAATAGACACTGGATGGCGTCCATATTGCCATGGCGGGCGATGGATTTACAGTGATGTCGGATGGTATTGGAACTCATATTACAGCTGGGGCTGGGCACCATTTCACTATGGTCGATGGCATCGCTCAGGAATTCATGGATGGTATTGGGTTCCAGGTTACCGCTGGAGCCCAGCCTGGGTTCACTGGCGATCTTCCAATATATACGCAGGTTGGGCACCTCTACCTCCTGGTTGCGACTATGTAACTGGCGTAGGCTATATGTGGCATGGCTCTCGCGTTAGTATTGGTTTTCATTTTGGCCTAAGCCATAGCCACTATACTTATTGCAATTACTCTTATATGAGGCATCGACGACTACATCGACATCGTGTTCGTGAAAAGGATGTAACAATTGTACACAACGAAACAAAGGTCGTTAACAACCACATAACTGAAAATAATAATACGATAATAAATAATGGTGTGTCTCCGACAATTGTGGA
>JAYZHR010000280.1:0-8396 GCA_036166355.1 Verrucomicrobiota bacterium | reverse complement strand
AGATACATCTTCGATTTGTGTTGTATATCGGGCTTCAGGATAAAGGCGATAGTTCGTCGACACTACACCGATTCCCTCGGCAACAAATCGACTAGCGACTCCGGATATCTTCGACTTGTCGCCGCTGTGTAGTCCGCCACCATGAATCCAGAACAGCACGGGGAAGGCTTTTTTGTTACTTGGAAAATATAGGTCTAGTTTGTTCTGGCCCTTGATTGCTTTGTCATCCTTTCGATAGATGATGTCCTTAATAACCTTCATGGACTTTGCCTTCAGTGTAACGGGCTTGGCAACTTTAGTTGGCTTGGCTTGCTTTTTTACCTCCAATTTTTCTGATACCCGAATCAACTCCTGCTGATCAAGAAATCCGTCTTTGTTTCGATCAGCTTGGTCAAACTTGAACTTACGAAATGAACTTGGTGCTTCCTCCCTGGATAACTTGCCATCCTGATTTCGATCCAACCTTTTGAGGCGGTTGGCTAAAACATTTGCGTTTAGAAGTGGAGAGGCTGAAGCTAAGACACTCAATAAGGCAGCTAATCGAAATATATTCATTCCTTAAACGACGGCCAATCCAAGTATTCGGTTACATCTTAAATCAATTCTAAAAACCTTGGTTTTACTGTTGCAGCGTTTTTTCATATTAGCTAGCTTACTTGTTCACCTTATCTTGCCGTGTTTATTAATGATATTAAACAGAGTGGTTCGACTAAACTTGGTTTCACGTTAATTGAGTTGCTAGTGGTAATTGCGATCATCGCTATTTTGGCTGGTTTATTATTACCAGCATTGGCTAAAAGTAAGAGTACGGCTGTTCGGATAAAGTGTAGCAGTCAACTCCGTCAGCTTAATTTGGCCAATACAATGTATATGAACGATAATGATGATATCTTTCCTTATCATCGTCGTGCTTTGAGTCGTACTCCTAGTGAAGGGTTCAAGCGGTTAGCGGAATTAAACAAAGGATTGTCGTTTTCTAGGGAGGAGACCTGGTTTACTTTGATATACGGCTATGCTCCTTCGGATCAGGCTTATCGTTGTCCGGATTTACGCCAATCTAAATTTAAGAATGCTTCCAAGAATTCTGATAAATGGCTTTTTGATGCTCACAGTATTGGGTATGGCCAGAATTCCTACTTTTTGGGTCAGATGCCTGGGCGGGGTAAAGAGCAAAGTGGAAGGTTGCCTTGTGGTTATGAGGTTAAGCTTGCTTCTGTAATAAGTCCTGTTGAATGCATTAATATTGCTGATTCAGAGCAGAAGAATGGAGGACATTGGTCTCTAACTTTGTGGTGGCCCTTTATCAACCGTGCTAACGAGGGTGTTGCCAGTGATAGGCATTTAAATTCAGCGCCTGTTGCTTTTGTGGATGGGCATGTGCAGACATATCAAGATCCAGATCGTACTATTAACCCTCGGCAGGATAATACCGCGGAGTATATTGAAAATTGGGATCCGCAACAGCGCGCTCAAGCATTCTAAATATTTAGATTGGATCAATCATTCCAATTGAAGAATTGGAAGTTAATTTCTCGGGTGAAATTCTTGGTGAATTGCTTTCAGACGTTGACTGGCAATGTGTGTATAAGCTTCGGTAGTAGAAATACTAGAGTGACCAAGTAGTTCTTGAATTACTCGCAGATCTGCACCGTGTTCTAGAAGATGTGTTGCGAAGCTGTGTCGAAGCATATGTGGTGTGATGTTTCGGATTATTCCTGCTTCAATACAGCGTTTTTTAATACGTTTCCACAAGGTTATCGATGCAAATGCTGTACCTCGTTGGGTTAGGAATACATTTCCTGGTGATTTCTCTTTAATTAGTTTTGGTCTTCCGGAAGTAAGATAATTTTTAATAGCATCAATTGCCCGCCGGCCTACTGGAACTACACGTTCCTTGTTGCCTTTACCAATGACCTGAATGAACCCCGCATCGAGTTTTAATTGTTCCATTCGTAATCCACGTAATTCGCCTAAGCGAAGTCCAGAAGCATAGCATACTTCGAGCATTGCATGATCACATAGTGAGGATGGAGTGATAGGCTCAATTGGCTTTAAAAGATTTTCGATTTCTGAGTGTGTTAAAGCTTTGGGTAATCGTTTCCATCGACGAGGTAGGCTAAGATTTTCCGCATGGTTTCTTGGTAGAAACTCTTCCTGTAAACAAAAACGGTAAAACGCTTTTAAGGCAGCAATTTCTAAATATAGGCTTCCGGTGCTAAGTTTGGATGATTCGTCGCGAGGTCGCCCAGGTTTTTTTTGTGGTTCATTATCTTCACAAATATTCTCATTACGCTGATAGTTTAAATAGTCGAGAAGGTGTGAAAGCTCAATTTCGTTCCATTGTTTGAGCGATTGTTTATTAGCCCAATCCACGAATCTGATTAGAATATTGCTGTAAGCCTTCTGAGTATGTTCGGACTGTCCGCGTTCGTGGCGGAGATATTGTCCGAATTCTTCAATCAAGGCCTGCATGTCTCGGGGGCTAATGCTAGGTCGGATTTGGCTTTGCGGTCAACTTGTTGGGACGTATTGTTTCTGCGAATTGTTGGGACGTTTTATTACTTTGTTGGCTGCTTTTACTCTGATTGTTCCGGAGATAGAGGCTTGTCGCTATTCTGTCCGCGATGTTGGCTTTGCGGACCTAGGGAATGAGCGTTATACATTTAGATGTTTTGTTGATGCTCCGGGTCAGGATCAGTCGAGCAATCGGTTTAGCCAAGCAGCTAGAGCTTTATTGGATGACTCAAATGTGAAGTTCGAATTGGTTAAACGAAATCAGGAAAGTGAGGTGGGTGTATTAATTTCACCTGATGGAAAGCGAAAACATAATATTGCCTTACCGATTTCTAAGACAAAGACTGATCAACTAGAATGGTCGGTAATTCAATCTGTTATCGGTTCACCTGTGCGCGATGAGTTAATAAAGAAGCTTATATCGAATTTTGCGGTGGTGTTGTTGGTAGAAGGTTCCGATCAAATACAAAATAAGCGAGCACAATTAGCTGCAGTGGAAGCTATTGAAGCTATAACGAAACTTATGCCAAAAATGCCTAAGCCAGTAGACAATCCGCCAGTTCTGTTGAAGTTGTCTATCGAGCAATCCTTGGCTGAGTCGGTTTTGTTATGGAGTCTTGGTATGGACACTAAAACGACACCGGAGCCACAGGCATTAGTCTTAATGGGCCGAGGTCGCCGAGTGGGTGAAATGTTGCGGGGGGGATTGATCACTCGTACTGCATTGCAGGAGGCATTGGCTGTTATAGGGCAAGACTGCGAATGTGGACTCGATCGTGTTTGGATGCAGGGAGAGCGATTTCCTTTGGCTTGGGGGCAGCCTGAAAAAAAGGCTGCTTTTGCAGAATTAGGATTTGATCCAGACAATCCGAAAGTGAAAGCTGAGATTAGTCGAATAATTACTCGCGGTCCGAATTCTAGGCCTAGTGGGAATACTCAATCTGCTTCAGATAATTTTGATCAGCTTGCTCTTGGTTATAGTGAGGATATCATTGGAATTGATGAGGAGGTAGTGAGTATAGAATCTATAGCTTCTACTGAGCCGGAATTAAATCAGGAGAAGATTTCTACAGATGGGCAGGTAGCTGAAGAAACTGTGGGTTTTGGACCATTATTTTGGACAGTAATTTTGGTAATAATTGTGACTCTTGGTGGTGGTGGTTTAGTTTTGTTGCGGAATAAAAACTAAGTATGCAGCTTTGGATTCAAATTATTTGTGAAATTGGTTTCCGAAAACTAAATGCCTTGTTTTCGCTGTTGGGCCTAACGCTTGCTGTGATCACAGTAGTGGCCTCTCAGCTCATTGCTGTATCTGATGAGCGTGAAACACGTCGTGTTACTCGAGATATGGGCTTTAATCTTCGGTTGATTCCAGCTGAGACTGATTTAGGTCAGTTTTATCGAGATGGATTTTCAAGGTATGCGATGGATGTTTCGACACTTGATCGCTTGGCGACGCAGTTAACCAATAATGTTTCATTCAACCATCTTGTTGGATCACTGCGGCGAGGCTACACTGTTAATGATCAAGGTGTTCTTCTTGTCGGTTTATCGAAAACATATGTTGCTCCTGGTCAGGGTAAAAAGCCTATGGGTTTTGTTATCAAAACGAATACGATTCATATTGGTTCTGAAATTGCACGTTCACAGAAAAAAAATAAGGGTGATACAATGCAAGTTGGCATGAAGCGGTTTATAATTGCAAATGATCCTATTGAGACCGGAACTTCTGATGATATAACTATTTTTGCTCGGCTTGGAGATGTTCAGTCTATTCTGGGATTGAATGGAAAGATCAATGAAATTGAGGCGATTGACTGTCTCTGTCTCACCGCCGATGAGGATCCTTTGACAATCCTCCGAAGGGAAATCAGTGGCATTTTGCCAGATGTTCAGGTTGTGCATAAACAAAAATTGGCCGATGCCCGTGCTAAGCAGAGGCAGACTCGTGAGAAGGTGAATGCTGTGGTTTTACCGTCAGTATTGTTGGCTGGTGCGGTATGGGTGGCATTACTTGCTGTGTTCAATGTTCGTGATAGGCGTCAGGAGATTGGTATTCTACGTGCTCTTGGTAAGAGTGGATGGCGTATTGCTGGGCTTTTTCTTGGTAAGGCTTTTTTGCTTGGTTTTGTGGCTGCTGTAATAGGCGTGGTGCTTGGAATGTGGGCGGTCATGGAGTTTGGACCTTCGTTGTTTCCTGTGACCAAGAAGGCGATACAGATTAATCCCTCGCTTGCATTTCAGATGATTATTGCAACGCCGTTATTTGCGGCTTTCTCGAGTTTTATTCCAGCGATGCTTGCGGTATCGCATGACCCGGCGGAAACATTGAGGGACGATTAATTATGATACACTGCGACGAGGTTACGAAGATATTTTACAAGAATGGTTCTGAGGTCTTAAGTCTTGATCGATTTACGGCTGATATTCGTAGTGGTGAATTTATTACTGTCCGTGGTCCAAGTGGATCTGGAAAAACTACTCTATTACTTACTCTTGGTGGTATGCAGCGGCCCAGCTCAGGTAAGGTGCATTTTAATAAACATGATTTGTACGCACTCTCACCGAAGGAACGAGCCAGTTTACGTTCAACCCAAATTGGTTTTGTGTTTCAGATGTTTTATCTTGTGCCTTATCTGGATTTGCTTGGCAACGTCTTGATTGCTGCTCCTGGTAAGCCTGATAAAATGCTGCGGCAGAGGGCTGTTGATTTACTTGAGCAATTTGGTTTATCTCAGCGTATGGCTCATCGGCCAGATGAGTTGAGTGCAGGTGAGCGACAGCGTCTTGCTGTGGCTCGAGCTCTCCTGAATAGACCCAAGATACTGCTTGCTGACGAGCCCACTGGAAATCTTGATCCAGATAATGCAAGTGGAGTTATTGAGCATTTTGTTAAGTTTCACCAATCTGGAGGTACTGTTGTATTGGTGACTCATGGTACTTCAGCTGATACCTTTGCAAATCGTATTATGCGTCTTGATCAAGGCCGGCTGATTGAGGGCTGAATGGTTGTTTGCTAGAAATTCGACTGATAGTTTTCTTTTTTATGGAGACCGTGTTAGCAGCGCTGATTGGAGTAGCTTTAAGTGCAACCTGCGGATTTCGCGTGTTTGTACCACTGCTAGCTGTTTGTTTGGCTACTCGTGCTGAGGGAGCTGACAGTGAGCCTTTGGTTCAGTTAGCTGACAATTTCAATTGGCTGGCAAGTGAACCGGCCCTTGTAGTGTTTCTAGTTGCAGCGATATTCGAAATTGTTGGCTACTATCTTCCCATCGTTGATAACTTTTTGGATGCTGTAGCGACTCCTGCTGCAGTAGTGGCTGGGACACTCATAACAGCGGCGTTTCTTGTTGATGTTGAACCATGGTTGCAATGGGTGCTAGGCCGTATTGCTGGAGGAGGTGCGGCTGGTGCAGTGCAGTCATCCACAGTTGTAGTTCGCGCTGCATCAACGGTAACTACTGGTGGGCTAGGCAATCCAATAGTTGCATCGGTTGAAACCGGTTATTCTTTTTTAGGATCCTTCTTGGCGGTATTGGTCGCGCCGGTTGCACTAGTGATATTACTATTGTCAGTTATTTTTGTTTTTTGTTTATGGATACGTCGGCGCAGGTCAGCTGAAGTTCACGCTAGAAGATGATTCGTAATATTTTAATACTAGCGTTTCTTGCCTCTAATGGGTTTGCGATAGAGCCATCGGATCATTGGGCTTTTAAGCCTGTTAAACTTCCTGTTCCCCCTAATCTTGATTCTGATTGGCCAAATAAAAATATAGATAGGTTTATTTTAGCTAAGCTAATTGAAAATGGGATGCAACCTGCCAGTCGTGCTGATCGTAGAACATTGATTCGTCGTTTGTCTCTTGATCTTGCTGGGCTTCCGCCTGCGCCTGATAAGGTTAAATTATTTGTTAATAATAATTCACCTAATGCTTATCGAGATCTTGTGGATCAGTTCTTGTCTTCACCTAGATTTGGTGAGCGTTGGGCTAGGCATTGGTTAGATGTTGCTCGTTATGCTGATACTAAAGGGTATCTTGCTGGTAATCAGGCACGGCTTTTTACTCACTCTTATACTTATAGGGATTATGTCATAGATGCTTTCAATAAGGACCTGCCTTATGATCGTTTTATAATTGAGCAATTGGCAGCAGATAAACTTGATATAGTTGATGATAAACAATCATTGGCTGCCATGGGTTTTCTCACGTTGGGCCGTCGTTTTTTGAATAATCCACACGATATTATTGATGATCGTATTGACGTTGTGACTCGTGGTTTGATGGGGTTGACTGTGAGTTGCGCGCGTTGTCATGACCATAAATATGATCCTGTGCCTTCAGCTGATTATTATTCTTTGTACGGAGTTTTTGCTAGTAGTCATGAGCCAAAAGAAAAACCCTTCATAAGTGAATCTAGTGATCCTATTAAGCGTGCTTCATTTCAAAAAGAATTAAAACGTCGTGAGAATAATTTGAAGAGTTATGAAAAGGCTCAGTACGATAGAATTCGTCAACAAGTAAAGAAGCAGACAGGTGATTATATATGGGCAGCACATCGAGCCACTAAAATTGAGGCAGGTAAAATTGATGAACTTGCTCGCAAGTCTAAACTTGACCCGGATGTAACCCGTCGATGGATGAATTATTTATCTGAACGACGAAAGGCGAATGATATTATTTTTTCGGCTTGGTTTGCCTTAGCTGAGATAGATGAAAAATCTTATGCTAGCCAGGTTCAGAGTGTTCTTTCCCGTAGTTCTTTAAATAATGTACCTAAGCCGGTTCTTGAAGCATTTGGGCAATCATTGACACTTGAAGCTGCAGCTAAGGCGTTTGGGAAACTTTGTGTTGAAGCCGAAGATAGCCAATTAATGCTGCATGAGATTGTATATTCAGATTCCTCTCCGGCTAAATTATCCGATAGCGATGTATGGCGTATTATGGAGGTTGCGGGTAAAGAGGGTATACGATCGCGCCGCCGTAAATTTGATGAACTAGAGGGCGAGCATCCAGGTGCTCCTAATCGTGCAATGGTGATGATTGATAAAGCATCACCGTATAATCCTTATGTTTTTATTCGAGGTAATCCCGGCATAAAGGGTCCGAATGTGCCACGTCAATTTTTGAAAGTGTTATCTTACGAAAATCGTAAGCCATTCTCGAATGGTAGTGGTAGATTGGAAATGGCGAAGGCTATTGTTTCATTTGATAACCCTTTGACAGCTCGTGTAATGGTTAATCGAGTTTGGATGCAATTATTTGGTCAAGGTTTGGTTAATACCCCGAGTGATTTTGGAGTTCGAGCTGAGCTTCCTTCGCATCCAAAGCTACTTGATTATCTAGCTTCAGAATTCATTTCTAACGGATGGTCAATAAAGGAGTTAATTCGCTCAATACTTCTTTCGAGTACTTATCAGCAAGGTGAAAATCTACATTCGAAGTATGCTGAAATTGATCCTTCAAATCGCTTAATATGGCAGATGAACCGTCGTCGTTTATACCTTGAGTCAATGCGTGATTCTATCCTTTCTGTTTCTGGTAATCTTAATCTTCGCCAAGGTGGTCGTTCTGAGAAAATTGAAAACAAGCCGGACGCAAATCGGCGTACAATATATGGATTTATTGATCGGCAAAATTTACCAGATCTTTTCAGGACATTTGATTTTGCTGGTCCAGACACCTCGTGTGGTCGTCGTTTTACTACGACCATTCCACAGCAACCGCTTTATCTATTAAATAGTCCATTTATTGAAGCCCAGGCGAAGCGTTTGATTGAGTCTGAATCTGTTCAGGAAGTTGATGGTGATGAGCGAATTCGAATTATTTTTCAACAAGTTTACCAACGTGAACCAAAGGATTGGGAGTTGGAATCAGCTAAAAT
>JAYZHR010000279.1:0-2581 GCA_036166355.1 Verrucomicrobiota bacterium | reverse complement strand
GCGTTTTGATTTATTTTGAAGAGGCAATATGCAATTGGAACACCTCCTATAAGCCCGACAATCAAATAGTAAATCCATTTAAATATCGGCCTTTCCTCGAATAGTCCCTTTAATTTCACATTGTTATATCTAGTATTTTATAAGTAAACGACTTCTGGTGCCTTCTCGTATATTTCTCATCTCTAATTCATCCACTTGCCAATTCCCGTTTTTTTTTGTCAGTCCTTTGACGCTGAAGCGTTTTAATAGCTTTCCGTCAGAGGTGAAAAAATCAGCAGCAAGTATTGCTCCCGATTTTATATCAACCCATGAAACAACACGGTTGTAGTTTCCTTTGCTTGCTTCAATTGTTTTACTCTCCAGAACGTGGCATGATCGACTTTTCCGGCGCTGTTTTTTAACTGTTTTCTGAAAGGGCCAATGCAAGAATTCTAATCCGATATCGGTTAGCATGAAGGATGATTGTTCCAGCCCGATTTGATGTTCTTTCCCTGTTGCTAATATTTCACCTTTCATTTTAATTTTATACTTATTTGATTCGCCAACTTTACGTATCACTTGCCAAAAATTATCATCATTGTTCGGCTTAATAGAATAAGTCATTAAAAACTCATCATCACTCAATAGCTTTGTTTCTATAATTAAATCAGTTGAAATGCGTTTTCGATTTTTAAGGGTTACTTCTATTTTAGCATTCAGTGAAATATTTTCTACTGGGGTCGTGTTGCGGATCGACTTTGCTAGTTCGTTTCCATCCGGTAGTGAGTCAGCAACACTGTGATTCAAATAGAATAGAAAAAAGATAACGAGTAATAGTTTGCATAAAAATTTCATTTTCATTTCATTGACGATATTCAGGACCTTGTATTCGATGGTAAATACTAAAAATTATTTAGCGTATTCTACAAATCGATTTTCACGCACCATAGTTACTCTGATGTGGCCTGGGTATTGTAACTCATCTTCTATCTTACGTGCGATTTTACGTGCAAGATCGTAGGATTCATCGTCGCTTACCTTGCTGGGGTTTACTATGACACGTATTTCTCTTCCAGCTTGGACAGCGTAGCATTTCTCGACAGCCTCAAATGAATTTCCAATCTTTTCCAAGTTGCTCAATCTTTTTAGATAGGTAGACATGGTTTCAGATCGTGCTCCGGGTCTAGAAGCACTAATTGCATCTGCTGCACTAACAAGAATACCCCAAATATATTCATAAGGCACTTCTCCGTGATGAGACGCGACGCCATTTACAACATCTTCAAGCTCTCCGTATCTCTTTATAAATTCTGCTCCTACAATTGCGTGCGGGCCTTCTACTTCTTGAGACATTGCTTTGCCGATATCATGAAGAAGTCCAACTCGTTTTGCTTTAGAAATATCTAGCCCCATTTCTCCTGCCAAAAGTCCTGTTAGATGAGCCACTTCAACAGAATGGGCGAGTACATTTTGCGAATAACTACTACGATAACGAAGTTTTCCAAGCATGCTTAATATCTCTTTATTTAAAGAATTTACTCCTGCTTTTATGGCGGCTTCTTCACCTAAATTGGCCATATTGTAGTCATTCTCCTCTTTGACTTTATTTGCAATTTCTTCGATACGGGTTGGATGTATTCGTCCATCCTTTACGAGTCTGATCATAGTCTCGCGAGCAATTTCTCTTTTGACTGGGTCAAAGCCTGAAAGCACAACAGAGTTTGGGGTGTCATCAATTAGGACTGTTACTCCAGTTGAGGCTTCAAAGGCTCGGACATTGCGACCTTCGCGTCCAATGATTCGACCTTTTATATCCTCATCTCCATTAAGTGAAACTGTTGCAGTTGTGCTTTCGTATGTATGCTCTCCAGCATATCTCTGTATTGCCATGCCGATTAACCTTCGAGCATCCGATTCTGCGTTGTCTTTGGCTTCGCTTATTATTCTTTTTCCAATTTGACTAGCTTCAATTTGATATTCGTTAGTTATTAATTCAAAATATTTTTCTTTAGCTTCATCTTTGCTAAGTTTTGAAATATTAGAAAGTTCTGTTTTATATTCATCAGCTAGTTTCTGGGTTTTAGCTGTTCTGCTGGCAAGAGTGGCTTTTTCAGAATCAAGCGCTGCTCGCTCTTCTTTGAGTCTAGCTTCGTTTTCTAACACTGTTTGGAGTTGTCGGTCTAATAGCGATTCTCTTTCTTCAAGCCTTTTTTCGCGTTGGCGAATTTCTTCACTTTCAGCTCCTATTGTGTTTTCTAGGTCATCACGTAATCTTTTTGTTTCTTCACGAGTTAACATTCGAGCGCTTCTAGTTAGGACTTCTGCTTCTCGTCGTGAATGTTTCTTTAAGGAAGATTCTGTACTATGAAGAGCGCGACGAATTTGTCGTTTTTGATCTTTACGAATCCATACCATGCCTACCAACAGAGCTATAGCAACTGTTATCCAAGAAGCCCAAAACTCAACTGATGCTAATATGCCGTGCATGATTTAATTGAAGTCTAGTTTTCCGTCTGGAGTAATAGTTGCATTCATATCAATGTCGTGAGCTTCTTTTGGCACACGTTGAACTATTTGCTCTTGAAAACAAATACCGAATAAA
>JAYZHR010000278.1:0-4703 GCA_036166355.1 Verrucomicrobiota bacterium | reverse complement strand
AGTGCTTTTCCACATGCTTTTTTTCGAGAGATATAAGGTTCTTCAATCTTGGTGGGATAGTAATCATAATCCTGCCTTGCAGATTCACCGTTCGCACGACATTTAGCTAAGGCATTGGCTAGTTTGTGTTTTGTTTCCTCAAAGACAACAGCAACCTGCCAGGGCTGTGAGTTTACACCGGATGGAGCCCAACGGGCACATTCCAAAATGTCTTTTATTATTTTCTTACCCACTGGTTTTGGTAGAAAAGCCCTTGTGGATTTGCGGTTTCGAATTGCTTCTGTGACTTCCATTGTCTATTTCAACGCATGACGTTCTGTCTGTTAGAGGAGCCTACCATCGTATCAACGTGGTCTCAACGGATTACCAGCGTCCAATTTTCGGATGAAACGAATTTTAATTTTTTCAACGGTCCTTTTTCTAGGCTTAGCCAAATCGAATGCATTGTCCAAGCCCAACGTGTTGTTGCTGCTGGTGGATGACTTGAAGCCGGCGATGGGTTGTTACGGTGATAAACACGCGATCACGCCGCACATGGACGCTTTGGCCAAGAGGGGTGTGCGTTTCGACCTAGCGTACTGTAATCAGGCGGTTTGTGCACCGTCGAGGTTTACGTTGATGCTGGGGGCACACTCGACTTCGACTGGGCTTTATGGGTTGGGCAGTCACCTGCGCCGAGTGATTCCGAACGCGGTGACCATGTCACAGTATTTTTCCCAATTCGGTTATCGGGCTGAATCGTTGGGCAAGGTGTTCCATATCGGGCACGGGAACCTTGGCGATCCGCAGGCGTTCGAGGTGCCGCATTTTCATGACAAGGTGATCGAGTATCTGGTGCCTGATAGTACAGATGGCGGGAAACTCACCCGAGAGGAGGCTTTATTCACAAACCAAAAGTTGGGCCAAATTCGTTCGCTCCCAAGGGGAGCTGCATTTGAAGCTCCGGTTGCCAAGGATGAGGATTATGCAGATGGTCGCGTTGCTATCGAGACGATTAACCGATTGAAGGCTGCGAAGGCACGCCGGGCAAAGGAAGGCACACCGTTTTTTATCGCCGCCGGTTTTGTGCGGCCGCACCTACCGTTCTCCGCTCCGAAAAAATATTGGGACTTGCACGATCCGGCTAAGCTTCCACTTGCAGTCAATAAATCGTTTCCCAAGGACGCGCCAAGAGTAGCACTTAAGCGTGGTGGAGAAATTTCAGCTTTTAAGCCAGTGCCGTCAGATGGACAGATTGAGGATGCGTTGGCTCGTAAACTGATTCACGGTTATTACGCAAGTACAACGTACGTGGATGCGCAGATTGGAAAAGTCACCCGTGCTTTGGACGAATTAGGGCTAGTGGAAAATACAATCGTGGTACTATGGGGTGATCATGGTTGGCATCTGGGTGATTTAAGTATTTGGACGAAACACACAAATTTCGAACAAGCTAACCGTATTCCAATCGTGATCTCAGCTCCCGGGGTTGCTCGGGCGAGGGAGGCTTCACGGCAACTTGCAGAGACTGTGGACATCTTCCCGACCTTAGCGGAGTTGGCCGGCTTGCCAAAACCGAAAGTGCCGCAACAAATCGATGGGGTCAGCTTGGTGCCGGTTTTGAAGGATCCTTCAGCTCGGGTTCGTGACCACGCGTTTCATGCCTATCCCCGTGGGCGAAAACTGGGTAGGGCGATTCGCACCGAACGGTATCGATTCATCGAGTGGAAAAACCATAGTGATACTACCGTGCCAGTTGATTATGAGTTGTACGACTACGAGACCGATCCGTGGGAAACACAAAACCATTATACAGCCAAGCCAGATGTGGTAAAAAAACTAAAAGCAATTCTCGATAAGTATCCCGTCCCGAAACCCCGAAAGTAGTTTTGAAGCGCTAGATCGAGTCAAGTTATCGGTTTTGATATCCAAAAAACTGTTTGCAAAACTGAACTTCAACTTAGCCAAGCGTTGCCACGTAGCGGGGGATTGGGCAGAATCCTGCTACCGTGAAACGAATTTTCCTGATGGTGTTGTGCTGTGTGCTTGCCTTTTTGTCGGTCAATGCGGCCAAGCGGCCAAACGTGGTGTTCTTTTTGGTGGACGACATGGGCTGGCGCGATGTTGGCTGCTTCGGAAGTTCTTTTTATGACACTCCCAACATCGATCGCTTGGCCAAGCAGGGGGTAAAATTCACCAACGCCTATGCGGCATGCCATGTATGTTCCCCCACGCGAGCAAGCATCATGACCGGAAAATACCCGGGTAGGTTGAATCTCACCGATTGGCTCTCGGGGCGCCGTGATTTTGCTTTTCAGCGATTGTTGAGTGCTGAGAAACTACAGGCTTTGCCGTTGGAGGAGGTCACCTTGGCCGAGGCTCTCAAGGCGAATGGCTACCTCACAGGCATCTTTGGCAAATGGCATCTAGGTAATGATCAGGCGGGACCGTTGAGTCAGGGGTTCGATGTCCAGATTCCAAGTTGGAACGGATGCTGTCCTAAGGGCGGTTATCATCCGCCGTACAAAATGGAAGGGCTGAAGATAGAAGGGAAGGAGGACGAGTATCTGACGGATCGATTGAACTCCCTGGCACTCGATTTTATAGAGCAGGCTGGAGAGAAACCATTCTTTCTTTATCTTTCACACTTTTCGGTGCACGACCCGATTCAAGGAAGGAAGGATCTCGTGGAAAAATATCGGACCAAGCAGACCAAGTTGCCGCTCTTTCAAGGGCCGGAGTTTATTCTCGAGGGCAATCCGGATGACAAAAATCCATTATCGAGAAAACAACTGACAGAGTTTTTAAATAAGTCTTCGCATCAGGGGCACAAGGTGCTGCCACAACGCACGATCAAGATCAAACAGCGTCAGGATAACATCGAGTTTGCAGCTATGGTGGAGGCTGTAGACCAGAGCCTAGGGCGTGTGATGAAAAAACTTGAAGATCTTGGTCAGGTAGAAAATACGATTATTATTTTTGCCTCTGACAACGGAGGAATGTCAGCTGGTAATTTCGGAAATCCAAAACGAGTGGTTAAGAACAGTCAGCTTGATTTGGCCTACGCAACCTCCAATCTGCCCCTTCGAGGAGCTAAGGGCTGGCTATATGAGGGTGGAGTTAGAGTGCCCACGATCGTGAAATGGCCTGGCAAAGGTAAATCTGGCGTGGTCTGCGCCGAGCCAGTTATTAGCACGGATTTTTATCCTAGCATTCTCGAAATGGTAGGCCTTCCGGCAAACCCCGCCCAACACAAGGATGGGAAGAGTTTTGTGCCTGCACTTCGTGATGAGTCGTTTGAGAGAGGGGCGATTTATTGGCACTTTCCGCACTACAGCAATCATGGAATGCAGAGTCCAGCTGGTGCGATCCGCGAAGGGGACTACAAATTGATTGAGTATTTTGAAAATGGCACGGTGCAACTTTTCAACCTCAAGAAGGACTTGGGCGAACAAAACGATTTGGCAACTGCCGAGTCAGAACGGGCAGCCAAACTCTTGGGCAAGTTACGTGCTTGGCGAAAAGAGGTGGATGCCAAGATGCCAAGACTGAAGGAGGATCAGCCATGACGAAGCGACTGTTTTGCTGCTTTGTTTTCGCACTTGGCTTGACCGTACAGGCTGATAAGCGTCCGAATATTCTTTTCATTTATCTTGATGATTTTGGCTGGAAAGATACCGGCTATATGGGTTCGGATTTTTATGAGACCCCGAACATTGACCGCTTAGCTAAGCGGGGGATGATCTTCACCGATGCCTATTCGACTTCAGCAAATTGCGCCCCGGCAAGGGCTTGTCTGCTTTCCGGTCAATACACGCCGCGCCATCAAATTTACAATGTTGGTACTCGACCAAGAGGAAATGAAAAGCATCGTAGACTAGAGCATATTGCTGGAACTAATAAACTTGGACTAAATATTATTACCTGGGCGGAATGCTTAAAGCAGTCCGGATATAGAACAGGAATGTTTGGTAAATGGCATCTTGGCCCGTCGCCAAAGGCACAAGGGTTCGATGTTGTAGTTGAGCATAATAAGATTCCTGGTATGAGAGGCCATAAAGGAAAGAATGGGGAATATCTAACAGACTTGCTAACGGAAAGAACTCTCGATTTTATTGGGGAAAAATCTAATAAGCCGTGGTGTGCTTATCTTTCACACTATGCCGTGCATACTCCACTTCAGGCTAAAAATAAAATAATATCAAAGTATCAAAAAAAAGGTTCGGGTAAACTCCATCGTGATCCAGTCATGGCTGCCATGATTCAGTCTGTTGATGAAGGGGTTGGTAGGCTGGTTGCCAAACTTCATAAAAGTGAACAGCGTAATAATACTGTAATTTTATTTTTCTCGGATAATGGGGGGTATGGTCCGGCTACTGATATGGCTCCACTTTATGGATATAAAGGGAATTATTTTGAGGGAGGAATTCGTGTTCCATTTTTTGTCAATTGGCCAAATAGGATTAAAGGAGGTCAAAAGACAGATGAACCTATAATCGGAGTTGATCTTTTCCCTACTTTACTTGATTTATCTGGTGCAAAACGTCCTGATCAGCCGCGTGATGGTGTCAGTCTAACGCCTTTTTTACTTGGACAAGTGCAAACACTTGGCCCTCGTCCATTGTTTTGGCATTTCCCATGTTATTTACAGAGCTATGATGTTTATGAGGAACAAAGAGACCCTTTGTTTCGTACTCGTCCATGTAGTGTTATTCGTTTTGGAG
>JAYZHR010000277.1:0-12336 GCA_036166355.1 Verrucomicrobiota bacterium | reverse complement strand
TAAAGCAGTGCACGCACTTGAGTCTCCAGGGTTGGCATCATTTTTTGCAGAGAACGCCATTTGCAGTCCTGAGTGGAAGAAGTTTTTTGCTCAATTCTCAATTATAATCTCCTATTTATATGATCCTGATAAAATATTTGAATCCAACGTGAAATCTTGTGGAGGACAGCAGTTTATTGCTGCTCAGTATCGCCCGGATGAAACAAAGACGATTCATGCTAGCGAACTTTTTTTAAAACCATTGGAGGTGCTTACAATTTTTGATGGCAATCCTGTTGCAAAGCTTTGTATCAAGAGAGAGTTGCCTATAGAAAATTGTCTTGTTTTGCACCCTGGAAGTGGAAGTGATAGTAAGAATTGGCCGGAAAAAAATTGGGGAGAACTAATTCATTATTTAATAGCAAATACCCAATACCAATTGGTGTTAGTTGGAGGAGAGGCTGAGATTGGAAAGCTACAGCGATTAGGAAAAGGATTGCCAAATGATAGATTTGAGATAATTGAAAATATTCCTTTAACCTCCCTTGTTAAGCGTTTGGTTAGATGTTGTGGGTATATAGGGCATGACTCAGGTGTTACCCATATCGCTTCGGCTCTTGGTTTGCCCACATTGGTTCTTTGGGGGGCGAGTTGCGAGGCAGTTTGGAGGCCGTTAGGTGAAAGGGTGCGGATATTGAACCAAAACAACGACCTCTCAAAAATTATGCTAGATGATGTCGTTAAAGAATTAAATTTGTTTGTGATGGGATGAGGTTAGTATCTGTTAAATTCAATCGACTCTATTTTGTTATTAGAACTAGTTTTGACTGTTACAAATTCCGCGGGCGCTCCGACTTTAAAATGAGGTGATAGATTTATAAATTTGGATGGCACACAGCTGTAGTTTTTCCATAAGTCCTGCCAGTCACAACGGAGCATTTCTGCAGCATGCCGTATGCAATTGATTGGTGTTAGAGCAGATCCTGCAAGGTTATCTGTGCCCGGTAGCCGCACTATTTCTTCTTGGCCTACTTCAAGATTGAGATGTCCAAATTTATATTTTCCTGGCTTGGAACCTGCAGCAGCCATGGCGTCTGTTGTATAGTATATTAAATTCGAATCTATCAATCTATGGATAATTCGGAACAGGGCTGGACTTACGTGCCAGCGATCTGGGATCAAACTGTATATTAGTCCGGGCGTATCTAGGGCGCGCCACAATATATTGTCATCCCTTTTTAGTTCGGTTGGACAACCATTGCCAAGATGCGTGAAACCCGTAATGCCTCCAGCACTTGCTCGACGCATAATATTATCCGCTGCATTAGTATGGCCAATAGATACAGTAAAACCAAGTTCACGTGCTTTTGAGAATGCTGATAGACCACTTTCTATCTCGGGAGCCATTGTGAGGATAACCTTATCGCTTTCAGTGATATCTCGTATTTTCTTTAAATGCTCTGTTGTCGGTTCAAGCATTAAATTTGGAGGATGTGCTCCGCAGTATCCTGCTTCGGTAGAGAGGAATGGTCCCTCAATATGCCAACCGCAAATGGCTTTTTTTAGTTCTGTATAAGAGTCGCGTAGTTGTTTGGATTTGATTAGCCGATTGATCATTAAATCCCAGTCACTGGTAATAAGTGTAAAGCAGAATTTACCACAGCCATTTTTTTCTAATGCAGAGGATGCGTGGAGTAATTGCTCGGCTGTCAGGTTGTCTTGCTGAAAATCAACACCGGCGAAGCCGTTTACCTGTAGGTCAACAAGGGAAGGGCCGATCCATTTGTTTTGCGAAGGCGGTTTGTCGGTGGGAGCAAATTCTGTAAAAGCACCGTTGTTCCACCTAACAACAATTGGTTGACGATCAAGAATGTTCCAAGCGTGAACTTCGCCGCTGTTCATGGCGAAAGATTACTTTGAGAAGGCTTCGATGAGGGTTAGGAACACACCTGCGGTGACCGCCGAACCAACAACACCGGCGACGTTTGGCCCCATTGCAGCCATGAGCGGGTTAACACGCCCATCGGTTTTACTGGAAACGAATGTTTGAACCACGCGGGCGGCCATCGGTACGGCTGAAACACCGGCCGCACCAATGCAGGGGTTAATTTTTTTGCCTTCTGGTAGGAGGATATTCAATATCTTGGCGAAAATCACACCACCTGCTGTGCTTAGGCAGAAAGCAACCATGCCAAGTGCAAGAATGGCTAGTGTGCTTCCTTTAAGGAAGCCGGTGCCTTCCATAGTGGCACCGACAACGAGTCCGAGAAATATGGTGACGATGTTAATGAGCGGCCCGCTTGCCGTGGAACTCAGGCGCTGGGTAACTCCGGATTCGCGGAGTAGGTTGCCGAACATTAGCATTCCCAATAGCGGTCCGCTTGCCGGTATAAATAATACGGTGATTAGGCAAGTTGCAAGCGGGAAGATAAGTACGGCAGTTTTCGATACTGGACGTGCCTGTGGCATGTCGATCTCACGTTCCTTCTGAGTAGTTAAAGCCTTTATTATTGGGGGTTGAATTACCGGGACAAGGGCCATGTAACTGTACGCCGCTACGGCTACTGCTCCTAAAAGATGTGGAGCCAGCTTTGCAGTCAGAAAGATTGTAGTTGGGCCGTCCGCGCCGCCGATAATTCCAATAGAAGCTGCTTCTTTGATGGTGAAGCCAAAGAAATATGTTGCCCCCAGTGCAGCGAAGAAAATCCCTATTTGAGCCGCTGCACCTAGTAAAAAGGTAATCGGTCGGCTTAAAAGTGGTCGAAAATCTGTTAACGCACCGACACCCATGAAAATAATCGGTGGCAACAATTCCGCTTTTGAGATGGCGTTTTTATAGACGAATGCAAGAAGCGGCCACTTCCCACCTTCCTCGGGTGTAGTATAGGCACTCATATCGGCACCGGGTAGATTGGCCATGATGGCGCCAAATCCGATTGGGATAAGAAGCAGTGGTTCGAAGTTTTTCCTTACGGCTAAGGTGATCAGGATGCCTCCGACGATGAACATTACGATATTTTGCCATGCCAAACTTGCGTCACCGCCAAAGCCTGAGCTATCGATAAGTTTTTCGATAATCTCCATTTTATGATTCGATGCTCAAGATGGGTTTACCGGCAGAAACTTCATTTCCTATGGAGGCATGGACAGCAGATATGCGACCGGCGCAAGGCGCCTTGACATCGTGTTTTGCCTTCATGGCTTCCACTGCTGCTACTACCTGGCCTTGTGTGACGGTATCTCCCATCTTAACGTTAACTTCAACTAATTCAACGTTGCCTTCGAATGGTGAGAAAACATCGGTCGAAGCACCGCCATCTGATGAAGGCTGAGCGGCTTGACCACTCGCCGCAGCAGGTGGAGCAGCGGATGCCGGTGGTTCGACGACGACCTCGTAGGTGCGTGTATTACCCCCTTCGGTGACCGTGACGGATGTCTTAGTTGGGGAAGTGATGGCCGCGGCCGTAGGAGCATCGTTCTCTTCCTTCTTGAGTGGAAGGGTGATTTTGGAGCGGTTCTCCAGCAGTCGAATGCCCTCGTTGAGTTCCATGTTCTTACCGGGAACGATTGCGGCTGCGACAAGAAATTTGTTTTCGTCAGTTACTTCGATTCCGCGTTCTTTGAGAGCGGCTTCGGCTTCAATTAGCGTATCAGGAGCCTCTTCTAATGGATCCCCACTAAATGGAGGTAACTCTAGTTTTTCAGCTGCGATTTTGACGACTTCTTGATCTGGTGGCAGTGGAGGGCGACCGAAGTAGCCTAGGATTGATTTTCCATAGCCTGCATCAATTTTTTCCCAGCGACCATGTAGAACATTATTAAAAGCCTGCAACCAATATTGTTGGCTACCTGGTGTAACGCTTGTCCAACCACCACCCGCGCGGACTACTTCTGGGAACTCAGCTAGCACCTCGCTATACTTATCGAGAATACCTGCTGACTTCATCATATGAACGTTTGGACCAATTGCACCGCCTGGCATTGGGAATCCAACAACACGAGCATCTGCTGATGTGGTAACTGGATTAAATTCGTAATCACTCAGGCTTTTATTAAGGAGAGACTCTATTTCATCCATTTTATCTGGATCGATGTCGAGGCTGTAACCGGTTCCCTTGAGTGCATGTGCCATGGATCGGACATCTGGTTGTGATGTACCTGAGGCAAGTGGTCGGACTGCTAAGTCGATTCCATCAACACCGCCTGCTATGCCAGCCATGTAGCAGGCCACGGCTGTAGAGGCAGTGTCGTGTGTATGCTGCACCAGAGGAATCTCCGGGGGAAGTATTGCCTTAATACCCTTAACGGTCTCGTAGCAGGTGTGCGGGTTGGTTGTGCCAGAAGCGTCCTTGAGGCAGACTGAGTCAAAGTGAATATCTCGCTTAAGCAATTCGCGGACAATATTAATATAGAATTCCGGAGTGTGTGCTTGGTCAGACTTAAATGGCAATCCCATGAGTGCAACGCAGACTTGATGATGCATGCCCGAGTCGACGATGGGTTGTCCGGTCTTGACCAGATTATCGACGTCGTTCATGAAGTCGAAGTTACGGTCGATTGTTGTGCCGTGCTTGTGCATCAACTTGGCTTGCAGAGCAAGGGTAGAGGTGCGTTGAGTGGTCAGGGTAACGCCAGATACCGATCGGGTGAGAATCTGCAGGTCGGCGTCGGGTCCCACCGTCTTGCGGATTTCCGCCATGCACTTGAACGGATCCTCACCCACATAAAAGAATGGAGCCTGAAACCGTGCGCCACCACCAAATTCAAAGTGGCGAATGCCCGCGGCGGCTGAAGCCTCAATGGCGGGGAGGATGTCTTTAAGTCGGGTTTTACCACCAAATACACTTTGGAGGCCATCACGGAAAGGCGTGAACATTACCTGTATTTCTTTTTTCTTTTCGGTGAAGATCATTGGGTTAAGTGAGAAATATTAAGGTTATTAACGTTATGATTTTATTTCGCGAATCGCTGAAACACGGCAGCCTGGAAATGCTTTGTCTATTGCTTGTCGAACGGCTTCTTCTGCGCCAGGGTCGGGTAGATCCGCTGAATTGACTGGGAAAATCTTACATATCCCTGCTATTACGCCGGCAAGTAAGGAGAGGATTGTAAGGACTGCTACAAACGCAATTGCACATATTAGTAATAGGTTATCTTCCATTTTATATGCTGACTTTTTGACTGCTTAATTCAGGGGGGGCACTGTACTTAAAATTAGAGAGTGTTTTAAGCTCTATTTTTAATTATTTTATTTGATGAATATTATTTGGTGATATTTATTCCATTCTAATAAGTGTATCTTTTCCGGAATAATCTTCAGCGGTTTTTGGGTAATCTAGAGTATAATGCAGCCCTCGGCTTTCTTTTCTTTTTAGGGCTGATTTAACTATGAGTTCTGCAACTGTGGCGAGGTTGCGTAGTTCTAGTAAATCGCTGGTGACTGTGAAATCCCAATAGTAATCTGAGATTTCTTCCTGTAAATTATTGACTCTTGCTAGCGCTCGCTTGAGTCGCTTGGTTGTTCGGACGATACCGACATAGTCCCACATGGCTCGACGTAGCTCGTCCCAGTTGTGTGAAACAACCACCATTTCGTCAGCATCAGTTGCGTCAGCAGAATGCCATTCAGGTAAATTTACATTAATAGAAGGCGTTGGATTCTCTAGTGAATGATTCGCGGCACGATGTGCATAAACTAGTGCTTCTAGTAAGGAGTTACTAGCTAGTCGATTAGCGCCATGAAGGCCGGTGCATGAAACTTCTCCGATTGCATATAGTCCGTTTATGCATGTTTCGCCATTTTGGGTAACTTCTACCCCTCCGCATTGGTAGTGGGCTGCGGGAACAACAGGAATTGGTTCTTTTGTAATGTCTAATCCAAAATTCAGGCAGGTCTTATATATATTAGGGAAGCGGTCTATAATAAAACGAGCTGGTTTGTTGGTTATGTCCAATAGCACATGATCATCACCAGTTCGTTTCATCTCGCTGTCAATTGCTCGAGCAACCACATCTCGTGGAGCTAGTGATTTTAGAGGGTGTACTTGCTCCATGAAACGTTTGCCACTGAGATTAATTAGTTCGCCGCCTTCTCCCCTGACCGCTTCGCTAATTAGAAAGGATTTTGCCTTTGGATGGTATAGGCAGGTGGGATGAAATTGAACGAATTCCATATTCGCAATTGTGGCTCCAGCACGGTAACCCATTGCCGTTCCATCTCCTGTGGCAATGTCGGGGTTTGATGTGTATAGATAAACTTTTCCACAACCGCCAGTGGCAAGTATAATAGTTTTAGCTGAGTAGGTTTCGACAATGTTTGTTTCATTGTTCAGTACATAAACACCTACACAGCGGTTCTCATTGGTTAGTCCTAATTTTTGTGTGGTAATAAGGTCAATGGCAAAGTGGTTTTCAAAAACATAAATATTTTTATTGTTTGCAATCGAATCAAGTAATGCTCGTTCAATTTCTCTTCCGGTAACATCTTTGGCGTGGAGAATTCGTCTATTTGAATGCCCTCCTTCTTTTCCTAAATCTAGTTTATCTTGCCCGTTTTCGTCTTTTTTTTCGGAAAATTTCATGCCGAGTTGGATTAATTCTTTAACTCGATCAGGTCCTTCTTCAACTATGTTGCGAACTATCTCTTCTTTACATAGTCCGTTCCCAGCATTCAAGGTATCATGCACATGGCTGTCGAAAGAGTCTTCCTCGCTAGTTACTGCTGCAATTCCACCTTGGGCGTAATTTGTGTTAGATTCGGTTCGATTTTTTTTTGTTATGATTGCGACTTTACCTGCATGAGCGACCTTAAGAGCGTATGTTAACCCAGCAATCCCGCTTCCAAGCACTATGAAGTCAAATTTTTTTGGAGAATTACCCATTATTATTAATTTATGTTTTTCTTATAATCTGCTGTTATCAATTAAACGTGTTTTGCCTAAATAAACTGCTAGAGCCATGTGGGTTCCTCGTTCTACTCGTTTAACAGACTCCAATGTATTCGGATTGAAAAATTCTATATAATCAAGTTTTGCTGATTTGTATAAATTGATTTTTTTTTCAAGCTTTCTTGTAAGTAAACTACTTGAAATTGGCGTTAGTCTTCCTCGGACAATTTGTCTGGCTAGTCGGATTGTTTTAATTAGCACTATAGCTTCCTCTCGTTCATTTTTGTTTAGATAATTATTTCTGGAACTTATTGCTAGGCCATCTTTCTCTCGAATTGTTGGAGTAATAACAACTCTAACAGGGAAGTTTAAGTCATTTGCCATGTGCTTAATAATAATTGCCTGCTGCCAATCCTTTGCGCCGAATATAGCAACATTTGGTTGAATGATGTTGAATAATTTTGCAACTACTGTGGTGACTCCTCGAAAATGAGTTGGTCGAGATTTGCCTTCCATTCTCTTGCTGAGGATTTCTTCCACGACGAACGAACTGTGCTTTGTTTTGTACATGTCTTTGTCTTTAGGAGTGAAGACAATATCTACGTCTAGTTGTTGGCAATGATGCAGATCATCTTTTATGGTCCTTGGATATTTGTTCAAATCTTCCTCAGGGCTGAATTGTGTTTTATTGATGAAAATTGTTACAATAACCAGTCCATTTTTACCGGCAATGGAACGAGCCTTTTTGATAAGACTTAAGTGTCCTTCGTGAAGATTGCCCATTGTTGGGACTACTACGACATGTTTGTTGTGGTGAGATTTAGTTTTGTGCTGTAAGGCACGGATTGAACGAAAGACTTTCAAGTTTTTAGGAGTTATTAGTTCGTTTTAGAATCAGGTTATGGGGTCTGATTTTTGAGGGTGTTCCACGGATCGAGCCATTAGCCAAAGCAGGTCTGACAGGCGGTTTAGATAAATAATCGGTTGTGATATTTCATTATTTTTTTGATCCAATAGACTTACGATGCTTCTTTCTGCTCGGCGACAAACCGTTCTAGCAAAGTCAAGTTGTGCTGATTGAATATTATTTCCAGGGATTGCCCAATCTTTAAACGTCAGACCTTGTGACTCTATCGTGTTTATCCACTCATCTAGCATTTTGATGTTTGATGTGGTTAGTTTTTCAAATGCACTGTTTGCATATTTTGCTTTATCAGAAGGTGTAGTGGCAATTTCTCCCATTAAGTTTATTAGTGTTCTTTGTATGGTGTCTAATTGATCATGTATATTGTTTTTGAATAGTTGTGCTTTTGCTAGGCCAATAGCGGCATTAAGCTCATCAACATTGCCGCAAGCGCATATGCGGGGGTCGTCTTTCCGTGTTCGTTTAGAAAACATTAACCCGGTTTCTCCAGTGTCCCCGCTTTTAGTTGTTATGCTCATAGGCTGAGGGAAGTTTCGCTTCTTGATTGAGCTTGGTAAAGCGAAAGTGTTTTCATTCTTGATCCTGACTGAAGGTATTCCCAACATGTCGGGGTGCATTATGACAGTTATAATAATTATTAACTAGAGGTGACTTTGTTTTCAGATTCAGATTTGCAATTAATCAAAGAGGGTAAAGAAAATTTACTCTATGATAAATTGGGGGCTCAATTTCGAGTAATTAATGATACTCATGGTGTGGTTTTTTCCGTTTGGGCACCGAATGCGAAAAGTGTAAGTGTAGTTGGGGATTTTAATGACTGGGATCCAGCGGTGAATGTTTTGAAGGTTCAAGGCGACTCGGGCATATGGGCTGGTTTTATCCCGGAGATTGGCCAAGGTGCTCACTATAAATTTTGTCTATTAAATGCGGATGATGAGCTGGTTGAAAAAACAGATCCGATGGGTCGTTTTTTTGAGCAATCTCCAAAGAATGCAGCAATAGTTTGGGATACGTCTAATTTTAATTGGAATGATCGATCTTGGATGGATGAAAGGGGTGCTAAAGATCCGCTTGAGTCTCCGATGAGTATATATGAGGTGCACCTTGGCTCGTGGCGTAAGCATAATGATGTTGAATCTTATTCGTATAAAGAATTAGCCACGGAATTAGTTGAATATGTTTTAGATATGGGTTTCACCCATGTTGAATTTCTGCCTATAGCTGAGCATGCTTATTATCCTTCTTGGGGATATCAAGTTACCGGGTTTTATGCTCCTACTAGTCGTTATGGGACTCCAGATGATTTTGCAGCTTTAGTTGATGCGTTTCATGCAGTTGGTATTGGAGTGATTCTTGATTGGGTTCCAGCACATTTCCCCAAGGATGATTACGCTTTGTCTCGTTTTGATGGTAAGGCGCTTTATGAGCATGAAGATCCAAGATTGGGTGAGCATCCAGACTGGGGGACTCTCATATTTAATTATGGTCGTAATGAGGTTGTAAACTTTCTTACCTCCAATGCATTGTACTGGTTTGATCGTTTTCATATTGATGGCCTTCGTGTTGATGCGGTGGCCTCAATGTTATATCTTGATTATTCCAGAAAAGCAGGAGAGTGGGTTCCAAATAAATATGGAGGTAGGGAAAACTTAGAGGCTGTCGATTTTTTGAAGAATGTGAACCGTCAGGTGCTTGCGCGATATCCTGGCACGGTGATGATTGCAGAGGAATCAACTTCATGGCCGAAAGTTTCTGGGCCCTCGAGTAATGGGGGATTAGGGTTTTCACTCAAATGGAATATGGGGTGGATGCATGATAATTTAAGTTTCTTCAGGCAGAATCCTGATGGCCGTAAGCGTTATTTTGATAATATGACTTTCTCCATGCTGTACCATTATAATGAGAATTTTTTATTGCCGCTTTCTCATGATGAAGTAGTTCATATGAAAGGATCGTTGTATGAAAAAATGCCAGGGGAAGATCTTCAGCGTTTAGCCAACCTCCGGTTGTTGTTCGGGTGTCAATGGATGTTCCCTGGTAAACAACTGTTATTTATGGGAAGTGAAATAGGCCAAAAAAAAGAATGGAATCAGGATCGGGAATTGGATTGGGCACTGCTAAAAAATTGCTTATTGAATCAAGGTTTGAAAAGATGGGTGCATGATTTGAATTGTTTCTATAAAGAACAGTCAGCACTGTGGGAATTAGATTATGATACCGCTGGTTTTCAATGGGTAAATTGCTGCGACAAAGAAAAACTAGTCCTCTCTTTTATTAGAAAAAACAGGAGTCAATCCGAGCATGTTTTAGTCGCAGCCAATTTTTCAATGCATAATTATAGTAATTATCCAGTAGTTATGTCTGAATCGGGAGCATGGGAGGAGACACTTAACAGTGACAGTTCAGTTTACGGTGGTGGGAATACAGTTAGCAGTTCAGATATGCAGTTTACTACCGAAGCATGTGGCGAAATGAAATATTCTTTATCAATAAATTTACCAGCATTTAGTTTAGTTGTTTTTCGTTTAGTTAATTAGTTAGTTTTTAATAGGCTGATATGACTTTTAGTATTATTGGGGTTTTTTCTTGTGAAAGTATTAGTTTGAAATACTTAAGAATAAAATTAATTAGTGATTACCTTGTATTGTAGCCTATGGGTTAGTTACTGTTCCTCGGTGCGCCTTTAAAGTAGTTTTAGTTTGGAAGGCGGGTGAGTTCGTTGATTGTGAGTGATAGAGTTTATTGTGCCTTAATAATGATTTTGTTCTGTTTTGCTAGTTAGTTAGTTGATTAAAATGTCCGATCTAAATGAATTCTCAAAAACTGAGCCTAAACTTGAAACAGTTGATTCGGAAATCAGTCCAGCTTCTATTGAGCCTGGAAGTGGTTCAGCGAAACTAAAGTTTGGAGAAAGCACTTCTCGTAAAAAAAATATTCCTAAAGGATTATGGACTAAATGTGGTAAGTGCGCTGAGTTGATTTTTGACAAGGATCTTGATGAGAATCTAAAGACTTGCCCATCTTGTGGGTTTCATTTTCCTATTTCCGCTCGGTTGCGTTTGGCATCATTAATTAATGAGAATACATTCAAGGAGTTGGATGTTGGGATGACCAGTGTAGCTGTTTTAGAGTTCACTGGCGTGGAATCTTACTCCTCTAAACTTGAGAAATATCAAGGGAAAACTGGTGAATCAGATGCAGTAATTACAGGATTATGTCAAATGGGTCAGCATAAGGTCTCCATAGGTATAATGGATTTTTCTTTTCTTGGCGGTTCGATGGGATCTGTGGTGGGTGAAAAACTAACTCGAATGATAGAGGCTGGTACTAAAAACAAAATTCCTGTTATTATTATTTCGACCAGTGGAGGAGCTCGTATGTACGAGGGAATGTTTAGTTTGATGCAGATGGCGAAAACATGTGGAGCATTGGCATATCATGCAGAAGCCAAACTGCCATATATCAGTGTGCTCACGCATCCTACTACTGCTGGTGTTATGGCAAGCTATGCAAGTGTTGGGGACCTAGTTATTGCTGAACCAGGGGCCATGATAGGTTTTGCAGGCCCACGTGTAATTAAGGATACCACTCAGGCAGAATTACCACCGGGTTTTCAGACCGCAGAGTTTCTCATGAACCGCGGGATGATTGACGCCATTGTTCCTAGGAATAAAATGCGAGAATCAGTGATTAATTATCTTGATTATATGTCAACAAATGTAGGCGCTTCAAAAGCTAAAAGAGCTGTTAAAAAGAAAGCTCCTTGATGCTCAATCTTTTTCGTTTTAACGATATTTTATAATTTGGATGTCTTTGTACCAAATTTCGCATGCAGGTCCACTGTGAACTTGAAGTGCAATTACGCCGTTTTTCGCGATTGTTGAATCTTCTTCAGTATAATCCACTGTTTTATGGCCGTTTAGAAATAGCTGGATATGGTTGCCGCGAGCAACGATGCGGTAGTCGTTCCATCCGTTGATATTGGCTATTTTGGGGATATCTTCAGCGGGTGGCCCGGCAAGTATTTTGCGACGCCGTGATTCATCGTAGAGGGCACCCCAATATTTTTGTCCGATGTCAGCTTGGAATCCGATAACTTCATGGTGGTTCGGTATGCGTTTGGTTCGAAATTGTACGCCCGCATTGGCTTGCGGGGATCCGATGATTTTAAATTTTAAATACAAGTCAAAATCCTCATATTCCGTAGTGCTGCATAGAAATTCATTATTTGGAATTTTTTCAGTAAGTCGGCCGGCTACAATTGCTCCGTCCTCAATGCGAAAAAAATCCATATTACCCTCCCATCCATCGAATGTTTTGCCGTTAAATAATGGTTTTGGATTTTTCGGGGGACTTACGCTGCTGGTCGATATGCTCTTTTGGTCTGTTGTTGAGCAGCTAACTAGTAGAGCGGTAACGAATAGATATGATGTATGTTTCATTAGCCCCAGAGACTGCCTGAACGCCCAGATGAGGACCAGTAGATTTAGTCAGAAGGGCATGTGTATTTGGGCAGCTCAGATTCGTATGTTTTTATTAATTGAT
>JAYZHR010000276.1:0-5875 GCA_036166355.1 Verrucomicrobiota bacterium | reverse complement strand
AAACGCTTCGGGAACAGAGGTTCTGATGCTGCTTTTTTTTATTGTACTCCCCTCGGCTGTATTCTTAGCACTTACTCTTACTCCATTAATAGCAGAGAAGATTGCCGCTCCATTCGGGAGTATATTTACTGGTAACCCAAATGAAATTGAAGATCGCCCTATATATGGGGCGGCAAAATCAAGTCGCAATCAAGGTGATTATAATCAGTCTCTCCACCTTATTGATCTCCAGCTTGAAAAGTACCCTCTAGATTTTGACGGCTTAATGCTCAAGGCTGAAATACAAGCTGAAGATTATCTGGATTTTGATTCAGCAAAAGAAACTCTAAATATAATATTAAATAATTCACAACAGATAAGATACCATTTGCCAATTGTTTTCAATAAGTTAGCTGACTGGCAAATAAAACTATTCAACGACAATAATGGAGCTCGACAATCACTAGAAAGAATTTGCACAGAATATCCGGACACAAAAGCCGCACAGCTTGCCCAGCAGCGTATTGCGTCTATGAAGTTTTACAATGAGTCAAAAACTAAAGAGTCTAATATTAATGATACTTATCAAAATCTAGTCAAAGAATCCTTATCAAAAGACTATGAAAACGAACCCCTTGATTTCCCTGAATCTAAAAAACAATCAGAGGACAATGAAAACCTTCTTATTGAGTGTTTAAGGAGAGTAAAGGAATATCCAAACTCAATTATAAATCGCGAAGAACTGGCTAGATATTATTGTGTTCAAACAAAAGAATGGCCACTAGCAATTGAGCAATATGAATTACTAATCAGCATGTCGGGATCAAGCAAATCCCAACATGCAGCCTGGTTGAACAAAATTGTTGATATTCAAGTGAAATCAGGAACAACCATCGAAGAGGCAAAATCTACTTTGAGCCGGATAATCGAAATTGACCCAATTAGCGCAACAGCAGAAAAAGCCAAAAGAAGAATCATGCATTTATCATTAGAATTCCGTTCAGTTAAGAAAAAAAACACGCCGCTCAAACTAGAACGACGTGATGAAGATCTTGGTTTGAAATAGAAATTCTATTAGTTCTGAGGAAGAACAAGTCCAAGTGCTATTTGCTTATCTATCTCAGATGCCATAGTTAAGTCCCCTGTTCCACGAGAAGATCTAGCCTGAACCACAACTTCAGTGACAAGCGGCTCTACTTCCTTAACGGTTACATAAACCGTTCTCTTATCAACTCGAGCTGTAAGCGTTTTTGTGATAACATCATCATTAGTTACCGTGCCTGTTCGAGATAGCACTTCTCGAGCCGAATTTAAAATTTGATCTAATGGTCTCTCATATCGACTTATAATCTTGTCTCGAGTCAGCGGAACCCCGACTTTATTGCCAACGGGTGTATTTACGCATCCGAAGCTGCCTAATGCTAAAAAAGCAACTAAACTAAGAAGGACTAAACGAAAAGTCATGGGCCTCATCCCAAACAAAACAGGTTTATGCGTCAAGCCATTTGACACTATTGTGGATAAGTTATTTGCAATTTCCGAATTGAAATGAACATGACTAACAGGACAACTGTCATAAATAAGGACAATATGAGTACTAAGTATTTATTATATTTATTTTTAGCTACAATTTACCTGGCCAACTCTCCGTTACTTTTAGGAGCGAAACAGGAAAGCCAACGCTTTAATACTACTGTTAAAGCAGTTACTAAAGTAATGCCAAGCGTGGTGAATATTGCAACTAAAACTAGAGTTCAAAGAGTTGGCTACCTATACGACTGGTGGCGAGACAACTGGACCCCTTATTCTCAGGAATTGCCACCACAAGAAAGCGCCGGATCTGGCGTAATTGTAAGTCAATTTGGACATATATTAACGAACGTGCACGTAGTTCGAGATGCCGATGAAATATGGGTAAAACTAACTGACGAGGACGGAAATCACCAAGTATATAAGGCAAGAGCTGTTGCTGGCAGCATATCGACTGATATTGCACTGTTGAAAATTATACCTGAAAAGGATGGGCAAATATTTCCAGCAGCAGAGTTTGCCCAAGAAGATGACTTGCTTTTAGGCGAAACTGTAATGGCCTTAGGCAATCCATTCGGGTTGGGAGGATCCGTCAGTAAAGGCATATTGAGTTCAAAAAGCCGTCGCACTACAAATATTGGAGAAAAACTAGAAATACCAGATTGGCTTCAGACAGATGCTTCAATAAATCCAGGCAATAGTGGTGGACCTTTAATTAATATTGATGGTCAGATTATTGGCATCAATGTGGCAGTTCTTAAAGAAGGACAAGGTATCGGATTTGCAATACCAATAAAACGGGTAAACGAATCATTATCCAGTTTTTTTACTCCAGAATTTTTAGATGATAATTGGTTTGGCGCGACTATTAACCCAAACACAAATCCTCCCGAAATAACTCAAGTTGAGCCCGGCAGCCCTGCTGATAATGCGGGGTTAGAAGCTGCAGATCAAATAATTGAACTAAATAGAAAAAAAATGGATTCATTCATTGATATTGCAAGCAGTTTAGTTGGGCTCGGCAAAAAAAGAGACGTATTGATTAAATACATTAGAAACAATGAAAGAAGAGAAGTCTCCGTTAAATTAATACCTGAAATAGCTGTTTTCAATTCTGGATTAATTCGCCAAAAAACTGGAGCTATACTCAAAAAAATCACCCCAGAACTTGCTGATGCTTTAAACTTCGACACAGTAGACGGTTTTGTTATTAGTCAGGTAGACGACGGGACGCCAGCTCAAAAAGCCAAACTTCAACCAGGCTTAATTATAACTTCAGTAGACGGAAAAAAACATGATGACATTATAGATCTTGCTCGGTTTTTGCATAACAAAAAAACAGGCGATCAAGTAACTTTAAATATTATTCAAATTCGACAAAGAGGATTATTTGTGAGGCGATCCACCGGCAAATTATCGCTAACATTGTTGTAATTTCCTCGACAGCCGACCTTTGGTAGCTACTTTTCCGGCCTCTGGTTTAAAATATATATTAAGTGATGATTAAAGCTAAGATTCTCCCATTATTTGCTCTACTACTGATATTTGAATTTAAATTAATTATAGCTGCCCCACAACCTTCTGGAGCCCAATCAGATGGTCAGTTTCGTAAAGTCATTCTAGTTTCAGACATAGACTTAAACGGAGATGATCAAGCAGAAGACAATCTAAAGGATCCAATGGAGCTTTCTGTTTCTAAAGATGGCCGCGTATTTTTTGCTCAAAGAAATGGCGAAGTTCATTATTGGAGCCCAGATACAAATAAAACAAAAATGGCTGGTAAACTTGAAGTTTTCACTGGCCTAGAAGATGGTCTTCTTGGAATCACTCTCGACCCTGATTTTATTGAAAACAATCATATTTATTTATTTTATGCACATTCAAAAACCGTTATTGAACATGTTAATCGAAAGCCGAGGAAAAAAGGGTATAACCTGATTTCTCGCTTTACCTTAAAAGACGGCAAAATAGACCTTGATTCAGAAAAAGAATTAATTCGCATCAAGACACAACGTGATGAGTGCTGCCACTCTGGAGGGTCTTTAACTTTTGACAGCAAAGGCAACCTGTATGCATCGGTTGGCGATAACACTAACCCTTTTGCCTCAGATGGATTTGCCCCAATCGACGAACAACATGGTCGCTTTGCCTGGGACGCGCAAAAATCATCAGCTAATGCAAATGACCTACGAGGTAAAATATTAAGAATCACACCTCAACCTGACGGCTCCATTAAAATACCAGAAGGGAATTTATTTGATGACAATAATCATGGAGCACGATCCGAAATATACGTAATGGGAAATCGTAATCCATTTCGTATTTCTGTTGACCCTAAAACAGGATTTCTTTATTGGGGCGAAGTAGGGCCGGATTCTGGTGGGCGTCGAGATGGTCGCGGACCAGCTGGTTACGATGAGATCAATCAAGCTCGAGGCGCTGGAAATTTTGGATGGCCTCATTTTATAGCTAATAACAAACCGTACAATAGATATGATTTTCAATCAAAAAAATCACTCGATCTATTTTCGCCTGCGATGCCGATGAATAATTCCCCAAACAATACAGGCATCAAAGGTTTGCCCCCTGCTCAACCGGCTTTCATTTATTATGCACATTTCCCGTCAGTTAAATGGCAGACTCTAAATGCAGGCGGAGGTCGTACTGCGATGGCAGGGCCTGTTTACTATTTCGATGAAAATTTGGATTCTCCGAATAAATTACCAAAAGAATTGAATCATTCATTATTTATATATGAGTGGTCTCGAAACTGGATAATTAATGTCAAACTCGATGATGATCAAAACATTAGTAAGATGGAGCGTTTTTGCCCTAAAATGACATTTAAGCGCCCTATGGATATGGAAGTAGGACCAGATGGATGTCTCTATCTTATTGAATGGGGAACCGCATGGGGCAAAAACCAAGACACTCAGATAGTTCGAATTGAATACCATCCGAGCAACTAAACGCATCATATATTAAATAACAATGTCTCCATCAAAGCTCTGGCAATTACTGAAAAGTCCAAAACGACTTCTTCTAATATCTGGCCCATGTGTTATTGAATCGGAGTTACTTTGCCTGAAAATTGCACGCTCACTAAAGAGGAGTTGTAATTCTCTCGGAATAACCTACGTGTTCAAAGCTAGCTTCGATAAGGCTAACAGGACCTCAATGAAATCTAGGCGAGGACCAGGAATAGAGAGTGGATTAGATATACTTAAAAAAGTGCGTGATAAAATTGATGTTCCGGTTCTTACGGATGTTCATTCAGAACAACAAATCAAATTAGCGTCAGAATCTGTTGATATATTGCAAATCCCAGCATTTCTGTGCCGTCAAACTGATTTAATTACCGCTGCTGCTAGCACAGGGAAAATAGTGAACATAAAAAAGGGTCAATTCCTATCACCGAACGAAATGAACCAAGTTTCATCCAAGGCCAATCATACCGACAACAATAGAATTATATTAACTGAGAGAGGAACTAGTTTTGGATATAACAATCTAGTTGCTGACATGCGATCTATTCCCATTATGAAATCATTTGGATATCCGGTTGTGTTTGATGCCACACATTCTGTTCAACTCCCAGGGGCAAGCGGGAACAGCTCGGCTGGCCAAAGTGAATTTGCTCCCGTTTTAGCAAAATCAGCACTTGCAGCTGGTGCTGATGGTGTTTTTATTGAAACGCATCCTAATCCAAAAAAATCTCCTAGCGACGGCCAGAACATGATCCCTTTAAGCAACATGAACTCAACACTAAAACAATTAGTAAGAGTGTTTAACTCGGTTCATTAATTTGATTTAAAACCTGCAGCTAAACACAATTCAAAAACCGTACCATTCTTACTAGTTTCCACCAAGAGAAGCTCAGCTCCAATTGAATTTGCCAACTGTTTACTTATCGCAAGACCAAGCCCACTCCCCTTCATTTTCGCGCTACTTCCTGCTTGAAATAATTTACCTTGTAAATCTTTAGACAGACCAGACCCATTATCAGAAACTCTTATAACTCCGGGATAAAGAGTGTGCAAAGATATCTCGCCCCCGTTTTTGCAAGCATCTACTGAATTACTCACAAGATTCTCAATTATGAGCAAAACTAAACCAGCCTCTCTATTATCCAGCCTTGATTCATCTATAGATTCAACTTTTAAAATTACGTTATTCTTGTTCAATACTGAGATGAATCTATCTTGAAAAACAGTTAACAAATCACAGACTGTAATATCGTATAAAACACGGTCTTCATTATCTCTTATTGTACTAACCACGTTGTCTATCATTTTCTCCATTCTATCAACGCCTCTACAGCAAACAAATGCGATTGCCTTAACGGTAATATCAACAGAAGATCTCC
>JAYZHR010000275.1:0-3953 GCA_036166355.1 Verrucomicrobiota bacterium | reverse complement strand
AAAGCAAACACCATATCGCCGTCTATGGTTGCAGCGCCACGCGGTCCATTCCCCCAATTATTTGAAAACTCATCATTTAGGGGAGCTTCCCACAAGGTCTTGCCGGACTTAACGGACTTAGCAAACAATTGTTCTTTCCCATTCTTGGTTCCAAGGATGAATAGCCTGCCGTCTGAAATAGAAGGTGTAGAATATCCAATACCAATATCTCGCGATAACCAAATACGTTTTGGCCCAGCACTAGGCCACGATTGCAATAGACCAGTTTCTGTACTGACATCATCATGATTGACGCCACGCCAACGAGGCCAATCTGCAGCAACCACTCCATTTATAAACGCCAACAATAAAACAGTATAAATTTGATTTTTCATTTTAGATATATCAGTGAGAAAAAGTATCCTTTAGCCAGAAAAAAAACACAAAACTATTAAGCAAATTAAGCAAACTTAAATAAACTCAAACCTCAATTGTAACTTTTTTGCTAGAATATTCGTTTCCAAGACAATTAGAACGTCACTAAAATGAAAAAACTTATATTTAAATTAATCATGGCTTCCACATGCCTTGGCATGTTGGCAGACGAAACAACAGCACAGGAACGTTCAGAGCGACCTGACCGTGAACGAGGCGAAAGACCAGAGAGACCGTCACGAACAGATGGAGAACGATCTCAACGCAATCGTGAACGCCCAGAACGCAATGAAGGCGAACGTTCATCAAGACGTCGACCACAAACAAGTCAAAGAGGCGACGATCGCCGTGGATTTGGCGGAGGTTCCGGTGGGTCTGGTGGTTTTATGCGAATGTTTCCAATTATGGCAGCATTGGATGCAGACGGTGATGGCGAGATATCTTCCAATGAAATTAAAGGGGCTGTCGCAGCGCTAAAGAAGCTAGACAAAAACAAAGACGGCAAGTTGACCGAAGACGAGTTACGCCCCAGCTTTGGCAGCCGAGGGGGATCCGGAGTAGGTCGTCAAAACCGTAGCGGACAACAAGGCAGGCCATCCTTCCAAGGCGGTGAACGACAAAACAGGCGCCCTTCAGATCGAGGTGAAGACGGACAATCAGAGCGACGGCGTCCGCGTGGAAATGCTGGGCGTGGAAATGCTGGAGACCAAGATCGTCGCCCGCGTTAAAAACTGACTCAATAAATTATTAATCCGTTGATCAATTAATCCTTGGTCAACGGTTTTTTTTGATCAAATTTATCTTCTTCTACCACGATTACCAAAATTAAATCCTCCACGACTTTCTTTTACTTCCATCCTTAATTTCCCGACGACTGCATCGCCTTCATTCATGCCCGCCTCAGTTAATTTTAATTCCCCCTCTAAACTTTTCATCGACATAAATCTCCTAAATGCATCGCCTTCTTGATCTCCATCTAAATCCCTAAGGCTAAGGGAACCTCGAAATGAAACAGAGTCCTCATTCGATTTAAAGTCATTGCGATTCACAGTAAGAACCACAGTTAGCTCTTTTTCATCATCTTCGCTTAAACCTTGTAAAGTAATAGTGGGACTAGGAACTCTAGAACGGCCAGAACTTCTACCACCAAACCACCTCCGAATTTCTTCAGGTTGCCCTACAGATCCTAACTCTGACAAAGTTATCTTTTTGCCATTCAGATTGAGCTCAAGATCGGTTTTACCTATACCACTTACATTTCTGATCCTCTCATTTTCCCATTTGGTCTTAAAATTACCAATCAACTCTCCAACTTTAACGGAATGCCTAGGGATCCTTGGCCCGTTTTGAACTCTAACCGGCCATTCGTCTAATTCTGGTTCTATATCAGATCTACGACTCTCTACAAATGTGATTAACTTATCGACTCCTTCATCCAATCGGTTTTGCCTACTGTGAAGATGTGTCCGAGTTAGGGCCTGAATACGATTAATGTCATCTATAATTTCATTTTCATTCCAAACATTTTTTAGAATATCAATCATCGTTTTCCTATATAACGCCTGGACCTCATCAGTTTGGAAAAGACGATTTGCAAGCATACTTTGACTGTAAACTGACCTAGGCTGATCCTGTTCACCTCCAAATCTACTGAAGGGACCACGATCTTTCGTAAATGCACCATCTGCACCCCATGGAATAAAATGGAAACGCTTTTGATCATTAGGGTTTGAGTATGCATAATAATTGTTTTGATTATTTGTATAACCATCCCAAAAACCAAGAAGGCTCTCCATGGCCCAAAACCTGACAAATTTCTCTAGATTAATATACTTCTTAACCTCATCCAAATTAAAGCCCTCTTTCGTTTCAAGAACCTCAGCAAGTTTTTTTGATAAAGTTCGATTCTTCTTAGTATAACTGTTCTTGGCCTCAATATTCTCAACAGCAATAGGATAAAAATCAGAAATTGTACCTTCATATAATTCTCCTGAATATTTTTGATAACGTTTTTTTATGAAGGGAGCCCTCACAGATTCAACATGAGAATAAATACCAAGATACTCCCCATTAACAGTCACCTTACAATGGCTAACTCTGGGAGCAGGCACTCCCGCTTTATTAAATAACTTATAAGTTAGAAACTGACTGGCAAGAGACACGTCTTGAACATTATTGTTTAGCGTCAAGCGATCTAATCCCTGAATTGGAGACTGATCCACATATTCATCAAACTTAACCTTAAGTGACGGTCGTTCCGGATTTAATGAACCTATAAAACCCTTCGTGCGTATGCCTATATTTTTAATTATTGTGCCATCTATACTGATCTCAGCCTTGTATAAATTAAAACGATTACCACTTGAAGCACCGCTGCCAAAAATACGACTCATACTTGCATTGCTCCTGTCACTTTCCTTGCGAAGCTTCTCCCAATCTGAAGGCAACATTTTAACATCAATTTCCATAAGATGATCAACACGGAACAGGTCATCAGATTTTAATTTCACCTCTTCACCAAAAGAACTGACTGCCAAAACAAAAAAACAGGCTGCGAGTATTTCTTTCCTAATTAAGATAAGTTTATTCATATTTGCTAGAACGAGCATTATTTTAGTTAATCTATTTAGTAAAGCTTTTTGCCTTACCCTTTTGCATCAGTTAAAATAAAAAAATATTTCCGAAACAACGCACGTAGGCTTATGTTCAGTCGAGTGCGCATATGAAGAAGATTAAAAATATATTCCAACAACTCTTCTCATGGCGCGGAGAAGTAGGCAGAGGCATATATGCATCCACTGGTTTTATCTTGTTTTTTCTTAAGTGGAACTTAGATCGAATTATAAGTGGTTATTTTTTCTCTATAACCTGGCTTCCATATCAATACCTTCTACCAGAAACTGATTTACAGAATAAAAAGGACCTAGCACTGATACTATCGATTACGGCGCTACCTTTTATTTATATCGGAGTTCTTTTGACCGTTAAGCGATTACGCGCAATAGGAGCACCAACTTTCTTAGCCAGTTTATTTTTCATTCCATTTATAAATTTGATTTTTTTTATGGCATTGTCAGCGTTGCCTAATCGTATCTCTGGGAGTGCTGATGAACCGCCCCCACCCAACTGGGTATCAAGACTTGTCCCACGAACAAAATGGAAATCTTTTTTCTTTTCCGCTGGTGTTTCCGTACTGCCTTGTCTGCTTTTGCTCCTTACTGCAGTGCAAGTGCTTCATAACTATGGCTTGGGAGTATTCGTTGGCCTACCGTTCGTCCAAGGAGTATTTACAGTACTATTACATAGCTGCCATTATCGACGTGGTTATTTTCATTGCCTACTTATAGCACTGTCATCCTGCGGCCTACTCGCCATATGCATACTACTTTTCGCAATAGAAGGTTTTATTTGCTTAACCATGGCCATGTTTATCGCTGGACCTATTTGCATACTTGGGGCATCGGTCGGGTATTTCATCCAGGCCACCTATCACGCTAACCGTATGCCGCCTCTAATTCTGATCGCCCTACTCTTTCTCA
>JAYZHR010000274.1:0-7190 GCA_036166355.1 Verrucomicrobiota bacterium | reverse complement strand
GATAGCATACATACGAGGACGCAAGTCCATTCCCCAAATTGTTTTTGTACACAATTCACCAATGTAAAATCGCAAGTTTGGCGTGTTCAGATCAGTTCTCCATCTATGGATGAAGTTTTTTAGATTCTTTCCATAATTAGGCATATAATTTTGTTCAAACATGTCATTTTCTCCCTGATGCCACATAAAACCTTCAATTCGATAGCGTATGCCATCACGGGCTAATTCGGCTAGTGAATCGCGAACCAGTTTAAGAGCCAGCGGATACATTTTAAAACCAATCGGTTGGTCTGGGTTCCAATCTCCACCTAAATGAGTACCACCAGCAGCACACTTGATAATGGCAATCGGATCATCAATTGCTTGAGACACATTGCGTGCAAAACTCAACTCAGGACCAACAGTATTATTGACTGGCTGCAGATCTACCCAACCATTACTGCTAGTCTTATTCTCACGTCCTATTAAGTAAGCGAATTTTACATTTTTTTGTTCCTTCTCAAGCCCAAGAAATGGTGGAAAGTTTTTAATATCCTGCACTTTAGAATCAGAACCAACCATGTTGGATTGACCGGCAAAAATAAATACACGCAGTGTACCATTTTCTTCAGCATCTTTACTAGTCGCCGAACCTGCCGTCACCAATAAGAAAACAAAAAAGAGTAAAATTCGAATCATGAAAACCACACTCTAGAGAGCAAAATACATAAGCACAACCGTCTTAAGCAATATTTGACTTATGATAAACCAAACCAAAAATAATTCTCATATAAACTACAAATAATCATTTCAATCTAGGTTCAACGCCGAGAAGGCTTCTAACAAAAAAATCCATTCTTCTCCGTGCCGCATACTTTGATTCACCCACCCCATGACCTGCTCCCGGAACCATCAGAAATTCAAAATCCTTATCTGCCTTTATAAGCGCATCGACCACCTGATAAGTAGAAGAGGGGTCAACATTAGTATCAAGCTCTCCAACAGTTAATAAGAGTTTGCCTTGTAACCGATGCGCATTGGTTACATTAGACTGCGCATCATAGTGTGGCCCAATTGGGTAGTCCATCCACTGCTCGTTCCACCACATCTTATCCATACGGTTGTCATGACACCCGCAATCAGCAGCAGCAGCCTTGTAAAAATCTCCATGCCAAAGCATCGCTGCCATCGCGTTCTGCCCACCAGCTGATCCTCCATAGATTCCTACTCTAGAAATATCCATGTAGGAATATTTTTTAGCTGCTTCTCTCATCCATTTCTTTCTATCAGGAAAGCCGGCATCGTTGATGTTTTTGTAGGCAAAATGTTGGAATTCCCGACCACGATTTGAAGTGCCCTTACCATCAATTTGCACCGTAATAAAACCTAACTCTGCCAATTCCTGACGCCACATTCCATAACGTGATCTCCAGTTTTTCGGTACAAACGAACCATGTGGTCCAGCGTAAATCACCTCAACAACCGGATAATTTTTATTGGGATCAAAATTGCTAGGCCGACAAATGATACCGTGAATGTCATACTTTCCATCCCGGTCCTTGGCAACAAAACGTTCCGGCGCCCGAAAACCCACAGCAAATAAATCATTGGCATCAGATTGTTCAAGTTCGCAAAGAAGTGAACCATCACTAGATTTACGAAGCGAGTGACGAGGTGGCAAATCAACTCGTGACCATGTATCAATTAACACCGTTTTATCTGGAGAAAAAACTACAGAATGAGTTCCATTGCCATCTGTCAGCCTGACCATTTCACTTCCATCAAAATTTACACGATAGTAATGATGATAATACGGATCAATGCCCATTTCTCGCCCTGATGCTTTGAACGTAATCTGCCTTTTTCCTTCGTCAACCTCTATTACTTCTCGAACAACCCAATTCCCTTTTGTGATCTGATGCTTTACTTCGCCAGTCTGACCATCATAGAGATAAAGATGATTCCATCCATCACGTTCAGAACGCCAGATAATTTCTTTAAAGCCATCTAGATCCTTTCGATATCCCTTCTGAAATACGTTTATAAAAGTCTCAGCTGTCTCGTCAATCAATGCTCGGGTTTTTCCCGATGGAATTTGAATCTCAATTATACGATGTGCTCCAAAACCTCGCTCTATGTGCTCAAAAAGAAACCCACTCGAATCCGGGCGCCAAGCCGGCCTTCGAGTCGAGAAAGGATCCTTCACCAACGTAGGTTCGGCTGTGAAGTGGCGACTGTTCCATCCCGCAAGAAATACATGTACAGTTTGTGTCGGCATTGGATCACCTGGCTTAGCATAACTGCGCGTGAAATGTTTAGGCTGGAGCTGATCATCTGGAGCTGAATCGACGTAATGCACCTGACGGCTCTTAACCTCTCGACGCTTCATAAGAGCAATGTACTTCGAATCCGGAGACCAAAAAAATGGCTGTTGATAAGCGTGCTGATTCGTGCCGTCTTTTGATAACTGAATATCCGCGCCATCCATTAAATCATGAACAAATAAGTTATGATCCTTTATGAAAGCACGCCAACGTCCATTCGGTGAAATGGGACCGTTCTTTATTGAATTGGTTCTACTTTTTGATGAAGCCTCCTTGGAATCAACTTGGTTCTTTTCTAACTCCTTTTTAACCAACTTCTCTGCCCGAGATTTACGGCGCTTTAACACTTCATCAAATTCTTCCTTATTAGAAAACACTCGGCGCTTGCCCTTACTTCCATTTACAAGCACATATTCACGCTCCCCCCGCATCTCAGTCTCATACCAAAAATGATGCCCACCAAACCAATAAGGTTTAATGGTCTCCTTGTATACCTTACCAGAAAAAAGCTGACGTATTTTGGCTGAACGCTCGTAGTCCGCTGTGGTCCCCTGACCAAATCCTGAAGCTGCTATGAGGATGATCGCGAAAGATATAATAATAATTCTCTGAGTCATTATAAATTTAATGGCCAATAGGCTAAGAACTACTTGCGAATGTTCAAAGCGAAAACACATTAAATTTTGCGCGAATTTCCCTTGGGCAAAGTGGATGAATGTGCCTAGACTTTGTCCATGAAATTTCAGGTTTGCACCATAATACTCGCCGGCTTAATGACAGGTTGCGGAGTAAAACAAGCTACTTCGATTGAATCCGGAACAACCGATGAGAATACTGCTTTGAACGACTCACTCACCAGCCCAGAAAATGAAAATAATTCAAATGAAAGCACAACTTCAGTATCAAAAACCAACACCAATCTTGTCGTCAAAATCAAGCCTCAACCCCAGTTCGAACCCATTACCAAACCTCAATCTTCAAAAAAAATTATGAAAACCGATGCAGAATGGAGAGCTATACTGAATCCTGAAGAATACCGAATTCTTCGCCAAAAAGGGACAGAGCGTGCTTTCACAGGAAAATTTGATCACCACTTTAAAGAAGGCACCTATACTTGTAAGGGTTGCGGTACGGCTCTATTTGACTCAACTACCAAATATGATTCTGGATGCGGCTGGCCGGCATTTTTTAAAGCTAAGGAAAATACCATTGATGAAACAATCGACCGCAGCTACGGAATGATTCGCACTGAAATAACCTGCAAGAAATGTGACGGACACTTGGGCCACGTCTTTAATGATGGTCCAAACCCAACAGGAATTCGATATTGCGTCAACTCTGCCTCAATGGGATTTATTCCTGCAGAGGAAAACAAACAGTCCAAACCTGAACAGAAAAAATAAATTCTTTCTAATAAAGTGCCAGCACCTTTAATTTCCGTGGTGCTTCCAGTTCGCAATGCGGCTAAAACCGTCGAACGCGCAGCTCTTTCCATCCTCCAATCTAGCTTTAAAGAAATTGAGTTGATTATCATTGATGACGGTTCTACCGACGGCAGTGCTGAAATCATCAAAAAAATCATTGATCCACGAGTACGTTTAGTTCAGCAAGAATCGGAAGGAATTTGCGCTGCTGCCAACCGAGGCACACTTGAAGCGAATGCCCCGGTGATAGCCCGCATGGATGCCGATGATTTTTCTTATCCTCTCCGGCTAGAAAAACAATTTGAACTATTGCATCGAACCAAGGCCGATATCGTAGGATGCAAAGTAAAAATCATTGATAGAAATGGTCTAGCTGTTGACTCCATGCAAAGATATGAGAAATGGAGTAATAGCCTAACAAAACCAGATGAGATTACCGCAATGCGCTTTGTTGAATTGCCGATTGTTAATCCAACGCTAATGGCCAAACGCGAAGTATTGGAGCTAGGTTATCTTAAAGGGAATTGGCCAGAAGATTACGACTTATGCCTTCGCGCCCTTGGACAAGGTCTACAAGCTGAGAAAGTTGAAGAAGTACTTTTAGATTGGATTGATTCAAATAACAGACTAACCCGCAAAGACCCTCGATACTCTCCAGAAGCTTTTGACCGCTGCCGACGAACTCACCTACTTGATGGGCCACTAAAAAATGTAAAGAAAGTTAATTTATGGGGAGCAGGCCAAACCGGCAAACCATGGCTACGATGGTTGCAAGACAAGGACTTTAAAGTTAATAAATTAATCGAAGTATCACAAAAAAAAATCGGCTCAAAAATTCATGGAGTCCCTGTGATTTGTCCAAACGACTTACCATCTCCCGAGGGAATCCCGCTAATAATTGCGGTTGGAGCTTCTGGCGCCAGAGAACTAATTAAATCCGAATTAATCAAAAAAGGTTATATCCCTGGTAAGGACGCGTGGTTCGTCTGCTGAACTCCTAAACTATTGATCAAGTAAAATTCCTTCATCAACTAGCAATGTTGGAATATTTTGTCGAATTGGGTAAAGAATTTTCCCGTCCTCACGGATTAAGCCTTCATCAATTTTTTGCCCTATCTTTTCCCCTGATTGATTAACTAATTTATTTGCTTCTATACGCTGGTTTAAGTCCAAAATCACATCATCTCCAGCTAACCTAAGTGGCTGATGAGTTTCTGGGCAACAAATAATTTCGAGCAATTTTTCGTCCATGATTCTCTTGTTAATTCCCAATCGCTTTTTGAGCAGCAGCATAAACCTGTTTAAGGGTAACACCTTTTTTCATAGCAACTTCCCTACATGATTCGTACTCAGGCGCAGCCTGAACAATCTCGCCATTTAGTCGCCCAATCTTGACCTGAACTTGACCAATCGGCGTATCAACCATGCAATAGTCACGTTGAAGTTTGCGTCGATGAACACTGCAGCGACGCACGCCAAATGCACTAGTTTCACAAAGTATCTTTTCACTGAACTTGTCAGCATCAATCTCCTTGCAAAGCACAGTCAACAGTACTCCCGGTCGGTTTTTTTTCATTTGAATTGATGTGTAAAAAACATCCAATGCACCCGCCTCGAGCGTTGTCTCAACAAAATGGCCGAGATGCTCGGCATTAATATCATCAAGGTTGGTTTCAAGTACTGTCACAGTATCAAAATCCCAATCGAGCGATAGGGATTCAGTAGCAGAAACATCCGATTGCCCAACCACAGCACGTAGAACATTCGGGCGAGTATGCATATCACGCGTCCCTAACCCATACCCAATCCGCTCCGGAATAATACCTTTCATTAATTCAAAACGGTCAACAAATTCAGCAAGAATAGCAGCACCAGTTGGAGTTACCAATTCATGCGGTTCATCACACTGGTTTACCGTGACTCCTCGTGCCGCAAGGATTTCAAGTGTTGCAGCTGTCGGAACTGGGAATCGACCATGAGCACAGTCTACCCAACCAGTCCCTTCAATCACTGGTGCCGCAAGAACAAGTGGCTTACCCAGCAACTCCAAAGCAATACAGGCCCCAATAATATCCACGATTGAATCGACCGCTCCTACTTCGTGAAAATGCACCTCATCGGGCGGCAAGCCGTGAACCTTACCCTCCGCTTCAGCGACTCGACGAAATACTGCAACTGACTTCTCCTTCACCCATGAACTAAGAGAGCTTTTGTTTATGAGTTTCTTAATATCATCAAAATTTCGTTCATGTCCGTGACCTTCACTATCGTGACTATGAGAATGTGAATGACTATGCTCGTGGGAATGAGAATGACTATGCTCGTGGGAATGAGTTGAAGTCTCCAGCTTGGATTCACCCCCTTGCGGGAGTAAATGTACATCAAACTTTACCCCATCGATGTTAGCCTTGGTTTTGCGCGAAACATTAATTAAATATCCATCAAGATTCAGCTTGGATAATTCTGTTTCTAACACCTCGGCCTCAACACCAAGATCTATCATAGCGCCAAGAAACATGTCGCCACTAATACCGCTGAAAATATCGAGATAAAGCGTCTTCATCCAACCACGGCAATTCAACCGCTGGGGGGGATTAAACTCTGATTATAGAAAAGGGTCTACCAGTAAAATACAGGTGTGCCTTGAGTTCGCTCGACCATCCCGACCAGTTTGCGGCCTTCCATTTTGGTTTTTTGCCAAGCAACATGGCCGTCGAGATAGTTGAGATTCCCTCCATCGGGGAATCTTCCAGAATTGTCACGGTGAGCCGTTTTGTGAGGTTTTGACCAACCTCCTCGTACGTTATCAAATCCATTGTTCAAAGAGGAAGATATGGTTGCATCCGCAGTGAGTACGCGTTCGGACGGTGAAGGCTTTACCGTCACCCCCCTCACCCTGATGGAGCGGCTGGACAAGGTGTAATTGATGTTGGTCTCCTGCACGCGTGGCGCCCAAGGAATGGTCAACGCGTAACCAATCACAGTGTGACGATCCCGACCGGTCCAGTTCCAAGTAACGTCGGTGTTTTGCTCAAAAAAAGAAGGGCAATACATTATATTTCTCTCAAATCCCTGCCTTTTCATCATACTCATGACATTGATGCCCGCATCCCACGGCCAGTACCCTGTTCGTTGCCCCCATTTGTCTCGATTGTAGGGAAGCTTGTTGTCGTTTTCATCTGCATACATCTGCCATGCTATGCCCATTTGCTTGAGGTTATTTAGGCAACTGGTACGTTTGGCAGACTCCTTTGCTCGAGCTAATGCAGGCAAAAGTAAAGACGCCAAAATGGCAATTATTGCGATAACCACAAGGAGTTCGATTAACGTGAATGCGTAGATTCTTTTATAGGAATAGAAAGCGTTCCTTTTCATTTCATTAAAAAAACGGAGCAATCAAAACTATACCCCCCCTTTACAGGCTTCAACTATTTATTTAAGAGCATGTTAGCCCCTTAATCAT
>JAYZHR010000273.1:0-39994 GCA_036166355.1 Verrucomicrobiota bacterium | reverse complement strand
CACGATCTTCATGGTAAGCCCACTAATCATTGGATGGTTATTAAGGATAAAAATGATACTGGCAAATACCTTTTACAATGGCCTGACGCATTGGATGTACGAAAAATACTATCCGAAATTGGAGAAACACCTTTGCCTCCTTACATTGAACGCAAACAAATGGACACATTTGCTGATCGTGAACTCTACCAAACCGTCTATGCTAAATATGAAGGATCCGTTGCTGCTCCTACTGCTGGTTTGCACTTTACAGAATCTTTCCTGAATAAATTAAAGGCTAAGGGAATCGGCATAGCAGAAGTAACACTTCATGTTGGCCCAGGCACATTTCAACCGGTTGAGTCCGATTTAATTAAAGACCACATAATGCATGATGAATGGTTTGAAATATCAACTGATACTGTAAATGCCATTCAAAAAACTAAACAAGAGGGGCATCGTATTGTGGCAGTCGGAACAACAAGCATGCGTGTTCTCGAGTCTACAGCAAACGAAAATGGCTTAATAAGGCCACAAAATAATCGTACAAATATTTTTATTCACCCCCCATATAATTTTCGAATCGTGGATGCATTGCTTACAAATTTTCATTTACCAAAATCAACATTACTAATGCTGATTAGTGCATTCGCTGATCCAGGCGATGTAGCCGGACAAAAACTAATTATGCAGGCATATGCTGAGGCAATCGAAAAACGTTACCGATTTTTTAGTTATGGAGACGCGATGTTTTTACACCTATGAAGCGTGAACGACCATTTGTACTAATTAATATGGCAATGTCGGCTGATGGTAAGATTGCTTCCACAAGTCGCCGGTTGATCTCGCTTGGCACCAAACGCGACTACGACAACATGCTTAAACTTCGTGCCACTGTAGATGCAGTAATGTGCGGTGCAAAAACAATCGCATCAGGGAATATCACAATGGATGCAGGTGGAAAAAAATACGAACAACAGCGAATTAAGAACGGATTGAATAAACAAAATTTGAGAGTATTAATCAGTGGATCTGGATCGATCAGTCCTAATGCATCAATTTTCCAGAATCGTAATTCTCCAATCATAATTTTTGTCTCTAAACTAACCTCAGCAAATAATTTAGTTAATCTTAGGAAAGTGGCAGACGAAGTATTAGTCTACGGAAATAAAAAAGTTTTATTGAATAAAGCACTTAAATATCTCTATCAAAAATGGAACTCAAAACGCGTACTTTGCGAAGGAGGAGGAGAACTCAACTTTGATTTGATACGCCTAGGTTTGGTGGATGAATTACATCTTACCATTTGCCCTAGCCTTCTGGGAGGACGTGACGCACCAACCATTGTAGACGGAACCGGATTCTCTCACTTAACCAAAGTGTCGAATCTCGAACTAACCAATCAAAAAAGAATCGGAAACGAATTATTCACGACATGGAAAGTCAGGCCAAGATCTGATTCACAACTCTAGCTCCTTGAACTCCCGTCAAGCGCTGATCTAAACCCTGATAACGATAGGTAAAGCGCTCGTGATCTATGCCCAAGCATTGCAAGACAGTCGCATTGAGATCATTAATATGAACTGGATCACGAACAATATTGTAACTAAAATCATCCGTCTCTCCATGTACATGACCCTTTCGTATACCGCCACCTGCCATCCACATCGTAAAACATCGGCCATGATGATCTCGCCCATGATTGTCTTTAGTAAGTTTGCCTTGTGAATAAATCGTTCTACCAAATTCCCCACCACAAATAACCACAGTATCATCAAGCATCCCTCTCTGCTTAAGATCACGAACAAGAGCTGCAGCAGGCTGGTCAACATCCTCACATTGACGTCGAACATCTCGAGGACAGTTCCCATGTTGATCCCAACCTCGATGAAATAACTGCACAAAAGGAACACCTCTCTCTAACATTCGACGCGCTAGAATACAGTTATATGCAAATTTCCCTGGAGTCTTAGACTCTTTACCATACAAATCAAACACATGATCAGGCTCAGACTTTAGTTCGGTCAAATCTGGCACGCTTGCCTGCATGCGAAATGCCATTTCATATTGGGCAATTCTAGTCTGAATTTCCGCATCCTGAGTTTGTTCAAATTTCGCTTGGTTAACTGCATTAATACTATCAAGTATAGCACGACGAGAATCTCGATTAATCCCTGGTGGATTGTTTAAATACAATACTGGCTCACCTGAACTACGAAATTTTACACCCTGATGTTTAGAAGGCAAAAAACCACTACCCCATAATCGAGAGTAAAGGGCCTGACTGCCGCCTCTGCCCTTTGAAATCATAACTATATAACCAGGTAAATTATCACTAGGACTACCTAATCCATAGTTCAACCAAGCTCCCATACTAGGATGACCTAACTGTTGTGTCCCTGTATTAATATAGGTAATCGCCGGATCATGATTGATAGCCTCAGTATTAACGCTTCTTATAAGAGTCATTTCATCAGCAATTGAAGCAATGTTGGGCAAAATTTCGCTGTAATAGCCACCACTTTGTCCGTACTGTTTAAACTCAAACATGGGAGCAACACATGGAAACGACTTCTGACCAGATGTCATACCAGTAATACGCTGACCGTTACGAATGGAATCAGGTAACTCAATACCATGAATTTTCTTCATGGCTGGCTTATAGTCATACATATCAGTATGTGAAGGGCCACCTGAAAAAAACAAATAAATCACCCTTTTAGCCTTGGGTTTAAAATGTGGTTCAGTCAAAGATCCTCGACTGGCTGCACTCAAAATTTCAGGTTGGGTTAGAGATGCCAAACCTAACGCCCCCATTCCACGGGCACCAATGTTTAAAAACTTCCGCCGATCCAACAAATGATCTGAATTAAGTAAAGGTATCATATATTTCACTCCTTGGTTAACACTTCATCAAGATTAAGTATAGCGCTCGCAACTGTCGTCCATGCTGCGTGCTGAGCCAAGTCAATAGCTCCATTACGTTTTGCCTCACCAAATTTCAGCAAATCTTCCGCTCGTTTTTTATCTGAACTAAATTCTTCTAACTGACTATTATAAAGATTTCGAAAAACACGCTTGCGCAAGTCATCTGCAGGACGAGAAGTCGCAAGTAAAAATGCATAATCAAGTTGGGAATCAAAATCTACACCACCTTTTTGTATTATTCGCTGAGCAAAGACTCGAGCAGCTTCAACAAATTGAACATCATTCATCGTCACCAAAGCTTGCATTGGAGTGTTGGTACGAGGTCTCTGAATCACACATTTTTCACGCGTAGGCGCGTCAAAGGCTACCATACTAGGCATCGGAGCAGATCGCTTCCAATAAGTATACATAGAACGACGATAAAGCTTTGGACCATCATCTCGCTTGTAAAACAAACCTCCATTAAGTGCGACTTCATTCCAGATACGAGGAGGCTGATAAGGTTTCACACTTGGCCCACCCAATTTGTCATTCAAAATCCCGCTCACGGATAGAGCACTATCTCGAATGAATTCCCCTTGGAGCCGAAAACGTGGCGCACGAGACAGATATAAATTCTCAGGATCTTTCTCAATCTTTTCTAGAGTCGCCGCAGAAGTCTGACGATAGGTTGCAGACATTAATATTTGTTTAAACATACGTTTAACATTCCATCCACTATCTGCAAAATCACGTGACAAATAATCTAGTAGGCTAGGGTGACTTGGCAGAGCACCTCGAGTACCAAAATCCGCCACGGTACTGACTAATCCAGAGCCAAAAAGCATGGCCCAATATCGATTCACAGTTACACGTGAAGTCAATGGATGATCATCATCCACAATCCACTTGGCCAAACTTAATCGTCTTTTAGGAGACCCTTTGGGCAGTGAAGGCAATGTAGCTGGTACATTTGGAAAAATCTCTTCATCCTTAATAGGAGAAGCGTAATGGCCACGATCTAATATATAAGTTTTTCTTGGCTTATCTAAATCGCCCATAGTCATAACAGTAACAATAGACTTGTCATAGTCGCTTACTAATTTCTCAGCAGCTTTGATCTTTCCATCTAACTCCCTACCCAGAGGCCACACCGATTTCTTATAATATTCTCGCAACTTGGTTAAATGCTCTTTGTTTAAAACATCTTGTCTAAGATTTGCCAGGACTTCATCAGGCAAACTTGATCCTCCTAACTTAAAGTAAAATCCACCCTGCCCTCCATTGTTTACAATTTTGATTAAAAATTGATTGTCACCTTTAACAAGACTCAATACCGCCTTTTCCTGATCAGCTGCAGGTGCTCTGTTAACGTTTTTTGCTAAGACTTGTTTTTTATTTAAAAATACCTTTATAGCGTCATCACTACCAAAGGATGCATTCACCTTCTGATTGGAAGGTGACTTTATGACACGATAAAAATAAGAAGCACTTTTTTCAGGCAACCCAATTGTATGAACCTTGCCATCCTCATACTTTCGGCTTTCCCATTTTTTGCCCTCATACTCCTTTTTTAAATCAATATTCTTCTCAGGACCATAGTCCTTATTGAATGCTTCTTTGCTGTCTTTTGCTCCAAAACTGCCAAGGAAATGCCAGCCAGCCAGTTCCGGCGGTTCAGGTAGATCAGATGCACGGTTATCAGCAATCCACTCATCCATTTCTTGCAAAGTCGGGGCAACCTTTGTTTTTTCTGACTTCAAAAGCTCCAATTCGTTTCTACGATTTTTCAACTCACTACGTTGCATCATGCTAGGAACCTTAATCACGGGAGCAGAATTGCCGTTTCGAGTCTGCATCCCCTTATCTGAGTTTATATTAAAGTAAGCATAAAACTGATAATACTCTTTCTGTGAAATTGGATCATATTTATGATCATGACACTGAGCGCACTCCATAGTTAACCCGAGCCAAACATTAGAAGTTGTTTTAACACGATCAACGTTATACTCGACGCGATACTCTTCATCAATTGCACCGCCTTCATCAGTCGTACCGTGATTACGATTAAAACCAGAAGCTACCTTTTGCTCTGTAGTAGCATTTTCAATCTGGTCTCCTGCTAACTGCTCGACAGTAAATTGGTCAAATCGCTTATTGTCATTATAGGCACTAATCGTCCAGTCCCTCCAAGGCCACATAAATCGAACTCCATCATCATGAAACACACTAGAATCTCCATACCTAGCAGCATCCATCCATGCTAATGTCATCCTCTCTCCATAACGTTCACTGGCTAATAGCGAATCAATCAGTTTTTCATAGGCGTTAGGATCCGAATCATTCACGAAACGTTCAACTTCATCAGGAGAAGGAGGCATCCCTGTGAGATCAAAACAAACACGACGAATTAGTGTTCGGCGATCAGCTTCCCGCGATGGCTTCAATCCCTTCTCTTCCATTTTTGCTAACGTGAAGAAATCAATTGAATTCTTTGGCCAATTATTAAAACGCACCTTCGGTAAACTTTGTTTCTTTGGAGTAATAAAAGCCCAATGATCTTCCCAATCTGCCCCCTGAGTAATCCACAGCTTTATCAACTCAATCTCATCCTTAGAAATCTCCTTTTTACTCTCTAAAGGAGGCATTACATCATCCTTGTCATGGGTTGTAATACGCTGAAACAATAAACTCTCTTGCGGTTTGCCTGGCACCACAATTCGCTGATCACCCGATCCACTAAATAATCCGTGCTTAGTATCCAATCGCAAATCAGCTTTACGATTCTCCTCATCAGGACCATGGCATTGCACACAATAATGAGATAACAGAGGACGTACATCTACGCCAAAACGCACCTGATTTGGTTGTGCACCCTGTAACTTATGGCTTATTAAAATTGCAATAATAGCCATTAAAAAAACAAATCTTATGTTTAAAAAATACATAAAAATCTCAATAATTAAAAAGTTAATGAGAAAACACACAGAAATTATCCTTGAAATGAAACAAAATCAAGATGGATAGCTAAAATCGAATCCATTCAATATCTACATTTATAAACCCAGTTCTTTTTGGAGCTCATCAAGAATAGCTTCATCCATATCAATAAGATTTCCCTTTGAAGGAAATATTCCGGAATTAACATCATTTATATACTCTCGAAAAGCATCTATACGCTCTTTTTGGAGCCTCTTTTTTTCGGCCTGAAAATCTCTATATACCTTAGCATGCCTAGGTAATCGCTCGTCATAATCTCCAAGAATATCACAAGAAAAAAGAAACTGTGTATCACAGCCACTTCCAGAGCCAAGAGACATAAGGATCATCTTGGTTTGTGAACTTAAAAAAGTTGCCAAAGCATGAGGGACTACTTCCAGCTCTGCCGCATAAGCTCCAGCGTTCTCAAGCTCTTTCATCTGAACATATAGTTGATTAGCCTCATCAAAGTTTTTGCCTACAGCGCGATAGCTCGTCCAAGTTACATGTCGAGGTACTAGCCCTAAGTGCCCCACCACTGGGATCCGCTCTTTAGCCATTGCCTCTATAATCTTGGGGCTAGCCGAGCAGTAAACTGAGCTGGCACCAAGCTCCAGGGCTCGGAATGAAATACGAATGGCTTCTTCACCAGAAGCCAATCCATGTGGCGTTGCACAGGAAATAAAACTATCAGGGGCAGCTGCCACAATGCTCGGTAATCGAGACTGAGACTCTGGAGAGTCAAAGCTACAGCTCATAAGATCCACTCCAGCTTCTGCTGCAGCTGCAGCTTCCTCAGGAGACTTAACGTGTATATGCGTCAAACAACGTTTTCCTTTAAGCTGTTGCAAATCGTAAATTGTATACTTCTTCCTTGGCCTTATCATCACAGGAATTTTGAAGACAGACTACTTATATGCGCAACAAAAAAACCAAACGTCTAATCTACAGACTGGCACATAAGCCCTTACAAGGTTACGTTTGCATGGAGTTCTTAGATGATTTTTGACATGAAATTCGCTTATAAGATTTTAACTGTACTTACCATCTCAACACTAACTGCCTCCGACCGTCCAAACATTCTTTTCCTGTTTTCTGATGACCACGCAGTAAAAGCGATCTCAGCCTATGGGGGGCCATTAGCAAAAATAGCCCCAACTCCAAATATCGATCGACTGGCTAACGAAGGAGCAGTATTCCTAAATTCGTTCTGCGCCAATTCTATCTGCGGACCATCGCGTGCAACAATCCTCACCGGTAAACATAGTCACAAGAATGGCTTCATGCGCAATGGCAATAAATTCAACGCCAACCAGTGGACAGTAGCCAAGGCACTTCAAGCAGGAGGCTACAATACAGCGGTGATTGGTAAGTGGCACTTGAACACGACTCCAGTAGGATTCGACCACTGGGAAGTATTGCCAGGGCAAGGAAGCTACTATAATCCAGTATTTATACAGCAGGATGGGACTCGAAAACGTTTTGAAGGATACGCCACCGATCTTACAACAGACAAGGCAATCGCCTGGCTGGAGAACCGAAAAAACAATAATGAAGCAAAACCGTTTTTCCTGATGTGTCAACACAAAGCTCCACATCGTACATTCGCGCCGGCACTACGGCATTTAGGAGCATTTGATGACGTAAAAATTCCCGAACCAAAAAACTTATTCGATGATTACAAAAACCGTAGTGTTACTCTTGCCGAGAACGAAATGGAGATAGACCGTCACTTCGACTGGGCGTACGACGCCAAAGTGCGAAAAGACGAACGAGGTGAAATTGAACTACCTAAACCCGACCGCTATGGCACACCAGAGTACAACCGCATGACATCCAAGCAGAAGTCCATATGGAACGCACATTTCAGCCCCCGTAACCAAGCTTTCCTAAAGAAATTCGATAGTGGAAATATGAGTCATCAAGATTTGGTGCGCTGGAAATACCGACGGTACATGCGCAATTACCTAGGGACAGTAAAAGCCGTAGACGAAAGTGTTGGTCGAATGCTTAAATACCTTAGCGACAATAAACTGGCCGAAAATACGATTGTGATTTACTCGTCTGATCAAGGCTTCTTCCTCGGTGAACACGGCTGGTACGACAAGCGCTGGATGTTCGAAGAGTCCTTCCGCATGCCCTTTCTTATACGTTGGCCGGGAATCATCAAACCAGGCTCAAAGCCCATTCAGTTAATTCAAAACATAGACTACGCACCAACGTTTCTCGACGCTGCAGGATTAAAAATTCCTAATGAAATACAGGGGCAGTCGCTATTACCGCTATTCAAGGGTAAAGCCTATGGCTGGCGTAAGTCACTATACTATTCCTATTTTGAGTTTGGAGAACATCGGGTCCCGCAACATTTCGGTGTAAGAACCCTCCAACACAAACTGATATTTTTTCCAAACAGCGACGAATGGAACCTGTTCGATCTTAAGACCGATCCAAAAGAAATGAGAAGCCTCCACCTTGACCCTATCTACTCAAAGAAAATGAGTGATTTAAAAAAAGAATTTTATCGCTTGAGAGAACAATTCGATGCACCAGACTTTAATAAACAGGCAAGTACAAAAAAGTGAAAATCAGCATTCTAATAAATCGACACAAAAATTAAGACTCTGGCTGATTACGTTCTGTTCGTTCAAAATTGCTTGAAGTGCTCTCCATTCGAAACTGATACGTTTTCCAAGCAATACGAACATCAAAGTGAACATTCACTTTTTCATCAACCCATGTATCCTTATCAAGCCGCTTTTGAATAGCACTTATACTAATAGTTTTAATGGCTCCTGCAATGCCGCCTAAAAAGCTTACCGGCTTTATCAGGCTAGTGCTTAGCTTCGAAACGTGAAATTCTTTCTTATCAATCCACACCTTAGTTTGTAATTGGTCCATAATACGGTTCACAGTACGACTTTCGTGCTTATATTTTTTGTTAGGCTTAAGCCCAATAACATAAGCATCTCGACCCCCAACTTTCTCAACCCCTTCAAGCGCAGGAATAAACTTATCCTCAAAGAGTTCTATGTTGCGTGTAAAGAGATTTTCATTACGCCTTTTTGAATCACCTTTTTTTCGCTTATTTAGGTAACGACGCTGACGTTCCTGATGTTTTCTATATGCACGATAACGCTCTTCCCGGGTTGCTGCGCGGCCATTAACCTTACGTAACTTCTGATCACGGTCGTCTGTGTATGCACGGTAAGTTTTACTGTTCTTTTCGACGACGTTACCTTTGCTATCAAGTTCATCAAAAGAAGCTTTTCGATAAAACTTAAAAACAGAATCACCTTTACCATTCCTTTTAGAAGCCTCCTTAGCACGCTTGATAATTTCTTCAACGGTTAATTCAATAGGGATCTTTATGCTGACTGGCGGAAGTGAATTGGATTGCTCTAAGGCCTCAACAGCTTGATTAGATATAACGAAAGTGAATAATAATTGGCCAAAGAGCAAAGAGACTTTATGTGCAGTCATTTTCATAAGTCAGACAACAGCATCAATTACAATATCGAATAATCCTACGTTCGCATCATTCTCAAGTCCTTTTTTCTGTCCAAATTGACCAGCAATATACTTAACTAATTCAGAGCTAACTCGAGTAGATAATTTAAAATCAACCGTAACACTCTTTCGGTCTTTAGTTGGTAAATTGTTGTAGATGCCATCCTTAGTGTTAAGCGGATCACCAGAAAAATAAAGCTGAGTAGTAAGATCCTCAAAGCCACGTCTATAAACTTTAAAATGAATATGTGGCGGTCGTTGCCAATTATCGCGAACTCCATAGGCAGCTGGTTTGATCGTCTTAAAAGTATACCGACCTTCTTTGTCAGTTACACTACGACCAAAGAATTGAAAATTCACATCTCTTTGCGCTTGGCGAGGATCACCAGCATGATTGTAGATCCCGTTGTTATCAGTCTGCCATATCTCAACAACAGCTCGCTCCACAGGATTACCTTTTTTACCAAAAACTCTACCATGAATATAAATCGTTTTTCCTATAGGGGATTTTTTTGCACCCTGAACCTGAGTAAGGTTGTTATCCATATCCGGATAAAAAGGACCTTCAATTTGATTTGGAGTAACGATTTTCGATGCTTGCGCTTCATCAGCCACAGTAGAACCAGCAACTAAAAAAGAACCAGCTATAGCTTCTCGCCGAGTAAATTTTTTCATTGGAAACTATTATTTTAACGTCAATCAATACAGTAAAGTTACAACTCTTCAGTCGGATGATTAAATCCTATATCCCTATTGAAAGGACTGGGATAATCATATCCCTTGACATCTGGAAAGTGCATAACCGTAGAAATCGCACCCCATGGAATCATGGCAGAAGCATTAACCTCCTGCATAGATTCCGGGACCCAAATACCTGAATCCTGCCCAACCCTTGAAGGTAATTCAAATTCAGGAAACTGAACCCAAAGGCCAGTCTCATCATAACCAAGTACCTTGGCAAAAAATTTCTCCTGTGTAATCCCGATAGGCTCGAGAATTTCAGGCGTTTTCAAAACCACCAACACCACATCATTAATGGTGCGAGCGATTGTCATCATTAATTTGTCACTCATATGATTAGAATTAACCGTTCGGCTAGAAATCTAACTACGCCCTTTCCACACCGCAATGCAAACCTTGAACAGCAATATATCATTTTTTGAAGTACTTTTTCGACTAGCCATCATATAATTTATTGCTAAGAATAGTCGTGTCAATATGGACCCGAATGCATGGCCAAATCGTCGGGAGTTCCTTTCTCGAGCATGGAATGGGATTGGAGCGATTGGCTTAGGCGCGCTAATGGCCCAAGAATTAAAGGCATCTTCCATTAATGGTTTTGATCCTTTTTCGCCACAATTAACTCATTTTCCCCGAAAGGCTAAAAACTGTATTTTCCTTTTCATGCAGGGTGGCGTTAGCCAAATGGACTCATTCGAGTACAAACCCAAGTTGCGAGAATTACATGGCAAGCCATTGTCTAGAATCCCGGAAATTTCTGGGGAGCTACAGGGTCGCCTCTCTTTCCCTCACGTAACCATTGGCAGTCCATTTGAATTTGCTCAGCATGGACAGAGTGGACGCTGGCTTTCTGACAGACTGCCACACTTGGCTAAACATGTTGATGACATTGCATTCATTCACGGAATTAAAACTGACAATCAAAATCACGGACCATCAACACTACATGTAAACACCGGGAGCCAATTTCCTGGCAGCCCCTCAGTCGGTTCGTGGATCAGTTACGGATTAGGAAGTGGGAACAAAAACATGCCTGGATACTTGGTCATTCAGGATCCACGGGGGGCCCCAGTCAACGGTGCTGCAATTTGGAGTAACGGCTACCTACCTGCTGCTTATCAAGGTACGCTACTTCGCCCTACTGGCACTCCTATTTTAAACCTAAATTCACCAAAGGATATTTCAAGCCAAGATCAGCGCCGCGAGATGGACTCCCTTCAGTGGTTAAATCAATTACATCTTTCCAAAAGAGGAAGGGATAGTGAACTTGAAGCTCGTATAAGTGCATACGAACTTGCTTTTCGCATGCAAACAGAGGCACCTGAGTTGGTAGATATAAGCAATGAATCCGATCATATCCGAGAACTTTACGGTCTTAATAACAACACCACAGCTGGGTTTGGTAGACAGTGCCTTTTGGCACGTCGAATGGTGGAAAGTGGAGTGCGTCATACATTACTCGTACATGGGGTACAGATTGGTTCTGCAAGCTGGGATGACCACGGCAACGTCAAAGGCGGCATGATTCGCCACTGTGCCGAAGTAGACAAACCAGTAGCCGGATTACTAGCCGATCTCAAGCAACGTGGCCTACTGGACGAAACACTAGTCGTTTGGGCATCTGAGATGGGACGAACACCTTTTAAGAATGGAGGTATGTCTGGCAATCCAGGCCGTGAACACAACTCCTGGGCACTTACAATGTGGATGGCCGGAGGTGACGTTAAGGGAGGGACAACTGCTGGCGCAACAGACGAATTTAGTCTTCGAGGTATGGGAGATACAATCCATGTTAGAGACGTTCATGCCACTATCCTTGACCTAATGGGCCTAAATCAGGAAGAAGTAAGCTTTAAACACGCAGGGCGAATACGAAAGCTCACAGATATAGGTGGCCGGATTCTAAAAGAAGTAGTCGCTTAATATTATCTAACTAACGACGCTATTCAGAACGTGGCTACCAAATCCAGAACACCATGGTGGCTCTGGCCAAACCTTCTAAATCTAGACTCACCAATACTGGCATTAATCTGGCAAGAACAATTTGCAAGGATTGCCAACGTAGATTTAGCATTAGGTGATAGACTAATACTTTTTTGTTGTACCTGGCTTGTGTACTGCACTGACCGTCTGCTGGATGTTATAAATTCCAATACCAAAACAGAAACTGGACGTCATTCGATTCATCAAAAAAAACAAGGTGCTTGGATAGGGGTTTCAATCCTTTTTCTAGTTGTAGCGCTAATCTTAGCTATCACTCAACTAAACACTCTAGCTTGGCTGGCAGGAGGTATAGTATTCTTATTAACTGCAATTCATTTCGTAGCCACACATTGGATACCTGTTTTACGAATTCGTATATGGCCAAAGGAGTGGCATGTTGGACTTGTATTCTCGATGGGATGTTCTCTTCAGGCTTGGTCTTTACAACCTGATTCTTGGCCAAATTTAATTCTGCCAGCTCTTGGGTTTGGTGTGTTGTGTGCAATGAGTTGCTCTCATATTACAGTTTGGGAAGTTGTAACTACAGATCGATACGACTCAGACTCATTACTTAACGCACACCCTAAATTCGTACACCGCCTTTCATGGTTTGATATCGGCCTTGGAATACTGTGCCTAGTAACAGCAATAGCTTTTAACCAAACCGACATAAAACAAGCACTAATAGCCATAGCCATAAGCGCATTTGTTCTCGGATGGATACATGACAGATGCAACCAATTTAGTGCTAACTTCCTACGCGTAATTGCAGATATTGGGCTATACACTCCAATCTTATTCTTTCTTTTTTAAAGGCATATTTTCCTCTAAAAGATGGTGCCCACGGCAAGAGTTGAACTTGCACCCCATTACTGGGACATGAATCTGAATCATGCGCGTCTACCAATTCCGCCACGCGGGCATCCAAAAACCCAAAATAAATAAGGCCGGATTTCCTACTCATCCCTCCCTTTAGTTGCAAGCTCGAATTCTGAACGGAAATTAATCAAAAGAGCAATAAATCAACGACTTGACCTGAGCGCTCAGCTCTCCCAACATCCCCGGCCAATTTTACGGATACAATTCACATAAATAACAAAGATATGAGCGCTCCAAAATTACATAATGCCATGTGGCCAGGCCTCGTTGGTAAGGGTACAGATGAAGGTCAGGAACCTCCAATTAGTCTCGAACGCATGCTAGATCTCACAGCAGCAGCCGAGGTAGACGGACAGAAGTTTGATGGTATCGATTACTTTTTGTTTCAACCTCATACCAATCCTGAAGCCAGTGATGATGAACTTAAAAAAATCGCAGATCTTATTCAAAGTAAAGGATTTGATATTGGTTCACTGGTAGCTCCGGTTTGGCCTGGTACAGTCGGCGACTCAGCTATGGGATCAGAAGAACAACAAACAAAGTTTCTTGATGCGGTAAGGATGGCTTGTCGAGTAGCAAAAGTTTTCAACGAACATGGTGCCCGCAAGTATGGGGTCATTCGAATTGATTCCGCTGAGTTTGGAGTAGCCAAATTTCTCGAAGATTCAGACAACAATCTCAAGCGCATTGCCAACACCTTCAAAGAAGCAGCAAAAATTGCGGCTGACCATGGCGAACGTTTGGCAGCTGAAGGCGAGGTATGCTGGGCAGGACTACATTCATGGAAAGCCTCTATTGCCTTGATGGAAGAAGTCGGCATGCCCGAAGCACTCGGATTTCAAGCTGACCTAGCTCATACCTACACTTTCATGCTAGGCTATAATGCGCCAGACGATGCTCTATTGAAAAAAGATCACACTGAACAAGAATTCTGGGAAGCTTACGAAAAAGTTACAGATGCACTACGTCCATGGACAATTGATTTCCATGTAGCACAAAATGATGGCGATGTGCATGGTGCCGGCGATCACGATAAAACCGGCAAACACTGTCCTGCAGATGATCCAAATGGGAAACTTGATATAACCAAATGCGCCGGCTACTGGCTAAAAGATGCAGCTGACCGTGGCATAAAACACATTTGCTGGGATGGATGCATGTTCCCCAACGATACGCTGGAAAAACCAGATACGTGGAATAATATCCTTAAGGCTATGATCGACGTCCGTAATACGCACGGCTGGTAATAAAATTTAAATATCATGAGTGAAAAGAAAACTTTGAATATTGGATTGGTAGGTTACGGCTTCATGGGCCGCACGCATTCAAACGGCTACAAGCGCGTTAGCGATTTTTTTCCCGATCTAGGCCACAAGCCAGTGCTTAAGGCCGTATGTGGCCGTACTGAAGATCGCACCAAGGCGTTTGCTCAACAGTGGGGCTTTGAAAGCCATGAGACTGACTGGCGCGAACTGATCAAACGAGACGACATTGACGCAATCGACATCTGCACGCCGAATGATCAGCACGCCGAGGTTGCCATAGCTGCCGCAGAGGCTGGCAAAATGGTACTATGTGAAAAACCACTTGCTCGTACTGCTGAAGAAAGCCAACCAATGGTCGACGCTGTAGAAAAAGCAGGTATAGCCAACACAGTCTGGTATAACTACCGCAGGGTGCCGGCCGTTACTTTAGCTAAACAAATCGTTGAATCCGGAAAACTAGGTCAAATTTTTCACTACAGAGCCAATTTTCTCCAAGACTGGACTATAAGCGCCGATCTACCACAAGGAGGTGAAGGACTCTGGCGACTAGATGCAGCTGCAGCCGGAAGTGGTGTAACTGGCGATTTACTTGTCCACTGTATTGATACAGCAATTTGGCTTAACGGTAGTATTAATGATGTTTCCGCAGTAACTGAAACTTTCATTAAGGAACGCGTTCATACGGCTACCGGAGAAAAACAGGAAGTAACAATCGATGACGCCTGCATCTTCCACTGCCATTTTGATAATGGCTCACTGGGGCTTTTTGAATCTACCCGGTACGCTCGAGGGCACAAAGCTTTGTATACTCTTGAAATTAATGGAGCAAATGCATCCATCCGTTGGGACTTACATGATTTAAATCGACTTGAGTTCTTTGACCATAGTGACGAGTCAAACACACGTGGTTGGAGAAGCATCCATATAACAGATGGAGACATGCCTTATATGGACAAATGGTGGGTACCTGGTCTCTGCATTGGATATGAACATACATTTGTCCACCAAGTTGCTGACTTCCTTAAAAGTTTAGACGAAAACACTCCTTGCAGCCCAACATTTCGCGACGCACTTGAAACCGCTAAGGTATGCGACGCCGTCCTGGCCTCCGCAAAAGAGCGAGCATGGAAAAGCGTCTAGACAACTAAAAAATATCGCAATAAAACGCCCTCTTGAGGGCGTTTTATTTTTTAGTCTATTAATGAAAGTTGTTACTCTACCTCTAGTACTTCGCTGGAATAGGTAAATAACAATTTACAATTTATAGCGGATTCATCTAAGCCAGTTAGGTTAGCCAGTGCTTTTCGGTATAGCTGCAACTGTTTTTTATACGATTCGGCACCCCCTACTCCCATCTTGTCGCTTTTAAAATCAATAATTTCCGCTCTATCCGAAAATAAGTGCACACGATCAAACACCCCAGAAATAATCGCCCCATCAATGACTACATCAAAAGCCCGTTCTCTCCATAATTTCACATTACAATTTGGCTTCTTCAAATACTTAATAAAAGATTCATTCTTCAAGCATTTCTCTACTTCAGTAACAGCATCAGGATAATCTGATTGCAACTTATGCAACTTTGATAAAGTTAATTCATCAATCCATTCAATTTGTTCAAAAATTTTGTGAACTGCTTGTCCGTGATCAATTGCTTGATTAACTGAGTTATCAAATAATCGATCTAACTTTAATTTATCATTGCTGTATGATGATGGACGACTCTTTGCAACATACCCATTATCTCGCTTGATCTTTATCAACTCAATGGTTGAAGCTTTTTCGTAAGAAGATTTCGTTTTAGGTTTAATCCAATCAAAACTACCTCGACTAAAAATTATCTTGGATTCAACCTTACTATAATCAAAAGGCTCACCTTCATCTTTCGCTAATGTCTCATTTAATAATCTAATATAATTACGCGAATCCCCTCCTTTTTTTAACTCGTTACTAATAATGTACAATCCATGGCTTGCACGGGTTAGGGCGACATAAAGTTGACATAGTTTCTCATAAAATCCATCGGAACGACCTTCATTTAAAGCCTGATATAATCGCTCATCTACACCACAAATATCCGAGTTAGGCATTGCCAATATCCAATCCATTTCACCATTATGAAGTTTTCTAGTATAAAGTGACTCACGACGCACCTCATCCAATCGTTTCCCCTCAAGATCCGGAACGATCGTAGCATCAAATGTCAGTCCTTTAGCCTTATGTACTGTCATAACTTGGACTACAACTCCCTCAGCACCATCAGGCAATTCTTGCTCAGGAATAAATCGGGTAAACTCGTCAATGTCACGAATGCCAGTTTCATCAAATTGCCGTGCCATTTCCAAAAACTGGTTGGCACGCCAACAGCTAAACTCGTCGAGCTCATCAATTATTTTTCTTATCCACTCATCTGCAACTTCAGCAAATCCACATTCATAAATCTTCCTCTGAATCGATCTTAAAACAATCTGCCTTTCATCGGAATCTTCCGGAAGATGTTTTTGTAATGGTGTAAGCAGAATATGACCATGACTAAAACTATCACCTGGATGAGCTGCTGCTCTAAAGAGAGAAAGCAAAGCAGTGCCAAGCGGATTGTCGGCCCCCGGGTTAATTTTCGACTCACCCACAACTAGCACTTCAGGTATCTCGCCTCGAAGAAAGTTAACCAAATTACGGACAGCCTCATTTGTTTGAACAATCACTGCGCAACTTAACCCATTCTCAATTGGATTAATTTTTCTGATCAAATCGGCCACTAGCAGCATTCGGTCAGTGTCATTCTCAACGGTCAAAAAAAGAGCCTGCCCTGTATCTTCCCGCTTTTCTGATAAATGCTTTTTCCAAATGCGACGCCATCTCTCAACCCCAACACCATATTCGTCATATGCACTTAAAACAGAAAAGTCTTCAAAAACCGCATTTACAAGATCCAAAATCTCAGGAGAAGAACGCCAGGATTTTTCAAGTGATTGCACCTGAAATTCATCGCCCCCAGCATTGTATCGATTTTCCAGATGATCAAATAGCGTAGGATCTCCGCCTCGCCACTGATAAATTGACTGTTTCGGATCTCCCACACAGAACAATGTTTGGTCTCCTTCTGGAGACTGTATAACTTCATCTATTAGGTTCTCAAATACTCGCCACTGCGAACGACTCGTGTCTTGAAATTCATCTAACAACCAATGATCAAATCTACCATCAAGGCGATACTCAATATCCAGTCTATTTTCACCTATCCCTCCCAATGTTGGGGAGTTATTAGTCGGGGCCAGTAGCATCGGAAAATCTGAAAAAGTTAACCGGCCTGAACTCCTAACTTGATCGTCATAGTACTCTTCAAACAAATTTAACAGGCTATGAATACCCTTCGTTTGAATTAGTTTATTTTCCAATTCAGACGCAATACAATGACGCATAACACGAGCTAATTGGCATTCAAATAAATCGCTGACTGTGTATGTTTTCTTACGTTGAGTAAATTCCCACCCCCCATCTCCCATGGTAGATAAATTCTCTAGCACCTGACTAAACAATACAGTTGGTTTACTAGAATGATACAAACTCTTTCCTGGAGCCCATTCCTTCAAGTGATCAAATATTTTTAACCACCCTTTATAAATTTCTTTGGTAAAATTATTCTGGAGCTCTAGTTCACTTTTAAGCATCTCAACCATTTCAGATAAATCGTCCTTCTGTTTAGTCCAGGGATTGCCTTCTGGCCAAACTCGAAGCGGATCTCCCCAATATTCCCCTGACGATTCACGCATAAACAATTCATGACAATTATCTAGATGCTTCGCAAAAGCGGAAACAAAATCACGTTTATCTTTTCCGGCAGAAGCTAATCGGTGTGACTCAATTATGGCCTCACGAGCACCCTTGTTTGCCTGACGGCTATCGAACATCCACTCGAGCACATTCGAACGCGCACGCTTCCTTTCAAAATCGCTCATAATTTCGAATTCGCCTCCTAATCCAAACTCAAAGGGAAACAAGCCAAGCATTCTATGAAAGAAACTGTCAATGGTGCCAAGTGACAGCCGAGGCATACTCTCAATAAGACTACGTAATGCACATTCAAGGTCAGACTGTTTAATAGGCGGCAGACTCTCATCACTCGACTTAAGCTCTTTAACCAATTTTTTAGCCTCGTCCTTACTACTCGCAGCATTTGCCAACTTATTCAAAACCCCCTCAAAAAACTCACCTGCTGCCTTCTTTGTAAATGTTAATGCGATTATCTTTTCAGGAGCTACCCCATTAACCAGTAAAAGTATAAATCGATTAGTTAACTGAAAGGTTTTTCCCGATCCTGCCGAAGCCCTGATAAGCGTATTTAAAATTTTCATCCAGAAATCCTCTCCTCTGGCTCCATTGCCGTGATTTTCTCTTCACCAAACAAAATTGAATCATAATCATCATATTCTGGACTAGGATTAGGGGGCCAAAATCGGCCTGCCTTAACGTCAGCTACAAGCCCTTCAGCACAATTCCGTGCCGCCGATAACAATTTACCATCACAAGGACTAAGCAACTTAATACCCACATCACTTCCCACTTCAGGAATATTGAAAAAACCAAACGAAATTACAGGATACTTTTTTTCAAGAGCTAATGCATACAGTGGAAGCTGTAATCCAGTCCACCTGTATGATTTACCATCAATTTCAAAACAAGCATAGTCGCGGACCCAGTCTCCCTGTTTCTCCTCATTAAATAATGCCCAATGTTTCTTTACAGGATCATTTGAAGTATTAGATGTCTTATAATCAAGCACTCGAACCTCTCCTGTGTTCTTATTTTTTTCAATCCGATCTATCCTACCTCGAACAACTATACCGTTAATTGACAAATCAAATGGTTCCTCAGTTCCAATGATCATCCACCCCGCCTGCATCTCAGCAGCCTGAATTTTAGCAACAACACCTAGTCGCTTGAGCGCTATCTCACTTTGGACAATTAATGGCAACGAAAGCTGATTACCAAATTTATTTTTTACTTGTTCCTTGAGAGTCTTGACGAAGTATTGCTGAATCAATTCAGGCTCCTGAACCTGAACCATATTTTTGTCTATCCCATAAGCATCAAGCACATTGTGAATTAAATTACCAAATCCACGTGGATCTAACTCTCTTCGATCAATATCCATCGCCTGCATTCGCCTCACATGTTTCAAAAAAAATCGATAAGGACATGAGAGATAATCTGCCATGGATGTAACACTCAATTTTTCCGGAATAGCTTCCACACTACAAGATAGCTTCCAAGGAACACTCCATGCTGGAGCTTGTTCAAGTGGAGGCAAATGAGAAAACAAATGGTTCACTCGCTCCGACAATTCGACATCATCACAACGAAATAACAATCGAGAAGGTTTAATTGGGTCACCATTGCAACGTTGACGACCAGTGAAAAAATCCACCCGGCCATTTTTTCCTCGGACTGATACTAATAATTCTAGCAACCAAGCATCACGAGCAAAACGTTCTTCATTAGTACGTAGTCCAAGTTGTTCACGAAGCTTTTCCGGTAAAAAACAATCACCATAGGTTGACTCTGGCAAAACACCTTCGTTGGCCCCCGCGACGAGTAGATGAGGGGCATCTTCCCAAATCAACTCAAGCCATCCTTGCAAATCGATTGTTGACGATAAGCGTTCTTCAACCTGCGACTCTCGGCCAAGCGAATCGAGCAGTAGGGTTAATTCGACTACAGGATTGCGCTTTGAATTAGTTGGCAATGCATTATTAAGCTTAAATAGACGCTCTTTGAATAATAAAAGCATTTCTCTACAAGCAATATTTCTGGCATCACCTTCATCAAAATCCCGCCCTTCAAACAATGCCTTAAGTAACGTCAATAATCTTTCAGAAAAATTACCTCTACCAAGAGCCTGCAACTCATTTTTTAGCAAACGCAGCGCATTACGTGCCATTATTCGCCGACTTATATTTTCCGATTCGCTTGACTTCAAAAAATCAAGACTAACGGCTGCAGCCAGACTTGCTGGAATGTGTTTTTCACGAATTTCATCCAAGCCTTTCATCAATGATGTTGGATCAATGGATTCATCTTTTCCAACAAGCCATATCCAACTATCCGGCAAGCGAAGAAAAAGATCAGAATTAGTGAATGTTGGATTTTGCATCACTGTCAAAAGTGATTTCAAAAACGCATACAAAGAGGAACGCTTCAAGGGTAACCCAGCCGGATTAAAATGATGAATTTCTAACTGTAATAGCTCATGCTCAAGATACGGAATTACCTTTGCGTCAGCCACACCTACTGCAGCAGTACTATAAACTTGAGAGCCGTATCGATTTAGCACTTCAGAAATATCTTTTGCCTGTGCTTTTTCATCCAAAGCTGGATGGAGCTGTTCTTTATTCAAAGGCAATTTACGGTCTATCCATTCGCCGGGAATAGGCCTACCCCAATCATCAAATAACCCATATTCATCTCTAGGGCCAAAAACAACCAACTCAACAGAGATCTTTTGCTTCTGAAGCTTTTCAAGCGCAGCTTGCAATAATGGTGTCAGGTCAGTTACACCCATCAATACTATTCGTTTTATACAACCCGGTAATTCTGGAGAATTAGCTGACTCACGTTTGGCGTCATGTAAGTCTATCAAACCTACATTACGCAGTGATTTTCTATAAACCGACTCCAGCTTAGCTAGTTCCCGCCATCGGCCTTTCTCCTCGCAAGAATCCAAATTAGAGACAGAGACACAATCCAAATCAGCATCAACTAGTTTACCACGTAAATCATGAAGTGAGCGTGCCATTAACCGACTCCAATTGAAATCTACTCTCGGGGGAACTTTTGGAAATAAAAACGGAAAATGCTTTAAATTTTGGCTCTGGAGAACATGAATCCAATGCCAAATACAGACAAATTCATCAGCAAGGCTCTTAGTTTTATTGCCCGCCAGCAACATAGCCGGAGTTGACATTATTGGAGGAAATAAGCCGCCTCCTCGCTTGCCCATCGAAGTTGCTATTGCTTTACGCAAAGGTCGACCAGCCTGTTGAGTTGGCAATAATAAAAGCGAGTCGCTTAAATCAAGTAATTGATTTGATGAAAGATCAAGCAACCATTCCGTCGACAAAGACAACAAAGGTCTATCCCAATTAAGAAAAGTTTTTTTTGGCAACTCACCCATCAATTAATACTTTTTACCTAGCCATAAGAAACCAACTAGATCAGCTGTCCCGGGACAATAACTATCCCAAATTAATCCAACTATTAACTTATAGGAATTATTTTATCCCTATTTGACCAGTCTTTGAATTATATAGGTATCGCTTACCTTTTGGTGGATCCGGCAGTTTGGCGTAGTATCCCTCACTTACCAATTCATCCAAAGATTTGGGATAGCGACCTTCCACTATTTGGAATTGCTTAATGGCATTCTGAATATTGGCCAAATTAATCCTCTTCTCTGAAACATTCTTAGCTCTTCCAACAGCACCTACGTAGTCAACCGGCGCTAGGAGAGGATTAGAATTTTCAGAAGCCGTTTCCCCAGACTTAGATTTTTTCTTATCCTTAGCTCTATTACCTTCCTCTTGCGCCCCTCCACAAGCGACTAGAGTTAATGAAATTACCAAAATAAAAATCAAATTTGTGTTCATTTCAAAAAGAAAGTCTTTTGCTAGATTAGATTTGTCAATCGGCTTTATAGATTGCGGGCTGTGCTTCTTGCCACTCTTTCAAAGAAACTATCTTTGCCTCTTGTAAGTGCACAAAAGCTCCTTTTTTATTACCTACAACAATATCTGGCCATTTATCACCATTAATATCCTGTGCCATCACCTGTGTACCAATTCCAGAATCAGTATCTACCAGATGAGGCACCCAATTGACTGAGTTATTCTCGTTCCGCTGAAGTTCAAACCAATAGAGCACCGCTGGAGCATTTGGCTCAGCATCACCATTTGGACCATGAGCCCAAAAACGCTTACCTGTCACAATGTCCTTCAACCCATCGCGATTGATATCTACCAAGTCAATAGCATGCAGTTGACTAAATTTGACTCCATACTTGTTTTCTTCTGGCTTAGCATTCATGAATGTATGTGGCACAAAATGAATTTTATCCCCTTGCTTTTGATGTTCATACCAACACAAACCATATCCATGCGCCGCAAGTGAAGTAATGACATCATTATCACCATCACCATCCACGTCATAGGCATACATGTGAGCTCCCCCACCTGGTGAAAATTTAAAAGGATGAAATTCCCACTGAGGATCATCCTCGAGTGACCTTGGTTGTTCCCACCATCCATTCATATCCATAATGTCCTTACGACCATCGCCATTGATATCACCCACGCCCATGCCATGTGTAAAACGCTGCCATTTCCCTTTGGCAGTAACACGATGAATTTTCCATTTTTCCTCAGGTTTATCCCAATTCGGTTCGGCGTAAATAAAGTACCCCTCTGAATTGCAAATGATTTCTGGCTTACCATCTCCAGTAATATCAGTAAAGTGCGGCGACTCGTTATCTGTCACCATAATGGCAATATGCTTTTTCCATAGACCCGATTGCCCCTTTGGGTTTTCATACCAAGGAGATTCTTCACCTGGAAACCCCATTACCAATACATCATCCCAGCCATCACTGTTTAGGTCATATACATAGCACAGAAAATTTTTCGAATACCCATTTCGACCACTAATCGCCCCTGGGAATCCTGAAACCTTAACCTTGTTCCCTGCTTTATCTTTCATCTCAAACGACTCTACAGCCGGATAGATTTCATATTTTTCATTAAATTCTGGTCCCGCATACCAATATGGACCTACCACAATATCCCCGTGACCATCACGATTGAAATCACCCACCGCACCACCTTCTGCCCAAAAATGTTTGCTAGCATGTATCTTAGTCCATTTATGAACAAAATAATCCTTCGCATGGCCATACATAACAAAGAATACTAAACAAAAAATGATGAAAATAAATCGGTGCATGCAGTATCTTTGTCATCTAGGCCCCAATGGGTCAAGTGACTGAAACGTATATCTCTCTCGCCGTGACGCCCGAAACAGATTACTCTGCCGACAGATGATAGGACGTTATAGCCGTCCCGAGATGAGGGACATCTGGACCGAACAGCGAAAACTCGAAATTTGGCTGGATATTGAACTGCTTGCTGCAGAGGCACTTTGCAATGAAGGGCTGGTACCAAAAAAGCACCTAAAGCAAATGAAAGACAATGCCAAATTTTCAATCGAGCGCTGTCGAGAACTTGAAAAAACATTGAACCATGACGTCATTGCATTCACTACTAATGTCTCGGAAAAAATCGGGAAACCGGCCAGCCGGTGGCTCCATTTTGGGCTAACAAGTAGCGACATTATTGACACTGCTTTTGCAGTACAAATGAACGAATCTCTTAAGATACTTATCAATGATGTAAAAAAACTTCGTAAAGTTATCGGAGCGAAAGCTCGCAAACACATGTTCACGCCAATGATCGGGCGTAGTCACGGAATTCATGCTGAGCCAACTACATTTGGGCTTAAAATGGCACTAATGTTCGACGAGTTTGGTCGAGCACTAGAAAGACTTGAAACAATCCGACCCCGCGTAGCAATCGGCAAACTTTCTGGTGCAGTTGGAACCAATGCTCATCTATCACCGAAAATTGAATCTTTCGTCTGTAGAAAACTTGGACTTAAACCAGCTCCAATCGCAACACAGGTTGTTCAAAGAGACATTCACGCCGAATTCATGACTACAATCGCAATTATAGGGGCCAGCATAGAACGCTGGGCAACTGAATTCCGTCACTTGCAACGCACTGAAGTTTTAGAGGCAGAAGAGTTTTTCTCTAAAGGCCAAAAAGGGTCCAGCGCCATGCCTCACAAGCGGAATCCAATTACTGGCGAGCGCCTAACAGGCCTTGCCCGGGTTCTGCGAGGCAACTCTATTGCCGCCCTTGAAAATGTTGCCTTATGGCACGAACGAGATATCAGTCATAGTTCTGTTGAAAGAGTCATTTTTCCTGATTCATGTACATTACTTAACTATATGCTCCATAAGCTCACCGACCTCACCAAAGGGTTGCTTGTATATCCCAAAAACATGGCCAAGAACATGAATCTATCACTTGGCATGTGGAACTCTCAATCAGTGCTACTCGCTCTTATTCGAAAAGGACTAACAAGAGAGGAGTCATACTCGCTTGTCCAACGAAATGCCATGGAGACTTGGAAAACTAAGCATGATGGCCGAGAGGATGCTGATTTTCTTAAACAATTGCTTTCCGACCCTGAAGTTGAAAAACACTTCAAGAAAGGTGAGCTTGAATCCATTTGCTCTACTAATTTCCATTACAAAAACATCAAAAATCGCTTTAAACAACTAGGGTTGTGAGCCAATTACTCAACAATAAAACCATTGTTATTATCGGAGGCACAACCGGCATTGGACTTTCTGCTGCTGAATCATTTATCACCGAGGGAGCAAATGTTGTTGTTGTAGGAAGAAATTCTGAAAATGTTGCTCAGGCAATAGCCACACTTGGCCAAGCATCCAAAGGCTTAGCAGGTGATGCAACTCAACCTCAAACCACTACGAAGGCAATTGATTTGGCTAAAAAGGAATTCGGAGGGTTTGATGGATTATATCATGTTGCCGGTGGCAGTGGCAGAGAAATGGGAGATGGCCCACTTCACGAATTAACTGATGACGGATGGGCAAAAACTATTGAACTAAATCTCTTCTCGGTATTCCAATCCAACCGTGCTGCCTTGCAAACATTCACTTCACTCGGCCAATCAGGAACAATCTTAAATATGAGCTCAGTATTAAGTTCGTCTCCGTCTCCCAAGTATTTTGCAACCCATGCCTACGCAACAGCAAAATCCGCTGTTATAGGGCTTACAAAATCAACTGCCGCTTACTACGCACCAAAAAACATTCGGATCAATGCTGTTGCCCCATCACTAATTGACACACCTATGTCAGAAAGAGCTAAAGCTAATGATGAAATTATGAGATTCGTAAGTGCAAAACAACCTTTAGACGGAGGCAGAATTGGATTGCCCGAAGATCTAAACGGAGCTGCTATATTTCTTATGTCGGATGCTGCAAAATTTGTCACCGGGCAAGTATTAACAATAGATGGAGGTTGGTCATTAAGTGAAGGAAATTATCAATGAGTTATACTATTGGAATCGATTTGGGAGGCTCACATGTAAAGACAGTAGTTGTATCACCTGAAGGCGACACGCTAGCAAAACATAATTTGCCCTTCGATCCTTCAATTAAGATGGACTGGGGCCGCTGCATTAAGCAAATCGTAGAAAAAACCGAATCAGAACAGTCAGCAGCAGCTGAAAATGTCGGTTTATCCGCACCAGGACTAGCCGCATTGGATGGTAGTTCTATTGTTCATATGCCAGATAGGCTTGAGGGACTGGTTAATCTAAATTGGCAAGATTATCTCAACCTTGATCAACCGGTGCCTGTAGTTAACGATGGCCATGCCGCATTACTGGGGGAAGCGTGGTTAGGAGCCGCAAAAGGATTCAAAAATGTTATCCTTCTTACACTGGGTACAGGAGTTGGAGGAGCCGCTCTAGTAGAAGGCAAACTGCTAAGGGGACGCACTGGTAAGGGTGGTCACTTCGGCCACACAAGTCTTGGATCTGGGCAACCAATTGATATCTGCAATTGCCCCAATAGTCTTGAATTAGCGATCGGAAACTGCTCTATACCTGAACGTTCTAATGGGCGGTTTTCGCATACTGGCGAAATGATGGATGCTATTAAAAACGGAGATAAAGAAGCAGAAAAAATTTGGATGAAATCGATCGAAGATCTGGCCACGGCAATATGCTCGTTTTCGAATATACTTGATCCGGAAGCAATTATTATTGGAGGAGGAATTGCCAATGCTGGCGACCGATTATTTCAGCCACTTCGTAATTATCTAAATCCTATTCTTTGGAAAACTGATGACTACGAGCTGAAATTACTCCCCGCTGAACTAGGAGATTTAGCAGGTGCATACGGAGCTGCTGCCCATGCTATTGGCATCTTAGATACCAAGTAATTTTTCTGCTTTCTCTACCGAGCGCACTTCATCATCTTGCAAGATTGTCTGCCAACCTAACCGGTTTCCAGTCTCTATGTTCTCTGGGCGGTCGTCGATGTATAAAATCGATTCTCCGGACTTAATAGTTCGCTGTTCAACCACACGATAAATCGGTTCATCTGGCTTCATCCCCTTCTCTTCATATGATAAGACATAATAATCGAAACAGCCATAAAATGGAAACCGTTTGGAAATATACTGAATTGCAATTTCGTTTGTATTTGAAAAAACACAGGTAGGAATGTTTGCTGACTTAACTCGATTAAAAAAATTTATCATCAATTCCATAGGGGAAAAAATATCCGAAAAAAAATCCACAAACTCAGAACGATCACCCAGAAACCTAGCACCATTTTTTACATATTCGAAGAACTCATCAGTAGTAATTTTGCCAGATTCATAATCATACTGGACAGATGAATTTACCAACTCCTTAATCTCTTCAATCCCAGCATCACTTCTTTCTGAGAATCGCCTGATCGCTATGCTATAATCAAAATTCAAAAGCACTTTGCCGAGATCAAAAACAACCAATTCCGGTCTTATATAACTCATTTAACCTCTAATTCTCTTCTACCCTCTAGAGCTTGGCTCAGCGTTAGTTCATCAGCAAACTCTAAGCCGGATCCTGCCGGTAAGCCGTGAGCAATACGTGAAACCTCAACATCTAGCTTGGCTAAACGTTTAGCCAAATAATGACTTGTGGCATCCCCTTCGACATCTGTACCAAGAGCAATAATCACCTCATTCACCTCACCATTATCCAAACGTCGATCCAACTCATTCAACCGCAATTCCTCAGGCCCAACTCCATTCACCGGTGAAATCTTACCTCCTAGAACATGGTATTTACCTCGAAAAGCTCCTGATTTCTCAACGTTTAAAATATCTACCGCCCGCTCGACTACACAAATTAAGCGCTCATCTCTCGCTGGATTGGAACAAATCGCACAAGGAGATTTCTCAGTCAAACCTCCACATTCATTACATTCAATAATTTGTTGCCGTGAACCAACCAGAACTTCCGCCAATCGTTTCGAAACAACGCTATCTGCCTGAATCAAATGAAGAGCTAATCTCTCGGCTGAACGTGGCCCTACCCCAGGCAACCGATTCAACTCAGCCACCAGAACCTCAATTGGTTTAGGAAGTGAAGCCACAAATAAGACTAAAGCCCCGGCAAGCCCATACCTCCAGCGCCACCTGTAAGTTTCCCCATCTCTGATGCCTGTGTTTCTCTACCCTTCTCAAGAGCTTGATTAACGGCACCTAGAACCATGTCCTCAAGCATTGAAATATCATCAGGATCGACGGCATCGGGATCAATCTTGATAGACTTAACCGCGCCATCACAAGTAGCCGCAACCTGAACCGCTCCTCCACCACTGGAAGCCTCGACAACCTTCTCAGCTAATTGGGATTGAGCCTCCTGCATCTGCCGCTGCATCTTCGCAGCCTGCTTCATCAATTTACTTAAACTTGCCATATAAATCTCTCTTTACTTACGCACTTCAACGATCCTACCCTTAAATAACTCTAAAGCCTTTTGAATGAGTGGATCATTTTTGAATTCTTCTGGATCAATTTTCTCAGGTTTTGGTTCTTTCTTAACCTTTTTTATTTCCTTATTTTCCGACTGGCTATCATTAGTTGTGATAATATCAGAATCCACTTGAGGCAAATCACCAATCGGCTCAAGAACTGGCTCAGGCAGACTATTTTCCGCTGGTGGATCATCCACAAACCGAAACTGTACATTGTCATGACCGAGTAATTTGATTTGAGCAATGAGCATATCGTGATTCCGTTGATTATCCACCAACGCCAAATGATCTGCACTTAAGCCGATAACAAAAATACCATTCTCAAAGGACACCGGCTGGGAGCGTTGAAAGTAAGTCTGCATAAATGGGCTCGCCTTACTCGCAGCAGCAAGAAGTTGTTTCCATAGCTCATCTAAATCGTTTGCATCGACTGCCTTCTGATCAGACTTAGAAATAGAAACAGACTGTTTTTTTTGATTGGAAGCAACTGTCACCTTGGAAGATGCCGAAACAAGCGGCGGAACATCTTCATGCTGAATTTTTTTTAATTGACCAATAACCTCATCAATATCCATTGCTGCTTTAGCTTGCGCCGCTTTTAGTAGTGAAACCTCAAGTAGAATTTTCTTCGAAGTTGCTAAACGCAGTCGACTTTCACAGTCAGTCAACACATCCAGTACCCGAGCTAAATCCTTTTCACTTGCCAGCTTCTCTCCTTTTTTTAACGCATTGGCTTCAGTCTCGCTAATTTCAAGTATTCCCAAGTCTCCTTTGGACACAATATATACCAATCGGTTACGCATATGCCCCAGCAAATCTCCGATCAAGCGACCTAAATCTTTACCCTGACCAGCCAATGCATTTAGCTCAATCAAAACCCTTGTTGAGTCAACTGTCAGGATTGCGTCAGCCAACGCAAAGAGCTGTTCTTGAGCAGTTAATCCAAACATCGAAAGCACATCCGGCTCGGTGATATTATCACCGCAAAAACTGATAATTTGATCGAGCGCTGACTCAGCATCACGCATGCATCCTTCCGCACCACGCGCGATAGCATAAAGCGCCTCAGCATCAGCATTTACACTCTCACTTTTACAAATAAATTTGAGATGATCCGCAATAAGATTGACGGGAATACGCCTTAGATCATAACGCTGACACCTCGACATAATCGTTGGCAAAACCTTTTCAGGTTCTGTGGTAGCAAACATGAATTTCACATGGTCTGGTGGCTCTTCCAACGTTTTAAGTAAAGCGTTGAACGCCTCTTTTGTAAGCATGTGAACTTCATCGATAATATAAATTTTATACTTAGAAGAAGCTGGTGCGTACATGACCGTATCACGCAACTCTCTAATTTCGTCTATTCCCCTATTGCTTGCACCATCAATCTCAAGGACATCAATCGAGCGACCTTCGGCAATCTCCTTCGCTTTAGTATCATCATCAGAAAAATCAACACTCGGGCCATCTGAACAATTAAGACACTTGGCGAAAATTCGCGCCAGCGTCGTCTTACCTGTCCCGCGTGGGCCACAAAACAAATATGCATGAGCAATACGGTTACAACTTATAGCATTAGCCAGCGTCTGACTGACATGATCCTGGCCAATAACATCGCTGAACCGTTGTGGACGGTATTTTCGGGCTATAACTTGGTACGACACCGAAAAAATCATACCTCTTCATAGCAAAACTGAAAAGCGCAATGCACTAGACTAAGTCCGAACTTGTCAGATTCAATGGAATCTGGACACTGGGGATGCGCTTCAAGCGCCCAAAAGATGACAAATAATATCGAAACACGCTTGGCAGTATGTAGTTGGTCGCTACAACCTGAGACTCCTGAAGCATTAATCGCTCAACTTAGGGAAATAGGCCTTTCTCGAGTCCAATTAGCACTAGACCCTCTACGGGATAATCCAGATATCTGGAATAAAACCCCGGAACTTTTTGCTGCTGCGGGTATCGAAATCGTCTCAGGCATGTTTGGAACCATTGGTGAAGATTACACTACGCTTGAAACGATAAAAGAAACTGGCGGTGTATTACCAGACCAACACTGGGAATCGAACTGGGAAGGTATTCAAAAAAACTCTGAAATAGCTAATGAATTGAATCTTAAATTAGTCACTTTTCACGCCGGATTTTTGCCTCATGAGGAATCAGATCCTAATTTTACTAAATTAATGAATCGTATTGAGCTAATTGCCGAATTGTTTTCTGATAAGAATATTGATCTCGGTTTTGAGACCGGACAAGAAACTGCAGATACATTAAAGATATTCCTCGAAAAACTGAACAAACCCAGTGTGGGTGTAAACTTCGATCCTGCAAACATGATTCTTTATGCAAAAGGCGATCCTATTAAGGCACTTAACACTCTTTCTCCATTCCTAAAGCAATGCCATATTAAGGATGCGACTACAACTAAAGAACTTGGCACTTGGGGGGAGGAAGTCGTCGTCGGAACGGGCGAAGTCGATTGGTCAGCTTTTTTTACAGCTCTTAAGACATTAGGCTTTGATGGAGATTGTTGCATCGAACGAGAGGCCGGCGATCAACGAATTATCGACATCAGATCTGCAAGTGAATTTGTAGGGGAACTCTAAACCATGAATAAAGAAAATGTAAACATCGGTATCGTAGGGCTAGGCTTCATGGCCGTAATGCATATACGCGCTTACCGAAAAGTAAAAGGAGCTAATATTGCAGCTATATGTAATCCCAGCGGAAATAGACTAGATGGAGATTTTAGCGATGTTTTTGGAAATCTTGACTCCGGAGATCCAGTGAAACTAGACATGTCTCAGGTCAAACCCTATCAAGATTTTCAAGAACTAATTAATGACAAATCTATTGACGTCATCGATATCTGCTCTCCGACTCATACTCATCTGCAACTTGTCAAAGCAGCACTAGCCGCCAACAAACACGTCATCTGCGAAAAACCACTAGCCAGATCAATCGAGGATGCACGAGAAATTGCAGCCGCTGCTAAAGATTCCAAAGGCAAATTCATGACTGCCATGTGCCTGCGTTTTTGGCCTCAGTGGGCATGGCTAAAGAATACCGTAGAAAGCAAACAATATGGGAAAGTTCTAGGAGCCCACTTTCAACGCATAGCAGAACCTCCAGCTTGGGGACAAGGATCGTACTTTAATGGTGAAGAATCTGGAGGTGGCCTATTTGATCTACACGTGCATGACACTGATTTCGTACAGCATGTATTCGGCAAGCCAATATCAGTCTACTCCTCAGGTTTTAGTAAAGTTAGTGGAGCTATCGACCACGTACTTACCCAATACAAGGTGAAATGCGGCGCAAAGGTTAGCGCTGAAGGCAGTTGGGCCATGACCCCAGGATGGGGATTCAATATGTCGTTCCGTGTCATTTTCGAGCAAGCGACAGCAGATTATGATATCTCCCGAGAAAATGAACCGCTTAGGTTATTCGTGGAAGGCCAAGAAAAGAAGGTAATCGAGTGTGAAGGAGAAGATGGCTATGTCGGAGAAATGAATCACCTAATCGAATGTATTCAGATTGATCAAAAGCCGAGCGTCTCGGCTGATGATGGCCTAAACGCTGTAGAAATATGTACTGCAGAGGAAGAATCTGTCAGGACGGGTCAAATTGTTGCCATCGGATAATTATTTTCCATAATTTAAATAAAGATTACCATTTTTTAAAAAAACCGCTTGTCAAGCTAGGTGCTTGGTGTAGGGTCTGCGCCCCTTTTTTATGAAGGCAGATATTCATCCGGAATATGTGGAATCAGCTATTCGTTGTGCATGCGGCAACGAAATTAAGACTCGTTCCACAAAAAACAATATTCTCATTGGCATATGTAATGAGTGTCATCCATTTTACACCGGCCAACAAAAGTTTGTTGACACAGCTGGACGTGTGGACAAATTCCAACAGCGCATGGCAAAAACTAAGGCAGCACGTGAAGCCGCCAAAGAAGCTGCTGGAAAGAAAACCAAAAAAACAAACCACTAGGCTAATTTCAACAGAAAGCCCGCGGTGTATCCTTGTGTTACCGCGGGCTTTCTATTTCTTGAGACTATGACTCTCCTGCCTCACATAGAACAATTTTGTAAACGACGAGACGAACTGGAAAATGCGTTAAGTACTCCGGATGTCGCTAACAATAATAAACAATTCCTTGAAATGACTTTGGAATATTCACGCATGAAAAATCTAGCCGAATTAGGGGAAAGATATTTAAAAGTCATAGACGATATTAATGATAATAAGCAACTGACACAATCGGAGCCTTCAGAATCGGAATTGGCTCTGCTAGCAAAGGAAGAATTGCATGCTTTAGAGGAAGAGCATGACAAACTTGAACTAGAACTTCAGTTTGGAATCATCCCGCCTGATCCTTCAGACTCGCGAGACACAATTGTAGAAATCCGTGCTGGTGCCGGAGGAGCTGAGTCTGCACTATTTTGCAGTGATCTTCATCGAATGTACATTCGCTATGCAGAAAGCCAAGGATGGCGTGTTGAACAAATGGATGCTAGTGCATCAGACCTTGGAGGTTACAAGGAAGTTATCTTTGGCATAAAGGGACATGATGTTTTTAAAAAATTGAAATTCGAAAGTGGTGTACATCGTGTACAACGCGTCCCCGAAACAGAAACACAAGGACGAGTACATACCAGTACCGTCACCGTTGCAGTTCTACCAGAAGCCGAGGAAGTCGATATTGAATTAAACCCAGAAGAGCTTGAAATAAACGTTTGTCGTGCATCAGGACCAGGCGGCCAAGGAGTCAACACAACTGACTCAGCTGTACAGATTCAACACAAACCAACAGGGATGATCGTTCGATGTATGGATAGTCGTTCACAACAAAAAAATAAAGAACAGGCTATGAAAGTACTGAGATCAAGATTACTTGAAATTAAGATTGCCGAAGAACATGCAAAATATGCAGCCGAACGTAAGTCTCAGGTTGGAACCGGTGAACGTAACGAACGTATCCGTACTTATAATTTTTCTCAAAACCGGGTAACAGACCATCGAATAGATCTCACTTTGTACAATCTCCCAACATTCATCGAAGGTGAAATCGAAGAGATTGTCTCAGCCTTACTAGCCAACGATCTTAAAGAACGGCTGGCTGCGCTCGAATAAAATGATAATGGAAATAGAAGGACTGATTTTTGATTGTGACGGGACTCTCGTTGACACTATGCCAATTCACTTCAAGGCATGGAGTATAACGACAAAAAAATATGGACTTATTTTTCCTGAAGAAAGATTTTATGCTCTTGGCGGGGTTTCCCCATTTGAAGTACTTCGCATATTATCCTCAGAACAGGGTATAGAAATAAATTTTGAACAAGTAACCCGAGAAAAGGAGTCTTTGTACATGGAACTAATCAGCGAAGCAAAAGAGATCCCAGAGGTTATGGAAATTGTGAGAGCTAACTACGGCAAAAAACCAATGGCTGTAGCGTCTGGAGGCACCTCCGAAACTGTTGTAGGAATATTAAATCACTGCAATATTAAGCAATATTTCGATGTGATCGTCACTAGTGAGGATGTAGAAAATCCTAAGCCTGCCCCAGACACATTTCTTGAGGCTGCAAGAAGAATGAATGTTGCACCGGAGAAATGTCGGGCGTATGAAGACGCCGACATGGGCTTAAAAGCCATAGCTGCCGCCGGGATGGATGCAGTAGATATCCGCCCTATGCTCCTGTAAAATCATAATTAATCAGTATAGACTTCTACTAATGAAAGGACTTCCAGGATTCCGAGATTTTTACCCCGAACCGATTCCAGCATCGGATTCTTGGAGCCTTGATTTACGTCAATATATTTTTGATATATGGCGCAATACATCTCACCGATACGGCTTTCGTGAATACGACGGCCCTCCTATAGAAGAACTAGAACTCTACACACAAAAGAGCGGCGAGGAAATTATTGGCCAATTATATAATTTTACCGACAAAGGAAATCGAAATATTTCTCTGCGTCCAGAAATGACTCCAACTTTAGCCCGAATGGCCGCATCCCACACGCGTAATTACAAAAAACCAATCAAGTGGTTTTCTATCCCTCAACTTTTCAGGTATGAACGACAACAAAAAGGCCGACTACGTGAACACTTCCAACTCAATGCCGATATAATTGGAGAAGATCATTTCTCCTCAGATGCCGAGCTAATTTCCCTACTTATAGATACGCTTCGCAATTTAAAACTGACACAAGAAGATTTCGTTGTACGGCTCAGCAGTCGCCAAGCGTGGCAGAACTTCTTTGAAAAGAATAAAGGCAAAGAAAGCAACGCCTACGAATTTTATCAGATTATAGATAAACTTGAACGAGAAGACCCTAAAGAATCTGATGAGAAATTATCTAAACTGGGATTCAGCTATAATCAAGTAAACGAATTCATTTTGAAAGGCCAACCAACAGAAGAACTCTCAGCAATAATAGAAAATATCGAATCTCGAGGACTAGGGGATTTCATTAAAATAGACTACAGAATCATACGTGGATTAGCCTATTACACAGGGCCTGTATATGAAGCTTTCGATAAACATGGAAAATTCCGCGCAATTGCCGGAGGGGGCCGATATGACCACCTAGTCAATCTTATCTCTGGAGGAAAAACTAATCTACCAGCACTTGGCTTTGGTATGGGAGATGTTGTGCTCACTGAACTGCTAAAGGATCGAAATTTGATCCCTCCTCTTGGCCAGAAGATTAACGCCTATGTACAAATTGCAGATGAATCAATACGGAATGCCTCGCTTGGTCTAGTTCAAAAACTACGTCAAGCCGGATTAGCCATAGAATATCCCTTGCTTAAAACCAAACCAGATAAACAATTCAAGCGTGCTTCCGAATTGAACACCGAATTCTTCATCACAATCCAAAGTGATAATCAAGCAACTATCAAGAATCTTAGAACTCGCGAAGAGACGACCTGCCCCATTGATGATGTCGTTGAAATAGTTAAATCTAAGACTTAATCAATTGATTCGACTGCATTTACCAGTATAAATCTCTCTATAATATTATGAGTTATCCTTTTGATCAGGATTTGTCTTAGCTTGATTATTTTTATCTGGATCTATTTGTGGCAGGTAAGGCACGACAAATACTTCCTCGAAGTCGAACCCATCTGAAAAATCTTCACGCGAATCATCCTCAGTTTTTGCTAGGAGGTTATTTTCAACAAGATTGAAAACAATTTCCCCAAAGTCTTCGGTCGAATTAATACCCCATTCATTAAGTAATGCCTTAGCCATAGGCCCATAGTTATCGATAGCGTATTGACGCACACCATTGACTAGCTCCTGTCCGCTAACATGACGTGACTCCTTGCCTCCCGCTTCCTTTGCAAGTTTGTGTTGTGTATAATCTAATCCCTCGCGTATAAAATAATAAGCATCTCGATGGTATCGATTATCCTTTTCAAGAATCTGATCAATAACTTCACCGTAGTCAAAATGCTGCATCTCAGTTCTTTAAATATTTGTTGAAGAATAGATTTCCAATAACAAATCAGACTGCCACAATATTTACCAATTTCCCTGAGATAACTATCACTTTTTTTACTTTTTTACCATCAATATGCCGCTTCACATTTTCACTATTCAATGCAAGTTTCTCAATTTCAGAATTGCCTAAATCAACAGCCACTTGCAAACGATCTCTAACTTTACCATTTACTTGAACAGCCATTTCAATTGAACTTTCCACAAGAAACTCTTCGTTAAAAATCGGCCAAGGACAGTAAGCAATAGTGCTCTCTGCATCATTTGTTTTAGAATATAACTCTTCAGCAATATGTGGTGCAAACGGAGCAAGTAGTAAAAGGAAATCTTTCAAAATCGAAACAGGCCGCAAGTCCCAATTAGAAGCTTCGTTAGTAAAAACCATTAACGCAGAAATTGCAGTGTTAAATCGTAAATGTTCCATATCTTCAGTCACTTTTTTTATACAAGTGTGAAGTACCTTCAATTGTTCCGGAGTCGGCTCAATTTCTACAACTTCTACACTAACTTTTAGTTGAGCAAGTAATTCTGGCCCCTTATCACGACTTATCGTTAACTGTTGGTCAAATACTTTCTCTGTTTCTTCATCGATAAACATCCGCCAAACACGACCAAGAAACCGATATACACCCTCGACCCCTTTGGTATTCCAAGGTTTAACCATCTCCAGTGGCCCCATAAACATTTCATATAGTCGAAAAGCATCTGCCCCAAATTCCACAAGAATGTCATCTGGGTTAACCACGTTACCACGTGATTTTGACATTTTTTGCCCATCCTCGCCTAAAATTAATCCTTGATTGACTAATTTATAAAATGGTTCTGGCGTGGAAACATAATTTAAATCGTACAAGACCTTATGCCAAAAACGAGCATAGAGCAGGTGCAAAACAGCATGCTCTGTTCCCCCAACATATAAATCAACACCAGGAGTAGCTTCCTTATTAGATGCCCCCATCCAGTATTTTTCTGATTCTTCTCCAACAAATCTGGACACATTTGTCGCATCTAAATACCTCAAATAATACCAACAGCTTCCTGCCCATTGCGGCATGGTATTTAATTCACGCACGATTCCCTTATCAACTTGAAACCATTCCTGATCTCTGGCAAGCGGAGGATCACCTGAGCCAGTAGGTTTAAAGTCAGTCAAATCCGGAGGTAAAACCGGCAAATCAATCTCATCCAAAGCAACATGACCCCCATCATCCCAAACAATAGGGAACGGTTCACCCCAATAACGCTGCCGACTGAACAACCAATCTCGCAACTTAAAATTGATAGTCCTACAACCAAACGCTTTTTCCTCAAGCCAATTAATAATTCGTACCTTAGCATCCAACGTAGAAAGGCCATCAAGGAAATCGGAATTGACCGCAACACCCTCGCCAGAAAAACCAAGCGATTCTTGACCTTTTGGAGCCTGAACAACCACCTCAATTGGCAACTCATATTTCTTGGCAAATTCCATATCCCTTAAGTCATGCGCAGGAACAGCCATGATTGCCCCAGTTCCATATCCGGCCAATACATAGTCAGCTGTCCAAATTGGCAATAATCGACCATTGACAGGATTTAAAGCATAAGCCCCAGTAAAGACTCCGCTCTTTTCCTTAGCCAAGTCAGTTCGCTCCAGATCACTCTTCTTCGATGCTTCAATCTGATAAGTTTGAACCTCATCAATATTTTCATCCTTAACAATCTTATCAAGCAAATCACTTTCCGGAGAAACAACCATATAGGTTGCCCCAAACAATGTATCTGGACGCGTGGTAAAAACAGTGATCTCCGCATCTGAATTCTCAACCTTAAAAGTAACCTCTGCACCTTCCGAACGACCAATCCAATTACGCTGCATCTCCTTCAGAGAATCGCTCCATTCAATTCCATCTAGATCATCAAGAAGACGTTGTGAATAAGCAGTAATACGCAACATCCATTGACGCATAGGTTTACGTACTACCGGAAATCCACCTACCTCACTTACCCCATCCTTAACCTCTTCATTGGCAAGAACAGTACCAAGCTCAGGACACCAATTAACCGGAGCTTCGGAAACATAAGCCAAACGGTGAGAATCAAGCCAACAACGCTTTTGTTCTTCCGTAACTACATCGGCTGGATACTTTAACGTCTCTATAGACTCTGCTTTACATGTATCCGGATTGAACCATGAGTTATATAATTGTAAAAAAATCCACTGTGTCCAGCGAAAGTACTCCGGATCCGTAGTATCTACTTCTCGACTCCAATCATAGCTAAAGCCAAGAGATTGAATCTGTCTTTTGAAGTTAGCTACATTAGCCTCAGTCGTTATTCGAGGATGCTGACCAGTTTTTATTGCATATTGTTCTGCTGGCAGTCCAAAAGCATCCCAACCCATCGGATGCAACACATTAAAGCCTCGCATTCGCTTATATCGCGCCAAAATATCTGTCGCCGTATAACCTTCTGGATGCCAAACATGCAACCCTGCACCAGAAGGATAAGGAAACATATCCAGAATATAGTACTTTGGTATACTATCTGGTTTTGCGCCTTGATGGCGTTCACGAAATGGGTGTCCAGTAGGAACACTGTCTTCAGGATTCCAAGCGCGGAATATTTCACCATTATGCCAAAACTCCTGCCATTTCGGCTCGAATAATTGAAAAGGGTATTGTCTTCGCATTTGTGCGATCAAAAATTATCTATAATCAATTTGGACAAGTGATCAAACATCAAGATTATAGTCAGTCACTGCACCTTTAGAAGCAGACGTAACCGCACTAGCATACTTTGCCAAAACACCCTTGGTATAACGAGGTCTGGGTTTCCTCCAAACTTTTTTACGCTCTGCCAATTCAGCCTTAGACACATGAAGGACTAGTTGGTTCTTTTCCGCATCAATAGTAATCGAGTCACCATTCTTCACTAAAGCCAATGGCCCACCTGCATAAGCCTCAGGAGTAATATGACCCACTACAAAACCATGTGTTCCACCAGAAAATCTACCATCAGTTATCAAAGCAACATCATCTCCCAAGCCGGCACCCATGATCGCTCCAGTTGGCCCAAGCATTTCTCTCATTCCAGGGCCTCCTTTCGGCCCCTCATATCTTATTACAATAATATCTCCCTTTTTAATTCTCCCACCAAGTATTGCTCTCATTGCTTTTTCTTCAGAATCATACGGTCTAGCCGTCCCAGTAAAACTTAACCCTTCCTTGCCAGTAATCTTCGCAACACTTCCATCAGGAGAAAGGTTTCCGTAAAGAATTCGAAGGTGGCTGTCCTTCTTAATCGGCTTACTTAGAGGTTGAATAATCTTTTGGCCCTTTCGATAAGGTTTAACCTTAGACAAGTTTTGTGACATTGACTTACCAGTCACAGTCAAACAATCCCCATGAAGCAATCCGGCTTTTAGTAGAGTTTTCATTAACGGCTGAATCCCACCAACAGCCACAAGCTCACTCATTAAATATTTACCACTTGGCTTCAGATCAGCCAAAACCGGAATCTTTTTACCGATTCGAGTAAAATCATCAATAGTTAGTTTAACATCAGCTGCATACGCCATAGCGAGTAAATGCAATACTGCGTTCGTTGATCCTCCAAGTGCAATTACCACTGTAATTGCATTCTCAAACGCCTTCTTTGTCATTATATCGCGAGGCTTAATACCCTTCTTAAGAAGGTTATAAACAGCTGCACCAGCCTCACGACTATCACGTTTCTTTGCTGGACTAATTGCAGCCTGAGCACTACTTCCTGGAAGACTCATTCCCATAGCTTCTATAGCACTTGCCATAGTATTAGCTGTATACATGCCTCCACAAGAACCCGGGCCTGGTATCGCACAGGAAGTGATATCCTCTAATCCTTTATCTGAGAGTTTATTGTTCGAATGTGCTCCGACTGCCTCGAAAACTGAAACAATATCAAGTTTCTTTGATTGACCGGATATACAACCTGGAAGAATAGTCCCACCATATACAAACACAGCAGGACGATTCATCCTAGCAATGGCAATCATACAACCTGGCATATTCTTGTCGCAGCCACCAATGGCCACATACCCATCCATACACTCACAACCAACAACTGTTTCAATAGAGTCCGCAATGACCTCTCTGGATACCAAAGAATACTTCATACCTTCGGTGCCCATTGAAATACCATCAGAAATGGTAATTGTATTGAACACAATCGCCTTACCTCCCGCCTTATTCGTTCCGATTTCAGCCTGCTTAGCGAGTTCATCAATATGCATATTGCATGGAGTAACATTACTCCATGTAGAGGCCACACCAATAATTGGCTTATTAAAATCACCAGGCTTAAATCCAGTTGGATAAAGCATCGCTCGACTTGGCGCTCGGTCCGGACCATCCAACATAATTGATGAATGTGGACGCATATTAGGTGTTACCCTCTTTTTTTGAGTCGTTTTTTTCGAAGTGTTATTAATTAAAAATCGCCGGGCGGGCACTCTCAACAAAATCCGAGACAAAAAAAAGCCGGTATGACGTATCATAGGTTTTTGAAAAAAAAAACAAATTTTAGAGATTTGCTCC
>JAYZHR010000272.1:0-7731 GCA_036166355.1 Verrucomicrobiota bacterium | reverse complement strand
GTTAATCATATCAATTAAGTTTGTCTTTTTGACATAAGATTATGGCTTTACGATGCGTCCGGCACTTTCGCCACAAAAGTGAGCAAGGATAACTTAACATCAACACCTTACATTTCAGGACAACGCTGGAGTAGTAATTCTGAACCGGAATTAGGACTGGGGATAATAGAAACCACGGATAATCAATTCGTTAATATACATTTTCCCGCTTGCGATGAACTACGACAATATTCAACAGAATCCCCCCCTCTACACCGAATCCGTTTTCAGCCTGGTTCAAATATTCAAGATATTAACGGACAAGAATACTGCGTTGACCGAATCACCGAAAAAGATGGCCTGATATTTTATCACTGTGGAGACCATTTAATTCCAGAATCAAACCTAGGGGCTAACATGGCAGACCGCGGCCCAGAGGAACGCCTAATTGACGGTCAAGCAACAGATAGCTCCTTATTCGATCTGCGACTTCGATCATTACAAGCAATGTTTGAATGGCGAAGATCATCGGTACGTGGACTTTACGGGGGAAAAATGGATTTGATACCTCATCAGCTTTACATAGCCTACGAAGTATCAAATAGACAATCACCAAGGGTGCTGCTCGCTGACGAAGTCGGACTAGGCAAAACAATTGAAGCCTGTTTAATACTGAATAGATTACTCGTCTGCGGAAGAGCCAATCGGGTGTTGATACTTGTACCCGGCTCATTGGTTCATCAATGGTTTGTAGAGCTACTCCGACGATTCAATCACTGGTTTAATATTTTCGATGAAGAACGATGCTTATCAATCGAATCAGGGCAAGAAGAATCAAATCCATTTGAAGACGACCAATTAATCCTAGCCGATATAGACTGGCTATCTAAATCCAAAAAAAGGATGAATCAGGCAATTAATACAGAATGGGATTTATTAATTATTGATGAAGCCCACCACCTAAAATGGGATCAGAAAAACCCAAGTCAAAAGTACCAACTTGTAGACAATCTTGGGCAACAAGCACACGCCTTACTACTGCTAACTGCTACCCCTGAACAAGTTGGACTAGAAAACCATTTTGCCAGACTGAGACTACTTGACCACAGCCGTTATTCAAATTTCGATTCGTTTAAGGCAGAAACAGAAAAATACAAACCAGTTGCCGTAATATGCCAAAAACTAATAGACAACAAACCATTAACAAGCTCAGAACTAATCCGCTTTCCAGTCTCAGATTCATTGCTTGCAATCGCAAAATCAGAATTAAAGAAGAATAAAAAACTCTCCAGCAATACAAGAGACAATCTCATTCGAGAACTTGCAGATCGACACGGCACAGGAAGAGTTCTTTTTAGAAACACCCGAAAAACAGTTGCTGGATTCCCTCAGCGAAAAGCAAAACTTTCTCTTCTGGATAATAATCCAAATGAAAATTCTTCGCAATTAGAACAGGCAGAGTTCAATCATGATATTAACTTAGACAAAAATGAACCCGATTATGATTTTTCTAATGACCCTCGAATCTATTGGCTCACAGAACTTTTACGAAACAACGAGCCAGACAAATTCCTTCTAATTTGTCGCACCCAATTAAAAACTATCGCTATTGAAGAAAGCCTTCGCACTCGAATAAATATTAAGACAGCAGTATTCCACGAGGAATTAAACCTTGTACAACGAGATCGCAATGCCGCCTGGTTTGCAGATGAAGAGGGTGCCAGACTATTGATTTGCTCAGAAATAGGAAGCGAAGGACGCAACTTTCAATTCTGCCGACATCTAATTTTATTCGATCTACCAATCAATCCAGAGCTTATAGAACAACGAATCGGACGACTAGATCGAATCGGCCAAATAAACGATATTCTAATTCATATTCCTCTAATTGAGTCATCACAACGCGAACGATTAGCAAAATGGCAACACTACGGACTTAACACTTTTGAAGAAAACATCCCAGGCGGACAAACATTAATAACCAAATATCGCGAACGATTAATCAGTGTACTGAAAGACAATCCAAATGATATTAACCTCTTAATTGAAGCAACCAAGAAAAGCAGAGAGGAACTCAAACAAAAGCTAGAACAAGGAAAAGATCAATTAATAGAAATTAACTCTCATTCAACTGAAATATCTACTGATTTAATCGAAAAAATTCAAAAATCTGAAAACTCCACTGAACTCGAATCACTCATGTTGCGATTATTTGATCTTTTCGGATTAGGGGTAGATGATATCGGAGAACAAACTTACCGACTAACAAATACTGAACGACTACCAGTAAATATTCCTGGCAACAGAAGCGGAACTGTAATTATCACATTCAATCGCATTCTTGCCGCCTCCAGAGATGACCAAGTATTCCTTTCATGGGACCATCCAATCGTAACAGGATGCATTGAACAACTATTAGGATCACATGAAGGCACCGCCTCTTTCGGAATATGGGAAACGCCAAATAATCCCACTTTATTATTGGAAGTCATTTTTGTTTTGGAATGCTTAGCTCCAAAAAAACTACACGCAGACAGATTTCTTCCGCCTACCCCTGTAAGAGTAGTTATCAATCATCAAGGCAAACCCGTTCTTGGCGAAGATGGCCGATTCGCCAAAATACCTAAAAATATTAATGATGGGCCTTCACATGTTATAGCCGAAATAAACCAAATTAAGGATCTAATTAAACCTATGACTAAAGCCTCTGAAAAATTAGCTTATGATCAAACTAAAAAAATGAAATCAATAGCTTCTCAAAATATGAAACAAAGCCTTTCATCAGAGATTTCACGACTGGAGACCTTAATGAAAATTAATAAGAATATTAGAGAGGACGAAATAATATCATTAAAAAATGATTTATCAGATTTAGAACAATGCCTAGAAAAGGCTAGAACCAGAATTGATTCAATCCGATTGATATGGAAAGGAGAAATGACCCGACTAAGCAAACTCGCCAACCCATGAACTTATCACCTCACAACCCTAGCACCACCACCAGCAATCAATTTCTCAACATCAGCCTTAGTAGCCATTGACGTGTCACCAGGCGTAGTCATAGCCAACGCACCATGAGCAGCACCGTATTGCACAGCTAAGGAAGCATCTCCTTTTTCAATCAGGCCATAAATCAAACCTGACGCGAAACTATCTCCGCCACCTACCCTGTCAAATATTTCAAGATTTGGCCGATGTTCAGCCTCAAAAAACTCACCATTAGCCCAACAGATTGCCCCCCAATCATTAACTGTAGCAGTTTTAACCGTCCTTAAAGTGGTAGCAGTAACCTTAAAATTAGGAAACTCATTCACCGCTGTATTAATCATCGCCTTAAATTTATCGACATCAATTGAAGAAATATTTTCATCTACACCTTCAACCTCAAAACCTAGACAAGCAGTAAAATCTTCCTCATTCCCAATCATAACATCGATGTATTTAGCGATCTCACGATTCACTTCCTGCGCCTTCTCAAGACCTCCAATGCTTTTCCATAATGATGGACGATAATTTAAGTCATAAGAAATAATAGTCCCATGTTTACGAGCAACCTTGACCGCTTCAATTACTGTCTCAGCAGTAGATTCCGACAATGCTGCAAATATCCCACCTGTATGTAGCCAACGAACCCCTTCTTCCCCAAAAATACGTTCCCAATCAAAATCGCTTGGCTTTATTTTAGAAGCAGCAGTCAAACCCCGATCAGGCACCCCTACGGCACCCCTTATACCAAAACCTCGTTCGGTAAAATTTAATCCATTTCTAACTTCTCGACCTAGCCCATCAAATGATTCCCATTTAATCATCGAAGCATCCACTCCTCCTTGAAGAATAAAGTCCTCAATAAGTCGTCCCACTTCGTTATCTGCAAAAGCAGTAATTACTCCTGTTCGAAGCCCAAAACAACGCCTCAAACCACGAGCTACATTATATTCCCCACCGCCTTCCCAGACATCAAAACTTCTAGACGTGCGAACCCGGCCATCACCAGGATCCAACCTAAGCATGATTTCACCTAATGAAACCTGATCGTACTTACACGAAGACGCATCTTTTATTTTTAGAACTGACATTCTTTATTCTCGAAAAAGAGGCGAAGAGGATCACTTAAATCACCCACTCTCGTCAATCTGCAATGAAATCTTTTCCAGAAAAGACTTGTTTCCCAGCAATAAATAAAGCACCAACACTATCCTTATGCGAAATAATTGCTTCTTTCACATCAGACAAGTGACTTGGAAATGGAATAACACTAAAATTAGCCAACATTCCCTCTTGAAGCCGACCAAGTCGTCGATCTAAACCTAATGCTCTTGAGCCATTAATTGTTGCCATCTCTAATATATCATCAATATCCACTTCGGGATTATTAGACCTAAACTCCCTCATTTCATTAAACATATTCAATTCACTAGCAGCAAACACTGATTTACTGGAGCTTGCCAGGCTATCAGTGCCCAAACAAATGTTAACACCCTCATGAGAAAGACGCGCATATTGGAATTTAGAATGATTAAACCAAGAATGACTATAAGGGCAATGAACTATACTCAAATCAGACTTTGCCAAAAAAACAATATCATCTTCAGCAAGATAATTAGCATGAACAATTATTGTTTGATGCGATATTCCTTGCGAATTATTAACATGTTGAATTGGCGATCTAAAATTACAATCATCCATAACACGTCCCATATTCTTCATTTTTTCATACAATTCACCAGAAGCTTTTGTAAACATTTGCCATTCATCCTTTGACTCACCAACGTGCATTGTAATAGGACACCCTACTTTATCTGCATAGCTAGCTAATAAGCTTAGCGACCGGGGCGTAGTTGTATAAGGCGAATGCGGCGACAAACCTGCAACTAATGATAATGGAGTATTATTCTCCAACTCACTTTTCGCCAAATCAACAATCTGATCTTCCCCTTCGTCATCAAAACAAATTAGCTCAGTGAAAGGGCAAACTTGCAATGGAGTTTGTTTGACCATGCGAGAAAACAATCCCGGGACAGACTCAATATTAACTACTGTCCCACAACCTGAACTCATCAACATCTTAGCTCCAAGAAGCCAGCCCGACTCATATTCTTCTGCAGATAAAGTACGCTTAGCCTCAACTATTTGGTTAATCCAATCGGTAAATGACCCTTTCTTAACAAACTTTCCAGCTAATCCAGTATAGTCCAAATGACAATGAGCATTTATAAAAGAAGGAAAAATGATCGAATCCCCAAGATTTACAACCGGCTCTCCATCTAATGGAGTCATCTTATCGCTAGAACCAACCGAAGCGATTATATCACCGCTAATCTGCAGGGCACCATTCATGATGATATCACCCTTACTCGACCAGATGCCTCTAGCCAACAAAATCATCTAGATAAACTCCCAATCACAAAGAAAAAAACCAAGAGAATACATCTCTTTATTCTCCGTCCTGTTTTTTATCTTTAGGCAAGATTTCCAAAACAATTGGAGAAGTGATAAGCCGATAGGTAACATCCTTACTTTTATCATTATTGTTCCCATCGAAAGGAGGATATTTATATTTACCTTTAACAGTCGATTCGAGATGAAATTTATGACTACCGATCGGGACCTTGAACTTGGAAAGGTCAATTTCTAGAGAAGTTTTACTTTGATCTTTTTTAATCTCCAATTCACCTAGCTTGTCTAATTGCGATATTCCATAAGCCTTAAGTTTAAAATTCGCACTAAAGTCTCCATGACGCTCTATGCTTAATGGAATGCTAACTTTACCATCAGCAACACCCTTAAAAACAGCCTTATCACCTACAGCAATCATAACAGGCTCAGGGTCATTTGGATTTACTGAAAGAACACTGCCAGTTGTCAAGCGAGCTAGCACTGGTTCATTATTATAATCTCCAATACGATGACGAGTCACAACAGACACCGCCTCGACTTCAACCTCCTTTCCATCAATCATTGCCTTTCCTAAAAACTTTATATCCCCAGCAAATATCTCTGAGGCATCAGAGGAAACTATGAAAGCAGTAATAGAACTTTGCCCTTGTTTTAATATGCTATTTTGAAAAGAAACTCCCTTCGGAAGTTTATCGGCAACAATGTTTATTAGCCCATTAAACCCTCCTCGTCGAACTGCCACAATTCGAAATGGCAAACTAGAACCCTTTCTCAGGTGAGTAGTCATTAATTCTATATTACGCTTATTTTTATCTACAGGAACAGTCTGAGGATAGACGATCAATCTAAAATCAGGTGTTTGCTGCCTAAAGGACAGCAAATAAGATTTAAACGGATCGTCCGACACTTGATTAAACAGGTCTCTCAAAACCACTTTAAGATAACCATTTAATTTCGATTTAAAGCGCCAAGTCACATCACGGTTTGCCATATTGAACTCTCGCCCTCCAGGGTTATCTTTTGAATCATAAAACTCCTTAATCGGCCCTGCCGTTTCTTTACCATCATCAGCAACTCCAACAATCTGAGTGGTAACATATGGATGTGTATTAAACCCTAATCTTTGAGAAAAAAGATCCAATTCATAATCTTGATCCTTCCTAATAGGAAACTTAAACACATCAACATCCCTTGCGGGGTAAAATCTTCCAGCTACCACCCCGGTAGAATTTATTTTTTGAGAAAAATCTGTTAAATTATCAGAATCCTCTTCTAGGAAAATTAATTCCTCATTGGAATGCGCTAAAAAAAACGGATTACTATTATGAGGAGTTCCCGGTAAACGATAAATCCCACCTTCCAAATTAATCGAAGCAGGCGGCATCAATAATCCACCTAAAAAATCAGATTCTACCAGATCTCTTAATTTAACAACAGTCTGCTCAAGCTGATTACCGTTAATATCTTTAAATAACGACGGCTCAGAATTTGGTAAGTTTCGACCAAATAATGTAACTTGCGATTCATTCAAGTTAGAAACTACTGCTGGAAAAACAAAATCGACGTGCATCCCATCAACGATATATTCAATTCGAAAAAAATACTCAGACCCTCCCCTAAATGATGAATCATGAATCTCTAAAAAAAGATCACCCGATACATTGCTCACATAGTCAATCACACCATCTTCACCAGCCCGGGAAAGACGCTCTCCGGCCTGATTCCTTAGGTACATAATAGGACTCAGCCTCGAATCAATTGACTCAGCAGATAACCTAATCAAAATTCGCTGTTTAGGCTTACAAACAAGCCTAAACCAATGAGACTGGCGAGATGAAACTGTAGCATTTACAACAGATTGATCATTAATTTTATACGCAGTTTCTATGGAATTATTACCACCATTGCAGGCTACTTCACTAAGAGAGCTAACAACAAAGGGCCTAGGATTAGATACTCCTAACGCCCCTACAAATCTAACCTCATAAACCCCTGGAGGAACATTCGCTTCAGCCCTGACGCGAAATTTATGCTCAGTAGAATTAACTAACTCCCCATAAATACCAGATCTTGAAAAATATAAACCTGTGGCTCCTTCAAGATCACTGCCATAAACTTTTACATCAACCTCTTCACCCGCCTTGCAACCCATAGGGAAAATTGACGACATCCTCGCCAACGGCAACTGCGCCAACGCTTTGGTAAAAAAACTAGCGCTAAACAGAAGTATAAAATACAAATAAAAGATAACACTAAATCGCATAACTAATAACCGTTTACTTCTAAGCTTAAATTAATTATCAACCTTAATGATTAAAAATAGTTTTAACGTCCACTTCACCCTTTGTTTTCAGT
>JAYZHR010000271.1:0-9847 GCA_036166355.1 Verrucomicrobiota bacterium | reverse complement strand
CATCCATCTCGAACAATCCACCGCTTAAGTCACTAATTTCATTGGCAGAAATTGTTCCAATGTTTTTTAGTTCGTTAGGATCTTCCCAAGCATGATTGAAGAATTGTACCTTGGAATATTTGGTTATGCGTTCATTGTGTGAGATTTCCAACCGCTGCTCAATTGCTGCTTCACTCATTGTCTGATGTGTGCCAAGAGCAATCATGATATCAAGAGCTGATACACTACTTCCTATTTGGTTATGTATCGCCTTGAACATTGTACCAACTGGTGCGGTGCGTGTGGCGTCAGGTATGATCAACAGCACCCTGCAATTGGAGAAATCTGCTTTAGGCATAGCTTTAGCCACAACCTCAACTGCCTGAGTTGAGCTGAGCAGCTTTCCGTTCGAAACTTTTTTAGATATCAGTCCCACGTCGTATTAAATTGTTTGGCTTAAGAAGCCGCCATCGACGACAATGTCAGATCCAGTGACAAAGCTTGCTGCTTTTTCACTTGCAAGGTAAACCGCCGCTCCTGCCAGTTCGTTTGGGTCTCCAAATCGATTCATCGGTGTATGCCCAAATATTGACTTTGCTCGGTCGCTCGGTGTGCCATCTTCATTGAATAAGAGTTTTTTGTTTTGCTCAGCAGGGAAAAATCCGGGAGTAATGCTATTTACTCGTACTCCTTTGTTTGCCCATTCTCTCGCCAAAAAACGTGTTGCACTAAGTACAGCTGCTTTTGAAGCTGAGTAGGCGATTACTTTTGAGAGAGGGAGGTGAGATGTAACGCTAGCGATGTTGATTATACTGCCCTTGCCGCGTTCACACATTTTTGGCCCAAACTCCTGACATGGAAGTAAGAATCCACCGACAAGGTTTAGGTCAAATACTTTTGCCCAAGCAGGTTGTGGAATATTCTCGAACGGCATTTCTGGAGTAACAGTTGCATCAGGATCATTACCGCCTGCGGCGTTAAGAAGTACAGTAGGCAGGCCAAGAGCTTCTACAATTGCCTCATGGCAAGATTTCAAACTTGCAGGGTTCATTGCATCACAATTAAAGAATTGTGCTTGTCTGCCAACATCGGTGATTTCATTAACCCTTACTTTGCCTCGTTCAGAATTACGGCCAACTACGGCAATCTTTGCTCCGGCTTTAGCCATGGCTAAAGCACACGCTCCTCCTAATGCTCCGGTGGCGCCGATTACAACTGCTACATCTCCGGTTAAGTCAAACAAGTTTTCTGACATGGCTGGACAGTGTCCATCAGCAGGACTGTATGGAGAAGAAAATTCCACCTAAGCCAAACACTTCATAAGGTTTATGGATTTACTTTGCAGGAATTAATAATCGCAAGTATGGTTGTCTCTTATGAAGTGGATTGTAGTAGTCTTGGCTGTCTTGGCTGTCTTGTTTTTGCAAACTAGGCGAGAGGAAGTTGGTGTGAAGCGTGGCAATGATGGCCTGTATTACAAGACTGGAGAGTCGAATGTCTATACCGGTGAAGGGCTTGTATATCATCCTAATGGAAGCAAAGCACAGCAAGGTCAGATTATAGATGGTAAAGCTACAGGTCCTTGGAAGCAGTGGCATTCTAATGGGCAAATTCATTGGGAAGGGAGCTACAAAGATGGCAATCGCGATGGGGTTTGGGTTCAATATGATGAAGAAGGGGGCAAAATTGAGGAGACCAGTTGGCTTGATGGTTTAAAAGTGGTGTCGACTAATTCAGTTGAAACGAAACAAAATCCCGAAGTGCCTTCATCCACTAAAACTACTGAAGAAGTGCAAAAATAATTCTTTTTAAGCCTTATTCTTTAACAGGGTCCTTAGATTGTAGTTTGCCTTATTCTATAGAGAAAAAATACACACTATTAAATTTCATATTCGGTTAGCGATTGTTCGAATAGATGTTTATTCTTAGATTAATCTCCTAGACATGCGAATCGCGCCTTGCTATCAGGGATGAACTTGGCGAATTTTGTGAGGTGAAATATTTGACTGTATGCCTACTGCTAACTTCCCTCTTCCTAATAGGATGCGGCTCTGAGAAGCCTTTAGAGCCAGAAGCAAAACAAGATTCTTCTTCGATTGAGCCGATTCCCGTTTCAACGACTACTAATTCGGAATTGGATTCGTCATCTTCAAATGCGTTATTGAGCGAGCCAGTTGGAAATCTTGAAAAAGGTCAGGTTACTCCTCAGAAGTCTGAACAGGTTGAAACTGAAATAACATCCATAGCCGTTAGCGAAACAAATACCACTGCTTCGATTAGTGAGCCTATAACAGATGAGTCTACTGCTACTGAATCAATCGAAACTGAAATTAAATTGTCGGAAGAAATCTCTAATCAGTCTTCAGTCCAAACTCCTTCGGTTCCATCAATACGGAGTTCCAATCGTGAACGTTTTGAAGAGGAAAGTCGATTGGAGTTGAGAGAAAATCGTTGGTATGTAATTGGTGAGTCCGAACCTTATACCGGCCGAGTAAAACGTTGGGTGATTGAAGGCTGGAAACAGGCTGAGGGTTCCTACAAGAACGGGCTACAGGAGGGTCGATGGAAGATGTGGTGGGATAATGGATTGTTACGTAGTGCTGTGTATATGAAAAACGGTAATCCAGATGGGGAAGCTATTTACTGGTATAGTAATGGTCAGCGCAAAGAAGAGGGCAGCTGGAGTAACGGAAAGTTTACAGCTACAGCCAAATGGAGTGAGGCTGGCGAAGAAATTTCACTTAAATAATATATGTTTGATTAAGTGCTTGAGAAAGCTTTGCGACTAACCTGTCGCTTGACGGAACCGAATTCCTACCTATTATGCCGGCCCGTCCGTGTTGGGCGATTTGTGACATGACTAGAATTGAAAGTATTCAGGCCCGAGAGATTCTTGACTCACGAGGCAATCCTACGGTTGAAGCAGAAGTTGGTCTTCGAGGAGGGGCAATTGGACGTGCCGCCGTTCCTAGCGGGGCCAGTACCGGTGAAAATGAAGCACTTGAATTACGAGACGGCGTAAAGACCCGTTATCTTGGTAAAGGTGTCAATAAAGCAGTAAACAACGTTGTTAAAAAAATTGCTCCGGCACTTGAGGGCTTAGATGCGACCGATCAGTTAACTGTTGATAACACAATGCTTAACCTCGATGGTACTCCTACTAAATCCAAGCTTGGTGCAAATGCTATTTTGGCCGTGTCTATGGCAAATGCTCATGCAGCAGCAGATGCTCTTGGTCAGTCTCTTTACAAATATCTCGGAGGACCGAACTCAAAGGTCCTACCTGTACCGATGGCAAATGTTATTAATGGTGGTGCACACTCTGATGCCCCTATTGATTTTCAGGAATTTATGATTATGCCCAAAGGTTTTGATACCTTTAGCAAAGGGCTGCAGGCAATAACCGAGATTTTTCATTCACTTAAAGCGGTACTAAAAAAGAAAGGGCTGTCTACAGCTGTTGGTGATGAGGGAGGTTTTGCTCCAAACCTAAATAGTGCTGAAGATGCCATTGAGGCCATATTGAAAGCAACTAAGGATGCAGGATATAAGCCTGGCAAGCAGATCTTTCTTGCTCTAGATGTTGCTTCTAGTGAGTTTTACAACAAGGGTACGAAGAAATATATCTTCAAAAAAAGTACAGGTGAAAAGCTTTCCGGTTCTGATCTTGTTTCCTTTTACGAGGAACTTACATCCAAATATCCCATTATTAGTATCGAGGATGGTTGTGACGAAAATGATTGGAAAAGTTGGAAGCTGTTAACCGAAAAAATAGGTGATCGAGTTCAGCTTGTTGGTGATGATCTATTTGTTACTAACACCAAATTTCTTAAAAAGGGAATCGATACTGGAGTTGCTAATTCCATATTGGTTAAGGTTAATCAAATCGGATCACTTACTGAGACTTTAGATGCAGTGGAATTGGCGCATTGCAATAACTATACCGCAGTTATCAGTCATCGTTCTGGTGAGACTGAAGATTCTACAATTGCAGATATTGCTGTGGCAACAAATGCTGGTCAGATTAAAACTGGATCACTTAGCCGTAGTGATCGGACTGCCAAATACAATCAACTTTTACGAATTGAGCAAGAACTTGGTTCTAACGCTGTATATGGCGGTAAAATGTAAATTAAGTTTGCCCATTTTCAAAAGGCCGTGCTTTAAGCACGGTTTTTTTGTTCCTTTGCTTGCTGTTCATTGAGTAGTAAGTCAAAGTTTCTGAATGTTACGTTCTTCGTCTTTGATTCTTTTGCTGGGGTTTGTTTTTGGTTTCTCTTATTTGTCTCTTGCTGAGACTTCGTTTAAGTCTGCACTTACTTTTTACGTTTCTTTTGATAAAGGTACCGATGCTGATATTGCCAAGGGAGACAATCAACTTTTTACGCTTGTCGATAAGCAACCCAAAGAAGGGAACCATACTGGTGGGGTGACACAGTTGGCTAAGGGAAAAGGACTAAATGGAGATGCTCTTCTTTTCACTAAGCGCAATGCTAAATGGTTATTTTATGATGGAGCAAAAAATTTTTCGTTTAACGAAAAAAATTGGAGTGGAACTGTAAGCTTTTGGCTTAAAGTTGATCCGATTAAAGGTCTTGATCCTGGATATGTTGATCCTATTCAAATTACCCCTAATACTTGGAATGACGCTTCCTTTTTCGTGGATTTTAATAAAGATGGTAATCCGCGGTCATTTCGTTTAGGTGCCTTTGCGGATAAGAAAATATGGAATCCAAATAACAAGGATATTCCTGAACCGCAACGGCCTCTGGTTCCTGCCAAGTCTAATCCGTTTAGCAAGGACGAGTGGACTCATGTTGCCTTTACATGGGAGCGGTTCAATACCGGTAAAAAAGACGGTGTCGCTTCATTATTTCTTAATGGAAAAAAAGAAGGCAGTATATCTGGCTGGAATCAGCAATTTTCGTGGGCAAATAAACCGCATCGTATACTTATAGGTCTATACTATATGGGGTTGTTTGATGAACTTGCCTGTTTTAACCGTGCTTTATCCACAAAGGAAATTGAGAGTATTCACGCTCATAAAAAAGGTTTGGGAGAGTTGCTGAGATAAAGACTTGGCCTGTTGTTCTATTCTATTTTTCGTTACCGCCTTCTTTTTGGTTAGCCTTACTTAGTGCTTGGCCTCTGCGTACTTCGCTGAATTCCGATGTAGTGATTGAGTAGGGGAAGTTAGCTTGTGTTCCTGCTGCTCCGAATTCACCTCGTTTGTTGATGGCGATAAAATTTATCCCTAGGTCCATTCCTAATGGGTCAATTCGTGCTATTCGTTTAATTGCTGCTGCACATGCCTCAGTTGGGGACATGCCATGCCGCATGTTCTCGACTACTTGATAAGAAGCGCAATAGCGCATGACATTTTCACCTATTCCAGTTGCCCCGGCAGCACCTACTTCGTTATCGACATATAGTCCGCTCCCTATGATGGGTGAATCGCCCACTCGACCTGGTATTTTTCCGCTTAATCCGCTGGTGGAACAGCCGCCGGCAATATCTCCATTTTTGTCGAGTACAATCAGTGTAACAGTATCGTGGTTGTTAGGTTTTTTCTTTTTTTGTTGTGAAAGATATTTTTGTTTAGTCAGCCACTCTTCATAACGTTTTTTATCCTCAGTATTATCTGTTGTCTTTAGTCCTTGTTGTTCCGAAAACCAGCGAGCACCACGGCCGACAAGCATGACATGTGGAGTTTTTTCCATTACTAACCTCGCAGCTGAAATCGGATGAACAACACCTTCGACGCCTGCGACGCTACCAGCGCTGTGTCCAGGCCCATTCATAATGCAGGCATCCAATTGTGCTACTCCTGCGGAATTTGGTTTGCCGCTTAGGCCGACAGAAGTATTTCCTGATGCTTCAACAAGTCGAATACCTTGTTCGACAGCATCCAAAGCTGTACCGCCTCCTTGCAATGTTCGCAAAGCGAGTTCATTGGCTGGTTTGCCAAAAGACCAAGTTGATATAATGACTGGCTTGCGTTCTGTTTTTTGACTAGTACTGTGTATTGTGGAGCAGCCTATGCCTAGGGAGGTGGTAGCAGCTCCAATGGAGGTATGAAGTAAAAAATTTCTTCGACTTGTATTATTCATATAATGTTAATTTTTTAACTGGCGATAAAGCCAGAGCCAATCGATTAGAGTGTTTGATTACCAGTTATTTAAAATAAACTGAATTATTATTTTTTTGTTGTTTTTGTATTATTGTCGATTGGCTGTTTCTCGTTGGAAGATTTGTTTTTTGCGACAGCCTGATCAAATTTTTTAATATATTTTTCTGTATTAGAATTGAACTCATCGTCACAGCCAATACAACAAAATTTAATTTGCCTTTTTTCATGAACGAACACATGAGGTTTTCCCATGCTTCCAAGCTTCTTGTCTGCTACGAGGCATGTGTCCAATGGGTATGCAACTATGCTTGGATCGAGGGGTTCGCTAACCGCTGCAGCTTTTTCACCTTTGGTGCATCCGATTAAAAGAATACCGGTTATCGTGCTTATTAGTATGGTTTTGTATTTAGTCATATCAGTTACAAAAGTTTGCTTTGGATGTGTATGATGTCAAATCCTTCTTTCCTCTTGCCTCTGCTTCTGGTAGCAGGCGGGTGAGACATGTGCCCGATAGAAAATCAACCAGAAGAAATACGTGCTACTTCCAAGCGTGTTTTACGCTGGGCTAATGGTGCATTAGTTCAGGAAACGGATGATTGGCTGGCCCGGGAAGAGCCTCTTGAAATTAGAGTTAAAGGAGAATCGGTCGTGATAACCATGCGTACGCCCGGTCATGATGAAGAATTAGCACTTGGATTTTTGGTGTCAGAAGGGGTGATATCCGGACTGAATGACGTTATAGAGGTTGCTCACTGTCAGCAGGGTGATGCAGCTTTGCATGGAAATATATTAAATGTATTCCTGTCCCCTAAAGTTGAGATTAATTTGGCGAGCCTGAAACGGAACGTGTACGCTAGTTCAAGCTGTGGTCTTTGCGGCAAGGCTTCAATTGAGTCATTGCAAAATAATTTTGAACAGTTAAGTAAGTGTGAGCCGACAGTCGGTGTTGAAACCATCATCACTTTACCAGATAAACTAAGGTCTAAACAGGCAACGTTTGATAAAACCGGGGGATTGCATGCAGCTGCATTATTCGATAGCGCTGGAGAGTTGCTAGTTTTACGTGAGGATGTTGGCCGCCATAATGCTGTTGATAAAATTCTTGGGCATGCAATTTTGAAAGGTTCTCTACCTCTTGAGGGTTGTGTTTTGATGGTAAGTGGTCGTGTATCATTTGAAATTCTACAAAAAGCATTAGCGGGACGCATAGAGATAGTTTGTGCTGTCTCTGCTCCATCGAGTCTAGCAGTTGATGTTGCTCAAGACTGCGGGCAAACACTAATTGGTTTCCTAAGAGACGGAAAATTCAATGTGTATAGTCACAAAGAACGTATTATAGGGCTGAAAATCTAGTGTGTTTTTTATGCTGATTCAGCGTTGGTGAATACATCGCTGACATCGTCATTTTCTTCTAGCGTGTCTACCAGACGCTGAATAGTTTCTGATCCTGCTTCATCTATGGAAGTTGTTTGTAGGGCGATGTAAGTAATCTCTGCCGATAGAGTTGCTATCCCTTTGTCTTCGATCGACTTGTGAACGAGTTCAAATTTTCCTGGTTCGGTCAGGATTTCATAGCCATTTTCGTCTGCAGTAAAATCCTCGGCACCGGATTCCAAAGCAAGCTCCATTACCATATCTTCTTCGGCTGCTTCTCGATCAATAATGATTTGCCCTTTTTTTTCGAATAGCCTTGTTACTGCACCTGCGCTGCCAAGTTGTCCGCCAGCTTTTGTCACTACATGGCGAATATCAGAGGCGGTACGGTTACGGTTGTCTGTATTCGCATGAACAAGTATAGCTACACCGCCAGGTGCGAAAATCTCATAGGTTAATTCTTCGTAGTTGGCACCATCATCATCTCCGGAAGCTTTTTTAATCGCGCGCTCGATGTTATCGGCTGGCATATTGGCACTACGGCACTTAAGCAGGATCATGCGTAGGCGTGGATTAAGATCAGCCTCTGGGCCTGCTGCTCGCACCGCTATCCCAATTTCTCGTGCCAGCTTAGCAAATACTTTAGCTTTCTTGGCGTCGGTAACACCTTTTTGCCTCTTAACTTTAGACCATTTATTATGCCCAGCCATGGAAGATATGTGCCGCGACATTTAATCCCGGCGGAGCGGAATCCATATCAATTAATTGCAGATAATGGAATGAAAATTGACCAATTTAATATGGCAATTGGTAAATAAAAAAGCCCAGACAACGTTCGGGCTTATTTAAAAGTTATATTTTATCTTTATAGGCTAAGGTCAACCTTATCGCTTAACCCGAGCTTTTTGAGTGCTGCTTTTAGTTCGTCTACTTCTTGTTTAGTGATTCCGTCTTCAGGAGTGACGTTAAGTTGAAGTTTAATCTTGGCATCTTTGGCAAGGTCAAATCGTTGCAGAATGTCTTTTTGAAAGGCACTTAATTGTTGGCCTGTTAATTCACCTGACCAACCAGTGCTATTAAATGTAACTAGTTCAGGTTGCCGTGGCGTTTCTACACGGACACCGAATTTCATTAATCGAGCAAAATGTAATCTGCTATCCGTTGCGCCGTCTATGGGGTTGCCTTTCATATAAAGACGAAGGAAAGGAGCAAAATTTTTCGGTCCCTTGTAGTCAGCACCAGCCATTGTGACGAGTGCATCAAGATTGGCTATTTTGTTATTTTCAAGAAACAAAAAATGTAGGCGAGTTAGTCCATTTAAAGGACTGAGGTCGGCGATTTCATTGTTTCCAGCTGACAAGGTCGTCAGGCTTTTGAGAGAGGCTATGCCATCAAGTTTAGTAACCTGATTGTGATCAAGATAAAGTGACCATAGCTTGCTAAGTTTAAGAGCTGGAGAGAAATCACTAATACGATTATTCGAGAGATATAGAGATCGCATGTTGCTGAGTTTTTCGAGTGGGCTTAAATCCTTTACTCGATTGTTAGAAAGTTCGATGTACTGAAGAGCAGTTAATCCAGCGATTGGCGCAATGTTTTCAATTTTGTTTTTGGCTAGATTCAAATATTGAATGAGCTTGAGATCCTTGATTGCACTAAAATCTGTAATGTTATTTCCAGCAAGATCAAGAGACGCTAATGCACGACATTTCTCAAGACCGCTTAGGTCTTTGATGCCTGCATTGGTAACCTTGATAGTAGATAGATGAATCAAATCTGCTTCTACCAAGGGATCCTTATTATATCGTTTGGCGAATACAAATTTTCGTACACCTTCCTCCAGTGCTTTGTCCTTAAAAACCGATTTTGGCTTTGGCTTTTCTTCCTTCTTCTCTTCCTTTTTTTCTTCTTTTTTGTCCTGAGCTTGCAGACTAGGCATGGCCAATAGTCCCAGAATTAGTCCGGTTAAAAAGATACCTCTAGTGATCATCATAATTTTCATGCGAAATCCGAAAAGCAGGAAACCTTAATACGTCTCCAAGGCCAAGAGTTTTTTCCAGTTTTATATTCAAGGTAAATGGTCAAAATCTTATTTTTTATCGCCAACATATGCTTTTACGGGCTCATCAGGCTTCAATGCAGTTTTCCTATAAACTGAAACTATCCGTGAAATTAATATGATTAGAAGGAAATCCTAATGGTTTCTAGATATAAACGATTTCATATGTATTATTTTTGGTTTATCCAATTAATTACAATATTCAGTGTAATGGAACTCTAAAAAAAATTTGCAAAGTATCTTATTTTCGTTAGTTTCTGCCTCCGCTTTTTGGGAGCGGGTGTAGCTCAGTTGGTAGAGCATCA
>JAYZHR010000270.1:0-5859 GCA_036166355.1 Verrucomicrobiota bacterium | reverse complement strand
GAATTCGGGACGTTTAATTTGGAGTTATGCTGCAGCAGGTAAAAGAAATACACTTGTTCCAAATGATGGTCGTTTAGTTTCCCCATGGAGCGTGCGTAGTTCCGTTGTGGTGGATAATGGTACAGCTTATTTCACCTCCGGTTTTTTTCCTCATGAAGGTGTTTATATGAGTGCAGTCGATTACGTGACCGGTAAAGCTTACAAAAAACATCATTGGGAACATTACCATCTCAACAAGGGTTCGTTTCAGGGTTATATGCTTTTGTCTGACACTAAAATATATATGCCTGGTGGCCGAAGTACTCCATTTTATTTTGACAGAAACAATGGAAATCGACTGGGTCAATTTGCCAAGGGAAGTGGTATGGGATCGTTTGCGCTTTTAGCGGATAATCGTATTTTTCATGGACCGGCTGATCGAAGCGGAGGGGTTATGACTGAAGCTGGTTTATCGGGCGACAGGGCAGCTTCTCATGTTGATGCTGTGGATATGATTGTTGATGCTCAGGTCATGTATTTACTTACATCAAACAAGGTAACGGCGATGACGCGTGGTAGTCGTAGACTACTATGGAGCCAGACAGTGGAGGGTGGTTGTTCGATGGTTTTAGCAGGAAGGACACTTTACATTGGCAGTCGGAACCAGGTTGCTGCTTTCAAAGTAAATAATGGACAGGTGCAATGGAAGGACACTGTGCCTGGTAATCCACTTGGCCTTGCAGTAGCAAATGGGGCGCTAATCGCTAGTACTGATACAGGGGCTATTTTGAGCTTTGGTCAAGCAAGTGACTATCCGAGTGCATGGATTTTATATTAAAATGAGTGATATTAAGGCTATAACATTTGATCTTTGGGATACACTTGTTGTTGATGATTCTGATGAGAATAAGCGTAAAGAGCTTGGGTTGCGTACTAAATTTGATGAACGTCGTCATCTTTTATGGAATGCATTAAACAGTGAAGAGCCAATAAGTTCTGAAACTGTAAACCTTGCCTATAATGTAGGTGATGCTGCATTCAATAAGGTTTGGAAGGAACATCATATTACTTGGCCCATAGATCAAAGATTGCGGGTAATTTTAAAAGGTCTTGGTCGAGAACTGGAACAGGCTTCATTTGATGAGGTTGTTCGAGCGCATGAGGAGATGGAAGTTGATATTCCACCGGATGCTATGCCTGGAGCAGGGCCAGTACTCGAGCGTTTGGCTAAGCGATACAAGCTTTGTATTGTTTCTGATGCGATTGTTTCTCCAGGTAAGTGTTTGCGGCGTCTTCTAGAAAATCACGGTTTAGCCAAGTCGTTTAGCGGATTTGCTTTTTCAGATGAAGTAGGTCGAAGCAAGCCTCATCGAGCGATGTTTGATTCTGCTGCAGAACAGCTCGGAGTTAAAGTCGAAGAGATGCTGCACGTAGGTGACCGCGATCACAATGATGTAAAAGGTCCCCAGCGACTTGGTATGAAGGCGATACTATTTACTGCTTCACGAGATATAGACAAAGATGACACCACTGCAGATTCAGTATGTGACTCGTTCGATAAAATTGAGGATGCAATAGAAAATCTTTAGTTTTATTGATTTATTTAATTAGATTACACCAAGTATTTATTTCTCATTCTTGTTACGGTATCGGGATTCATTTGAAGTATTCCTGTGCCATAAAAGCGTTTGATTTTTTTCGTAATATTAATTCTGAAAAGTCAATTACTAGAAATGCAAGGTTTAGTGTTAAAAATGCACGGAAAAAATCTCTCGCCAGATCCTATTAAAATTCTAACATGAATTCTTACCTTTTTTTTGAAAAATGATTCAAACCAATCAATTACGACTAGATATGAAAGTTAAAAAAAGATTATTACTATCTTTTGTTTCCCTACTGTTTTGCCTTCTAGGTGCGACTGAAGTTCGTGCTCAAGATTATGTTGGGTTATGGAATTTTGATGAGGGAAATCTCTCTTCCTCTTCTGGAGAGGATATGGAATATCTTGATGATACCGGAGATATAGCTGAGTTTGGTACAACTGAATCCTTTGGGGTGCCGGCAATCAATGGAGAAATTGCGAATGTCTTAAAGCTTCCCAAGTTAACTCCAGAGCAAGGCCTGCTGATTAATTTGCCAGAAGGAGAAAGTAACGGAGGTGGAGATCTTGTAAATAATTGGACAGCGATTATGGACATATACCACCCAGCTACTTCGTCAGGTAAGAAACGTGCATTGATTGAAATTGTAACTGGCGAATGGGTTGCAGGAGCAGATGATGCTGAGTTTTATGTAAGCGCTAACAACGCTATTGGGACTGCGGGATTTGAAGTTGGAACATTGACTCCTGGGGAATGGCATCGGGTTGCAATTGTGATGAACGTTGAAGGTGCTTCAGAAGGTTTGGGTTTTGGCAGGGTCTATATTGATGGTAATTACGCTGGAGGCACAGCTGTGCCGGCTGACAGTCTAGACGGCCGGTGGTCACTTGATACACTTTTCAATTTGACACTTTCGCTATTTCAAGATGACAACAATGAATCTGAAGAGGTTGTTGTCAATAGTGTTCAATTACGTTTTGAAGCGTTAAATGCCGGCCAGATAGGTGCACTAGGAGGAGCTCAAGCGGCAGGTGTGCCAAAGAAATTACCTGATGTTCCTTCTTTTGTCACAGGTTGGACGCCTTCTGCTGCATATGCCAATGCTGATACGGTTTTGGGTGTAGTTGTAGATTCAGGAGATACCGATATTGGAAAAAATTCTTTCTCTCTGTCTTTGAATGGTGAGGTTATTCCAAGTGAAGTTACAGAGGACGGCGGTGTATTTACCGTTAAGGCTTCTGGTGATGTAGCATTGGAAAAAGCAAGTAAATATGAATTAAAGGTAGCTTTCACGGATAGTTTGGCTGGTGAGAAGTCGTTTACACATAAGTTTGAAATTCCAGTTTATTTTGAGAATTTTGATAGTGTTGAGCTTGGCCCTAATGTGGATGAGGCGGTTGCAAGTGAACAAGCCTGGTCGCCGGATGGTCCTGAGGGTTGGATTGTTGATCGCTCTGGAGTTCCCGGTAATAACGAAGAGCACGTGGGTTATTTGCCGGATGATGATGGGAATGGTTTTCCGGATGCGGATGGAGTTTCTGAATGGGCAGGATGGAGTTTTGCTAATTACGATTGGTGGGTTCAAGCAGCAGGAGATCAAAGCCGTTCAGCATTTAATCTAGCGAGCAATACGGTGGCGGTTGCTGATCCTGATGAGTGGGATGATCAATCTCACGCCGATAGTGCCCAAAATGGTTGGTACAAAACCTTAATGACTACTCCGGAAATTGATGTAAGCGGAATGCCGGCTGGAACTCTTTTTGCGACATTTGCATCTAGTTGGAGGCCGGAGTTTGACTCTAATTATCATCAAGAAGCTTACATCACAGTTAGCTATGATGGGGCTGAGCCTGTGGAGATCTTTAACTGGGTTTCAGATCCTAACAGTCCAAATTTTCATCCAGATTCACAAAACGAGACTGTAATCCTTCCGTTGGATAATCCAGCAGGTTCCAAAAAGATGTCTTTGTCGTTCGGAATGCGAGAGGCTGGAAATGACTGGTGGTGGGCGATTGATAACTTGGTTGTCAACGCTGGAGTTGTTCCTCCGACAATGGTAACTCAGCCAGGTAATGTAGAAGTCGGTGAGGGTGAAGGATTTAGTCTCAGTGTCGAAGCTAGTGGCGGAGCTCCATTGTCGTATCAGTGGTTTAGGAATGGAGTTGCTATTGAAGGTGCTACGGGTACTGAATTTTCAATTGCTCAGTCAAGTGTTGATGATGCTGGTAATTATACTGTTAAAGTTACTAACGAGGCTGGCGAGGTTTTAAGTTCTGCAGGTATTGTGAGTGTGCAAGCCAGTTTGGGTGTCACCATATGGAGTGAGGACTTTGAGGGGCTCGAATTAGGTCCAAATGTGGATGAAGGATTAGCTGGAGAACAGGTTTGGACAAAGACGGCTCCAGCAGGCTGGTTCATTAACGATGAGGAAGTTCCAGGAACATGGGCATGGCAAGGAGTAGAAGACGAGGAAGGCTATCCTGAACTAGATGGAGTTTCTGAGTGGGCCGGATGGAGCTTTGCAGATGCAAAATGGTGGAGTGCAACAGCTGGAAATCAGCGTCGAGCAGAATTCAAAAAAGCTATTGGTGCTGCAGCAATTGCCGATGGCGATGAGTGGGACGATGCGGCTCGTGAGGCTGGTACTATGAATGCTTTCATGACCACTGAGGCTATCTCTCTGGATGGTATAATGGAGAACTCTCTTGTTCTACGTTTTCATTCCAGTTGGAGACCTGAGGTTCTTCAAAAGGCAGTAATTGAAGCCACATTTGATGACGGTGATCCTATTGAGATAATGAGATGGGAATCAGAAGGAGGAGATGCCGCTTATTATCACGACCATAATCCAAATGAGACGGTCAATATTTCGATTAATAATCCTGATGGAGCCAATACAGTTAAGTTTACCTTTGCGTATTTGGAGGCAGGAAACAACTGGTGGTGGGCGGTTGATAATTTGATTTTAGCAGGTGAGCCTAAACCAATTTTTGCTGAGAACTTTGACAGTCTAGAGTTAGGGGCATTTGAGTCAGACAGTGAGTCTGGAGGAGACGGAACGGATTGGACTGCGACTGCTCCAACCGGCTGGGTAACAGCAAAGGCTGATGATCATGGCCCGACGGCGGGCGGAGATGCTGTTAAGGAGTTTGACGGGTGGACATTTCTGGATCCTGTTTCATGGAATGCAACTGCAGGTCAGGATCGTGCTGAATTCACCAAGGGAACTGGTGTAATTGCTGTAGGGGATTCAGATGAATATGATGACAAGGCGGATGCGAAGTTTAATGCATCTCTTTCGACTCCTGCGTTTAGTTTGGATGGAGTCAAGGCGGGTACAGCTATACTTGTTTATGATTCTAGTTGGAGGCAGGAACCACAAAGAGGAAAGGTCACTGTTTCATTTGATGGTGGTGAGCAGATTACGTTGCTTGAACTGACTCCGGATACCCCAACTGCTTATAACGAGACGGTGACTTTGCCATTGGGCAATCCTGAGGGAGCTAAAGAAGCTGTGATTACCTGGGATCACCAAGGTCATAACAACTGGTGGTGGGCTATTGATAATATTAAGGTAACGGTTGGTAAGGCGCCTCCTGTAATTACTTCGCAACCAGCAAGTCTTGAAGCATTTGAGGGTGAATCTGTCAGCCTGTCAGTGAAGGTAGATGGAGATGAGCCATTGTTTTATACTTGGTACAAGGATGGAGAGGCTATAGCAGGTGCAGAAGGCCCTGTCTTGGAATTGAATCAACTAACAGAGGATAATTCTGGTACATATAGTCTTTCTGTTGGTAATTCGGCTGGAGAAGCAAATAGTAATCCAGCCAAGGTTAGTGTGCTTCTTAATCCTGGTTCTACCTCGGTGTTTTCTGAAAACTTTGACAGTTTGGAGTTGGGTCCATTTGTATCTGATAGTGAGTCAGGTGGAGATGGAACGGATTGGACTGCTGCAGGACCTGAAGGTTGGAGTATGACCCAGGCTGACGATCATGGGCCTACTGCTGGTGGGGATGATGTAGTAGAATTCGATGGTTGGACATTCTTGGATCCTGTTTCATGGAATGCAACAGCTGGTCAGGATAGAGGACAGTTTACCAAGGGCACCGGAGTGGTGGCCGTGGGTGATTCTGATGAGTATGATGACAAGGCGGATGCTAAGTTTAATGCATCTCTTTCAACTCCAGCAATTAGTATTGTAGGTTATGATCCGGGAAGCCTGATTCTAAAGTATGATTCGAGCTGGAGAAAGGAGCCACAGCAAGGAAAGGTTTTGGTT
>JAYZHR010000269.1:0-4758 GCA_036166355.1 Verrucomicrobiota bacterium | reverse complement strand
TGTGTTTCATTCTAATTTTTTGTTTATCATTGCGAAACTTATAGAAATATCGATCGACCTAAAAAGGTAGAAGGAGTGGATAGAGTTGGTTTAGTTAAAGAGAGAAATTTGCCTTCTAGTAACGAGTTAAGGACAGCTACTATAAAGTATTATGTGCACTATCAGCTAATCAACTCTTTGATTACGTGCCCATGGACGTCGGTCAACCGGAAGTCGCGTCCCTGATACCGGTAGGTGAGTTTCCGATGATCAATACCAAGTTGATTCAGTATGGTCGCATTGAGGTCGTGAATGTGCATGGTACCCGGCGTCCACTTGTCCTTTGTCGGCTTGATCGCATTGCCATCAGCGTCAGCTATGTTATACGCGTAATCATCCGTCTGCCCGTAGGTAATACCAGGCTTGATGCCACCACCAGCCATCCATGTAGTGAAACATCTAGGGTGGTGATCTCTACCATAATTCTCCTTGGTCAAGCCCCCCTGACAGTAAGCGGTACGACCAAATTCACCACCCCAAACAATCAAAGTCTCATCAAGCATGCCGCGCTGTTTAAGATCTTTTATTAATGCGTAACAACCTTGATCAATATCTTTGCACTGTGACTCATGCTCACGAGGCAACGAGCCGTGTGCATCCCAGCCTCTATGGAAAATCTGAATATTTCTTACACCTCTCTCGGCTAATCGACGCGCATTCAAACAACAAGCGGCAAAACTACCAGCTTGTCGCGCCTCTTCACCATACAACTGAAATGTCGTGTCACTCTCACTGGAAAGGTCCATTAACTCAGGCACAGAAGTCTGCATGCGATACGCCATTTCATGTTGCTTGATTCGGGCAAGGATCTCTGGGTCTGCAAACTGTTTGAATTGCTCATTATTCAAAGCTGCAAGAACATCAAGCTGAGCTCTTCTGTCCTTTCCACTAACACCAGAGGGATTTTTTAAATATAAAACCGGATCACCCTCACTACGTAACAAAACACCCTGATGTTCCGAAGGCATAAAACCCGTCCCCCAGAGACGACCAAATAAACTTTGCTCCGGAAATTTTGAACGTGCATGCATAACAACATAACTGGGTAAATTTTGATTCATACGCCCCAAGCCATAACTAAGCCATGCTCCAAGACTTGGACGGCCAGGGATTTGGCTGCCGGTTTGAATATAGGTAATTGCAGGATCATGATTAATCGCCTCAGTGAATGTGCTATAAACAACTGCCAATTCTTTAGCTACCTTAGCAGTGTATGGAAGTAATTCACTTACCCACAATCCACGATCATTGTTCTCATGCTTGGTAAATTTATATTTAGAAGGACAAACTGGTAACGTCTTTTGTCTAGAAGTCATACCGGTAATGCGCTGTCCATCACGAACATGTTCCGGCAAGTTTTCCCCAAACATTTCACGCATTTTTGGTTTATAATCCCAAAGATCATGATGACTTGGGCCACCACTCATAAAAAGATAGATCACACGTTTAGCCTTGGGGGCAAAGTCTGTACCACGCACATGACTAGATGCATTCGCCAAAAGATTAGGGCTAAGCACATCGGCTAATGCAACGGTACCTAATCCAAGTGCCGCACGCCCAAACAACTGACGGCGTGTCATCATTAAATCAGCTTCACGTATCGGATTCATTTTAAATCATTCTAATAAGATTGCCTAACCACTAAAACAACATCAAAGCCAAATCACTAGCCAGTGCCGTAGCAGCCACCTGAGTCCAAGCAGCATGTTCTATTAAGTTCAAAGATTTATCGCGAGGCACCTCACCAGTACTTAATAAATCTTTCGCATCTTTCTCAGCATTGCTATAACGCTCCCGCATTGTATCCAGAAGTTTTTTACAAACACTTCGTTCCTGATCATTTGGTTCACGACATACAAGCAAGGTGAACATTAGATCTAATCGTTGGTCATCACTACTACGTTCCTTTAGCAATCGCTCAGCAAACATGCGAGCCATCTCGACACGTTGTTTTTCATTAAAAAGACCAAGTGACTGTAGCGGTGTATTTGTCCGAGAACGCTTGACACAACTGGTCTCACGATTAGGAGCATCAAATAATGTCATCATAGGATGAGGACTAGTACGCTTCCAGTACACATAAAGACTACGTCTGTATACTAAACGCCCCGTGTCGGGTTTATAATTTTTTGTATTACTCGCCGGGTGGGAAAGTGCCTTCCATAAACCTGTGGGCTGGTAAGGCTTAACACCTTCCCCTCCCATGTGCGGATCAAGCAAATCACTGGCCCACAAGGCAATATCACGGAGAATTTCTGCATCCATACGAAAACGCGGCCCTCGCGCAAATAATTTATTTTCTGGATCATTCAATTCAGTTCTAAGTGCAGATTTTTGACGAAAAGTCTGACTGCTAACCATGAGACGGAGCATATGTTTCAGATCCCAATTGCTATCTTGAAATTCTACGGCAAGCCAGTCGAGCAACTCTGGATGAGTTGGCTGCTCACCCTGAAGCCCGAAATCCTCCGGAGTACGAACAATCCCTTCACCGAAAACACGCTGCCAAATTCGATTAACAAGTACACGCGCAACCACTGGTTGATCACGGCTTGTTAACCATTTGGCCAAACCAAGACGATTACGCGGCCCACTTTCAGGCAAGCCTCCCATTACTTTCAAAACGTCAGGCTGCAGCGCATTGCCAACTGGCAAATTATACTCACCACGTTCCAAAAGCTTAGTGTCTCGAGGCTTATCAAGCTCCTTAGCAATCATTGTAGTAGTAAACGCCTTCTGAGCATTCTCAATACGCTTAGACAAATCTTTTGCATTTTTGTAGGTTGAAGAAGCATTTTTTTTCCACCCTCCATTTTCGTCTACAATCATAGCCAATCTAGCCACTTCATCAGACTGGTTCCATTTTTTCTTGGATTCAGAACTGGAGATCTCTGCATTATTGAAGATTGAACCCGCTTCAATGAGCAACTCATCACGTTCAACTTTTAATTTTAACCAGTCGTTCCAAGACACTTGATCCTTAGGAACCTTAATAACGGGAGCATACTCATATTTATTTCCGTCCAGCGGCCCTTCAGATGTATTGTTAAAGAATGCCATTAGCTGGTAATATTCGGTCTGTGTAATAGGATCGTATTTATGAGTATGACAACGGGAACAAATCATGGTCATCCCTAGAAAAACCGTACCCAATGCTTCAGTTCGATCAAAATTATTCTTAGCTTGAAACTCTGCCGGAATCACTCCCCCTTCAGCTGTTGACGGATTCATCCGAACGAATCCGGTAGCAATAAGTTGTTCTGTAGTTGGTTTGGATTGAAGATCACCCGCTAGCTGCCATTCAATAAATTGATCGATCGGCAGATTATTATTTAAAGCCCTCACCACCCAATCACGATATGGATAAATTCCACGCCTATTATCAAGATGCAACCCATGAGTATCACCATAGCGCACTGCATCTAACCAGTATCGAGCCTGATGTTCCCCGTAACGAGGATCTGCCAATAACTGCTCAACAAACCGTTCATACGAATTAATACGATTATCATTTAAAAAGGCTTCGAGTAAGCTTGGTTCAGGCGGAAGCCCGGTTAAAACTAATGCCAACCGACGTGCAATAGTCGCATTACCAGCAGCAGCAGCAAACCCTACTCCCTCTGGAAATTGTTTCTGGACAAGAGCATCAATCGGATGTCCCTTGCTAGATAAGGATGGTTTTTTAGGGGGAACAAAAGCCCAATGTTTAGCATAATTACCACCTTGCTTAACCCAACTCTCAATTAATTTACGTTCTTCAACTGTTAGCTGTTTTTCAGCATTCTCTGGAGGCATCGGATCATCAGAATCGTTCATCCTAACAATTATTTCACTCTCAGATAGTTTTTCTAAATCTATAGCCTTATACCCACCTAGATCACGTGTTGCCCCTTCGAAAGAATCTAATCGAACAAGGTCTTTTTTCTTTGTATCCGGACCATGGCATACAAAGCATTTATCAGACAAAAGTGGAAGAATCTCTCTCGCAAAATCAACTGGCTTCTCCGCTGACAAAACAGCTGAGCTTCCAAAAGTCAGCATAATCGTCGTAATAATTAAATTTTGAGTACGGCCCACCCCTGTTGGATAGCTCCGTAAAGAGTTTTTTTCAAGACGGTCGTTTTCAGAAATAAATTCAATTCCTCCACTCGAATCTTAGCTAGATAGATCGAAGTACTACCCTCGTGGCTGCTATAATAGCTTACCCAAAGCAAACCATCATAAAAAACTAATCCAGCATAGCTTGAATCACCACCACTAGGCAATTTGGCAACAGGTTTATATATCGCATTTCGTGTATCAATCCAGCCCAACTCAGTCCACTGCGATCCCCAATTACGATGATTCTCGCCGGCATACCGTCGCACACAAGCAATCACGCGACCATCGGGCAATTGAATCATTGAAGGCCCACCAAGAGTGATGTTAAGCCTCCGCCACTCCCAGTCAGTATAAGGAGGCTCTGCCTCACCAAGTAATGCATAACCCCCTGTTATGGACTGAGCATTATCACGACGCAGTAACATATGAGCATGACCCTTAGCATCAAAAAACATGGCATGCTCATTACTCCGGTCACCCGGCGGTCGCAAATGATCAACATGAAGCTCATATTTTTCGCCATCGGTTGTTCGATAAAAACGTGTCGCATCATTACTCCCCCACTGATATCCCAAAGCATAGCCTGTTCCGCCTAGCCATGATGTCTGCCAAAGCCAA
>JAYZHR010000268.1:0-29717 GCA_036166355.1 Verrucomicrobiota bacterium | reverse complement strand
ATTGAGCCGGAAAATAATCAAACTGCTTGGCTTGATCGGTTGGAGGAATATCCGTACGCAGTGTCTTAACCAATAAACGATGCTGGACTCGCATACTGTCCCAATCTGACTCTTTCAATTGAAGCTCAACTTTAGCAAGGCGAGAGACATCATAAAAAGTTTTGAATCCATATGGTGCAAGATCCTTACCAAAGCCTGAAACAAAAGGTAACAGACTGACAAAATTATCAAGAAATAAGCGACTCATAATGAAAAGATTATTCTTTAAACTTAAGACCAAGCTTTAGGAGTTTCGGCCATATAACAGCACGGCAATACGGAGCGTTCGAGTTTAGATTGAAATAATTTTGGTGATACTCCTCAGCCTTGTAGAAAGTTGTCGCCTTGGTAATCTCAGTGACAATCGGCCGCTTAAATTCTCCAGACTTGTCTGCCAAATTTTTGGACTTATCAGCCTCCAACTTATCAGCCTCATTATGATAAAAAATAGCAGAGCGATACTGGGTTCCAATGTCAGCCCCTTGTCGGTTAAGTGTAGTTGGATCATGTGCCTTCCAAAAAACTGCCAACACCTTATCAAAAGATATCTTATTCGTATCAAATTCCACTTTAACCACTTCAGCGTGCCCTGTTCGACCAGTACAAATCTGCTCGTAAGTAGGATTAGGGATTTTTCCCCCCATATATCCGGAAGTCACCTTGGTAACACCATCTATTCTTTGATATACCGCTTCAACACACCAAAAGCACCCAGCTCCTAGCGTGACAATGCCTGGTTTCTTGGGTTTCTGGGTTGGTTCAAAAGATTTTGTAGTATTCACGTCAGATTTATTTTTCTTAGCTGGTTTAGTGGTAGACTTAGCAGATTCAGCAGCAACGCCGCAGGAGACAAAGCAAAGCATTACAAACAGACAAAATGTTTTTTGGATGGCCTTCATAAGAGTTCAATTATATTGCAGAGGGAAAATAGTCCTCAACCCGAACAAGCGAAAGGTAAAAAAACATGACTATAAGGGCTAATCACAACTCACTTGACTTGACTACGCTTTTCTAAAGGCTAGGTTTTCCCAAAAAATGAGTGATATTATTTATCCAAGAAGCCCATATGAAAAAATGGATGGATGGGTCCATCTACCTCGATTGATAGATAAAATCCGCTTAAGTAAAGCCGAACTACTTCACGAGGACTATCAACCAAACTATCTGCACAAAGGATTTGATCTGGCGTGGTTTAAAGCCAGTGATGTTGAGCCCAATACTCTTGTTGAGCAGGTAAATAATTCGATTACTGATGGGGAAATTAGTGATTGGATTAAAGCTAACGTAGACAAATCGGATACTGACAAGGTAGCCTTGGAAAACAGTCTTTTAAGTTACGGTACTGAAGGAGCACTGCTTGAGCGACTGATTCAACGCAAAGCAGAATCGGGACTAGAGGATCGCGACGACATCCAATGTATGTTCCAATACATAGATGCTGACGAAGGCCGCACTTAAAGAGTGAAGACAGCATTTAAAGAATGGGCCGTAGTAATTGATGCGCTAGGGCGCGGTGAGCAAATCATCATCCTGAGAAAGGGAGGCATACACGAAGGAAAAGGGGGATTTCAAATGGATCAAGCTGACTTTTGGCTATTCCCAACTCTATTTCACCAACAAGGTGAATCTGTAAACCCAAAAGCCGCGAAACGCTTTGAATTAATTGCAGCAAACTTTCCTTCAGATGACACTCTACAGCTAGAATATTTCGCAGCCGTTACTGATTGGCGTAAACTTAATGACGAAGAATCTGCCCTAATGCTAAAGGGTCAGCATATATGGAAGGAAAGTGTTATTCGCGATCGATTTTCATGGGGTCGCGAACATGGCATCTTTGCACTAGCCGTTCGCATATATCAACTTCCGCAACCTATAATTTTACCAATGCAAAAAGAATATGGCGGCTGCAAATCTTGGATCGAGCTTACAGAGGAGCCTGACAGAAAAGGATCTAAACCAGTCCTAAACGAAGCTGAATTTGAGTCCAAGCTAAATAGCTTCCGCAAATCATTAAGTTAAAACTCTCACTCTTTTAAAGAAAATGAAGCTATTTCCTTGTCGTTCCTAACAAGTGCATTTTGGTTAGCAAATGCTGGATGGCTCCATACTACCTTGCGGTTCATAGCCTTTCCAGTCGGCTCAATCAAATTGGTCTTATCAATCGGCTCATAACCTTTGGGCGACAGACGGGCAATAATTAAGTCACCTAATTCATTAAAAAGAAAAAAACGATCTGAGGGGGAATGCTTAACAAGAAATGCATTCGCCCAGCGCGTTTCTTTTCCATCACGGGTTGCCGTTAGATCCTCCCATACTCGTTCACCATTATCCACACGAAGACAACGCAACTGCCCATAACTGCATACACCATATATATGATCTTTCTCAATAAAAGGGGTAGGCATAATACTATGCAGCTTGTCTGTATTTTTTTCGCTATTGCGCGTTCCTTTCCAGGCTAAAGAAGCAATCGGCTTATCAGGGTCCAAATTCATCATCATAGGGCCATTGTAGAACGCAGTCACAAACAACTGATTGCCGACTTGGCGAGGGGTAGGAACGGATAAGCCAAAACGGAGCTTAAACGGCTGAGTCCAATAGAGCTCACCCGTATCAGGATTTAGTGAGTTAATTGATTCTGGATGCCAAATAATCAATTGATCTACGCCTCCAGAATGGATGATAGTCGGAGGACTATAACCAGGCTCACGCGCAGATAAATTTCGCCATATCTCCTCGCCTGTTAGTTTATCATAACATACAGCTGTAGAACCCTCCCCTCGTGCAAGACAGATTAAGTATCCACCGCGAACAAGTGGATGACCAGTAAACCCCCATACCGGAGATTTAACTTTATACTCTTTCTTGAAGTCCTTGCTCCATAACACTTTTCCGGAAGCAGCATTGAGACAGAACAAATTACCTTCAGCTCCCAAAGTATAAACTCGATCTCCATCAACTGTTGGAGTAGCTCGAGGTCCAGCTGGATAACTCACTGTGTATCCACAGGGGTAATCATGCACCCAAAGCTCACGACCAGTTTTTTCATCTAGGCATATAACCCGTTCAAAACCAGGAATCATTCCACGGTCAAACTGGTTCTCCGGATTTTCTTTGCCTTTGGCCAACTGACGATCCATCACAAAAACTCTTCCGTTGGCTACTGCTGGACCGGCATAACCCCCACCAATAGGCACACGCCAATTTAATTTTGCTCCACTTTTAGGAAATTTTTTAATTATCCCCTTTTCACGCCAAATCCCGTCACGCTTATCTCCAAGCCACTGAGACCAATCTGCCGCTGATAAACAAAAGGCTTGTCCAAGAATAAAGACAAAAATGATATTTTTGATTTTCATAATTATTTATATAAAATTAATTAATATTGATGCATTCCCAAAGAATCCGCACATGTATTTACACCTCTAAAAACACGCAGATAAACAAAAAGTCACGGCAAAAGAAAAATGCCCAAATAAAAATCTGAATAAAAGGCAAGTTTTATAAATAATTTAAGCGCTGCGTGACAAATACCACCGGAACACCTAACGTCTCGGCGTGGAGAAAAGAAAACTCACACTTGGACACTCCCCTGATCCTGATGATGCGTTCATGTTTTATGGATTGGCAAAAGGCTTAATCGATGATGGTGGTTATAACTTCGAACACATACTACAGGATATTCAAACTTTAAATGAAAGAGCGAGTCGGGGAGAGCTCGATATTTCCGCTATCAGCATCCATGCCTATGCTCATGTATGCGATCAATATGCTCTACTGCCAAGCGGTGCAAGCATGGGAGATGGTTACGGGCCTATGCTTGTCGCCCGTGAAGCTTTCTCAAAAGAAGAAATAGCAGCCCGTCGTATCGCAGTACCAGGAACAATGACAAGTGCATTTCTAGCATTACAACTTTGGCTAGAAAAACCCAGCGAAAGGATTCAGTATAAAGTAGTCCCATTCGACCAAATTTTTGATACTGTCAATCGAGGCGAAGCAGATATAGGACTGATTATTCACGAAGGACAATTAACATTCGAAAATGAAGGTCTAGTATGCTGCGAAGACCTAGGGGTCTGGTGGGGAAAAGAAAATGATGGCCTTCCTTTACCTTTAGGAGGAAATGTTATTCACAAAAGAATTGAGAACGCGGAGCGAAAAATAATTTCAGATGTACTCGAACGCAGTATAAGATTCAGTTTAGACAACCGGAGTGATGCCGTAGAACACTCACTACAATATGCAAGGGATATGGGAATAGATCTCGCGGATAAATTCGTGGGCATGTACGTGAATGATTGGACACTCGACTATGGAAATGCAGGTCGAGAATCCATCAAGCGATTCCTCCAGCGTGGCTACGAAATGGGAATTGTATCCACTAACCCAGAACTCGAGTTCGTAGAATAGTAAATTTATACTACTAAATTAAGGCATCTCAGATAGTTCAACGTGTTTTCTTTGTCGCAAGGCAAATGATATGTTAGGTTTCTCCTTGCAACCCCTAAATGCAAACTATCACTCTAGGAGAATCTGGATTGAAATGTAGCCGATTAGCTTACGGTTGCTGGCGAGTAACAGGAGTAATTCATCATCCTCCAATTGACGAGGAACACGAAAAAAAAAGTCATAAATCAATTCAAGCAGCATATGAAGCTGGTTATACTTTGTTTGATCTATCAGATATTGACAGTAACGGACTAGTTGAAGAGGTATTTGGAAGAACAGTCAAATCGATATCCGGAATGCGAGAAAATATCGTCGTTGCAACCAAGTGTGGCATTAGAGAAAAAGGAAATCCAAAAAAAAGTGATCCCTACAGATATGATCTATCAAAGAATTATATTATAAGCGCTTGTGATGCATCCTTAAAGAGAATCGGTATAGACTGCATCGATCTGTATCAGCTACACCAACCGGATTATTTAATGGAGCAAGAAGAAATAGCCGAGGCTTTTGATATATTAAAACAATCCGGAAAAGTGCGTGAATTTGGAGTCAGCAATTTCAATTGGGAACAATTGAAGCATCTTCAATCAGCCTGTTCAATGAAACTTCACTGCAATCAAATTGAAATTAGTCTGATCCATTACAGTGCCCTTGATAATGGCTCGCTGAGTTATCATCAAAGACACCATATAACACCACTTGCATGGAGCCCCTTAGCACAAGGAAAACTAGGCAGCAAATATCCTGTATCTCTGCGAAATCCTAATCACACTCAGGAACAATCCATTCGTGATGCGCTAACTTTATTAGCTAGAAATAAAAATTGTAGCCCGACCGCTGTCGCACTAGCGTGGCTTTTACGTCATCCTGCAGGCATCGTGCCTATCATTGGCAGCACCAATCCAGAACATATACTTGATGCCACAAAAGCGGTTAATATCGATTTAAATCGTGAAGAATGGTACCAATTAATAACTGCCGCGATCAAAAAACCTCTAGATAAATCTGGATAACAATCAATTCATACTGAATTCAAGTCATACACCAAGTGAGCTGGGCTTTATAATGCCCGCAGAGTGGGAATTACACGCAGCCACTTGGATAACTTGGCCAAGACCAAATGGAATCAGCTTTCCCGGGCGCTACAAAGTTGTGCCACCGATATTAGCTAAACTGATCAAACTAATTTGCGAGGGTGAAGTAATACATATAAATACTTGGGATAAAGAACTTGAGCACTTGGCTAAACAAGCACTGAAAACTGAAGGTGTTCCAATAAATAATGTTCATTTTCATCCCTTTCAAGCATACGAACCCTGGTGCCGGGATCACGGGCCCATGTTCATTGCTAAACCCAATGGGGATAAAGCAATAGTCAACTGGAGCTATAATGCTTGGGGAGAGAAATATCCGCCATTCGATCTTGACGATGCTATTCCAAAAAAAGTGGCCATAGCGCAAGGTCTCCCTATATTCGAACCAAATATGGTACTTGAAGGAGGTAGTATTGAAGTCAACGGAGATGGTAATTTAATTACAACAGAGCAGTGCATACTTAACGCTAACCGGAATCCGACTTTAAATAAACAAGAGATTGAATCTCGCCTAATGGATTTTTTAGGAGTGAAAGATATAACATGGCTCGGCAATGGCATAGAAGGTGACGATACTGATGGACATGTCGACACTGTCTCACGATTCGTCAATAAAGACACAATAGTAACTGCTATAGAACTAGACAAATCAGATCCAAACTACATCCCACTCAAAACTAACCGAAACCGACTAAAACAAAAATTCAAAGTAATAGAATTACCAATGCCTCGAAAAATTGAATATCAAGGTCAAAGACTTCCTGCCAGTTACGCCAATTTTTACATCAGTAATGCTCATGTTATCGTTCCTACGTATAAAGATGTAAACGATGATCAAGCATTGAACATTCTAAAAAATATATTCCCTGATCGAACAGTCACTGGCTTGGACTCCACAGAACTAATATGGGGATTGGGCTCTTTCCACTGCCTTACTCAGCAAGAACCGGCCTGAAAATAGCTCGACTACCATCCATAAAAAAACAATCTTTCTTAGACGAACTACTAAAGTTCCAATATTTGTTTTGAAACAAGAACCTTCCGACAATTCAAAATCCACTGTAAATAATGGACGGTTAACTGGGAAAAAAACTCCTCCACGCGGTTATGAAAACGAGGATATGAAACGGCGTGTTGACTGGTTAGCCGAACAAACCGGTCATCGCATCGACGATTTTTCGCTCGAATCACCTGTAAATTATAAGGGTTTAGCAGAAAATCAAATAGGCTACATTGGCCTACCACTCTCTATTGCTGGGCCTTTAAAAATTACAGGTAGCTATGCTAACGGGGATTTCTATGTTCCGCTCTGCACACTTGAGGGAACTCTGTCATTATCAATGACACGGGGTTTGTACCTCGCACATCAATCAGGAGGCATTACAAGTCGACACATCAATCAGCAATTATCCCGTAGCCCGGTATTTGTTTTTGAAACGTTATCAGAAGCATATGATTTTCTGCCATGGCTTGATGGGCATGGCGAAGAGATTAAAATAGCAGCTCAAAGTACGACTAATCACGGTAAATTGTTGTGTATTGAAAAACACCTAATACACAATCGGGTAATCATAGAATTCAAATATAATACCGCTGAAGCTGCCGGGCAAAATATGGTAACCATGGCCACAGATGCAGCGTGCCGATGGATAAAGGATAATTTCAAATCCAAAAACCCTTTTCGCTATCTGGTAGAAAGCAATTTTTGCTGTGACAAAAATCCAGCACAAAAAACCATATTACATGGCCGAGGCCACCATGTGATCTGTAGCATCAACGTTCCAAACACTATACTTCGAAAACTGCTTCGAGTGGAAGTGGATGACATTGTTCAATGCATTAATGACATGCATCTGGGGTCGCAACTAGCAGGAGTAGTAGGGATGAACCTCCATACTGCCAACGCTCTTGCAGCTCTTTATCTGGCACTAGGCCAAGATGTCGCTTGCGTTGCAGAAAACTGTGTGGGTATAGCAACTTATGAAAAGATAGATGAAAATTTATTTGTTACATTAAGCATGCCATCTATCACCGTTGGTACCGTGGGTGGGGCAACCCGACTGAAACAACAAAAACAAAATCTTGAGCTACTCGGCTGCACCGGCGAAAACGGAGCTCGTAAACTTGCGGAAATTGTTTGTGCGTCAGCGCTTGCTTTGGAAATTTCACTGGCCGGCGCCATTGTCAGTAACGAGTTCGCGCGCGCACATGCCAAATTCGGAAGATAATCGAACATCAGCTTTTCAGGAGTTGTTAAAAGACGAAGAGCTCCAGAAGGAGTTTTCATTTTTACGCGAAAACCCTCAAGGCAAGGCTTGGCTAGGCCACCTCGGATTTAGGATTTTTGGATTCTTACTGTTCAACCTTTGGTGTCCACTTAGAATTCGAGGCAGAGACAAACTTCCACAAGCTCCATTCATTTTATGCAGCAATCACAGCAGCCACATGGATAGTGCAGCATTAATGTATGCTGGGGGACTTGGCTTTAACCAATTTGGGATGGTGGCGGCACAAGATTATTTTTTTGAAAATAAAAAACGTAAAAATTCGCTACCTTTATTAATGAACCTAATTCCGGCAGATCGTAAATCAAATCGACAAACAATTGCTCGATTGATGGCTGCCTGCCGAGAATTTCTCCAACCAGGTAATAGAGCAATAATTATTTACCCAGAAGGAACAAGGTCATTAGACGGAAAAATCTCAACATTTAAAAAAGGACCAGCCATGATTGCAACGGAACTGAACATTCCCATAGTACCAGCTTATGTTCATGGTACATACTCATCTCTGCCAAAGTCCGGAAGTTTCCCAAAACCCAGACGAATAACGGTATGCTTTGGCAAGACAATTCATCCTGAAAAAATAGCCGAACACAATAGTACTAACAGGCTTATATATACAGAGGTTACCAACGCATTAGCCGATCGCATCAATGCTCTACAAGAGGAATATAATGGAAAGTGATATTCGACACATGAAGTGGTGGGGATGGGGATATGAGGATGTCACTTTCGACGACTCCAACAAACCTGAACTATGGCCTTATCTCAAAAAAGTATTAGATATTGATGAAATTCGATGGGATAAGCCGATTGGATTCAACGATATCAACTTACCGGAACAAAAAACTAGTGATACATTTCTGACTGCCCTTAAACCAAAATTGGATAAAGACCAAATAAAAGATGACAAAAAATCACGTCTAATTCATGCAGCAGGTAAAAGCTTTCGCGATCTATGGTTGATACGTCACGGTAAAATTAAATTTGCTCCGGATTACGTTATATTTCCAAAAAATGAGCAAGAAGTAGTGGCAATCATGCATGCAGCAAAAGAACATGGTGTTGTTCTTGTCCCGTTCGGTGGCGGCTCAAATATTGCAGGATGTCTTGAGCCAAAGGATCGAAAAAATCGAACGATTGTTAGCCTCGATATGTGTCGAATGAACCGAGTCATTGAAGTCGATCAATACTCACTGATAGCTCGAATTCAACCAGGTGTTTACGGGCAACATCTGGAGGAGCAACTTGCTGAGCATGGTGTCACCCTTGGACATTTCCCTGATTCCTTTTTGCACAGTACATTGGGCGGATGGGTGGCCACGCGTTCAGCTGGAATGCAAAGCGACATCTACGGCAAAATCGAAGACATGGTAATTAGCCTGCGAATGGTTACACCAAGCGGCACCATAATCACGCGCACCGTACCCAAGTCCAGCAATGGAATAGACATCCGACATTTATGTATTGGCAGTGAGGGCATACTTGGCGTCATCACAGAAGTTGTCATACAAGTACACAAAAAGCCTGAAAAAGAAGATTGGTATGGCTGGCTGTTTCCTGATTTTCAAAGTGGAATCGAGGCTATACATGAATGTCATCGTTACAACTGTATGCCCACCGTAACTCGCCTTAACGATCCAAAAAAAACTGCATTATCGTTCGCTTTTAAACATCCAAAAACAGGCACTAAGGCGATCTTGGCTAATGCATTCAAGTGGTACATAGGCAATATAAAAAAAATAAACTTCAACCAATGCTGCCTAATGGTTGTTAAATATGAAGGAACAACAAAGGAATTCAACCAAGTTAAAAAAAGAGTTTCCTCAATATACAAAAAACACCGCGGCGTTTGTCTTGGGGCAGAGCCAGGCCGCTCATTCGCAAAAGTGAAATTTGATTTCCCGCATCTACGTGATTTTACCATGGATCGTAGCATTATGGCTGATGTAAGTGAAACTGCCACCACCTGGGATAATCTTTCCACAATGCACCAAAATGGACTAACGAATATTGAACAAGCAATAAAAGACACTGGTGTAAATGGATGGGTAGGATGCCATCTCAGCCATAGCTACCATTCAGGAGCAAGTCTGTATTTCACCTTTGGATGTCTTCAACATGAAGGAAGAGAAATTGAACAGTATCTTTATATAAAGAAAGCTGCCGAAGATGCCTTTATGAATAATGGGGGAACTCTATCTCATCACCACGCTGTTGGAACTGAACATTTGCCATGGGTCGAACAAGATCTTTCTCCGACCGGGCTAAAAGCTGTAAAAGCGTTAAAGGACGGTCTCGATCCTAGTGGAATTATGAACCCAGGGAAAATCATCCCATCCAACAAACCGCTGGAAGATTGGGGACTTAGCAAAGAAGCAATTGAAAACTTCAAGCGACACTTATGAGCCTAAAAGGGCAAATTATTGCAATAACTGGAGCATCTAGCGGACTAGGCCTACACCTATCTGAACAAGCCGCCTCTCGCGGCATGCACTTAGCTCTAATGGCTCGTAATGAAATCAAACTCCATGAGCTTGCAAATAAAATCGGTGGCGACATTTTAGTTTTTCCCGGTGATGTTACTTCCAAGACTGACTGCAAAGAATTCATCAATGCTATTATAGAGAAATTCGGCTCATTGGATCACCTGATTACCAATGCCGGGCAAAGCATGTGGACCAACTTTGACCAGATAGAAGATATCGACTTGTTCCGTAAATTAATGGATGTCAATTTTATGGGCGTTGTTAACTGCATTCACCCTGCTATGGATACGCTCAAAAAAAATAGCGGACAGATCGTAATCATCTCCTCCATTCAATCGAAATTTGGAGTACCATCACATTCTGCCTATAGTGCAAGTAAACATGCAATTGAAGGACTAATTGATTCTCTGCGCTTTGAACTTCAAAACAGCGGTATTAATTTTATGACTGTTTACCCTCACTGGATTCGCGGAACGGATATGCGCCAAAACGCGCTTGGCTATAATGGGAAAAAAATTGGCAAGGAAAAACGAAGACACACCAATTCAAGTGTCCCAGTCGAAGACTGCGCGCATAAAATTCTTGATGCCTTATCAAAGCGCCCTAAGTCTTTATACATTCCAAAAAAATTAAAATATTTACCTGCCCTCAAGCTGCTCTTACCTCCCTTTTTTCATTGGTTGATCCGCAGCAAATTAAAAACCCAAAAATAATTCTCGAAATTTGTTTCTCCAAAGTAGAACCCCAAGATAGGATTAGAACAAGTTGTTCAATTATGTTTTTTGATTTTTTTTCAAATAAATATAGATATTCGGCACTTCGTTTATTTTGCTTGTTGATTATACTATATTTCAGTCTAGCAGATGGGCAATCGGATCTAATTCGAAAGTCTAATACAACTTTTAAATACCCAAACAACCCTCAACTTTTTGACTTTCACTCCGTAAACTTACTACCAGGAATTTCTTTCACTAAGCCAATCTGTATCCGCGCAAGTAATGCAAATGGAGGAGAACTATTTATAGCTGAACAAGAAGGGCGCGTTTGGCGTGTGACAAATATCGCAACAGAACCAAAGAAAACACTTTTTTTAGACCTGTCAGCAAGAGTTCATAGCAGGCAAGAGAGCGGACTAATCGGTTTTGAACTACATCCACAATTTGAAAAGAATGGTTATTTTTTTACTTTTTACACCTTTCTCACTTCCATTGGCGGTAATGATGGATTGCATGACAGACTGTCACAATTTCAATTCAAGGGAAAAGTTGGAACAATTGTTGATATCAAAACTGAAAAGGCAATGTTTACCCAGTTCGACCAGCATTATGATCATAATGCTGGTGATTTGCATTTTGGCCCGGATGGCTATCTTTATTTAAGCTTGGGTGATGAAGGTGGTGGATACGACCAATACAACAACAGCCAACGTATCGATCATGATTACTTCGGGGGGATCATCCGAATTGATGTTGATCAAAGAGAAAATAACCTTCTTCCTAATAATCATATTGGACTACACGGAAATTATCGAATTCCTCGCGATAATCCGTTTGTCAATGCAACAACCTTTGGAGGAAAACCTATTAACAGGAAAAAATTACGGAGCGAGTTTTGGGCAGTTGGACTTCGAAATCCTTGGCGGATGGCGTTCGACCCCAAAACTGGAAATCTATACACCGGCGATACCGGCGATCATGTAAGAGAGGAAATCAACTTAATCAAAAGGGGGGGTAATTACGGATATCCTATTTTTGAAGGCACACCTGAGGGCCCAAAATATAATTCCAATGCCAAGCGAAGTGACTATATTTTTCCTGAAGCAGAATACGGTCGAGCATATGGAAACGACATCGCCGGATTTCATTTTTACCGAGGAAACCAACCAGCGAATCTAGACGGACACGTTATATTCTCAGATTATTGGAGCGGATGGATTGGAGCTATAGATTTCAATGGACCTAGCAGTTCGCAACGTCCCATCCGCTGGCTGTTTTGGGACGATAACATCTCATCACTAGGCGAACATCCATTAACAGGGGAAATTCTTCTAGCTGATCATCGCGAAGGTTTAATCAAAAAACTCATCGCCGAACGCAACCCCACTTCCAACCCACTACCAGAGAAACTTAGTGATACCGGTCTTTTTAGTAACTTGGAAAAACTAAAAATGAATGAGGGCATTATTCCATATAAAGTAACCAACCCATTTTGGTCAGATGGTGCCCTAAAACAACGCTGGTTCACCATTCCAGATGCTAAATCCAAAATTCATTTTAATGCATATAAACCTTGGATTTTCCCGAATGGAAGCGCGTGGATAAAACATTTTGAATTAGATATCATTGAAGATGGCTTAATTAAGCGAAAAAGACTTGAGACTCGGATCATATATAAAACACCTGGCTTTTGGTATGGCACAACCTACCGGTGGAATGATCAACAAACAGATGCAATTCTTGTTAATCCGGAAGGCCGTGTTGAAGAATTCAACATTCCAAGTGATGAAGGTTTAACAACCAAGCTAACTTACAAATACCCCAGTAGAAGAGAATGTTTCTCATGCCACAATTCTCAATCAAGAGGAATTCTAGGATTCCATACTGCTCAGCTAAACCGTTCGATTAATTATGGCCAAGGCGAAGAAAATCAACTCGAAGCATTGTCTCGTGCTGGATATTTAGACCGAGAAATCACCAATCCAACCAGTTACCCTGCCCTAGCCGCACTGACTGATGAATCAAAGTCCTTGGAGTTTAGAGCTGTTTCATTCATAGAGTCTAATTGTGCTTATTGCCATCGCCCAGGCCTTAGCGGAGTAGCCCGAGCGATGTTTGATGCAAGACTAGAAACACCCATTTCATTCTCTAAATTGATTGGAGGCAACCCTCACAATAACTTTGGTGATATTCGGAGAAAGTTCATTAATCCAGGCAAACCTGATTTATCAGTTGTATACAATCGTATATCCAATCCAAACCTTCACAAAATGCCTCCATTAGGTTCAAGCCTAGCTTATCCAGCTGCAGTAAATGTAATGGAGCGCTGGATTCGATCTATGAAGGGAAATAATTTCACTGGAAATCCTACATCTGACAACGATGGAGACGGTCAAAATAACTATACAGAGTTTTTACTGGATACCAATGCCAACAACAGCTCAGACCTATTTAAACCGATAGTGCGTGCTAATCTAAAAAGAAGTGAACTTGATTTTATTCTACCTGCTAACCGTGACTTAATTATCTATAGAACCGCAGATCTAGGTAAAGGAGAATGGGAAGCTGTAGAAGGTTTAAGATTTATCCGATATTCAAAGACAAAACAGATTATCCGCCTACGCGAACCAATCACCCAAAGTCGTTTCTATCGCATAGAGGTTCGCGAACCATAATTATCGATCACGCATTAACCACATTTTCAAGGTTCTGTTAATAAACTCAGGCTTATCGTGATGCACAAAATGCCCCGCACCTGGAACAGTGACTAGCGTAAGATCACTATCAATCCACTCCCAAGTCCGGTTAAGCGCACCATGTAGTAGAGCTTTGTCATCGAGACCATGAATTAGCAATACCGGCATCTTAAGCCTTATCGGCTCAGATAAATCATCCTTATATGGCGGCCTTGGATAGTTACTCTTGTAGTAATTGAGCATTGCCTCGAAATCCGAACGATTCATAGCCTCAAGATATTTTTTTCTTTTGGCTTTACCCTTAACCCAGTCAATCAACTTTTCAGCCTTAAGATATTTGTGTGATTCAGGCTTTTGAAAATTCCGTGCATATTGACTGTTTCTCTGCTGATCTGGGTTATTCGCCAACTCACGAATGAGCCCTTTGGGATGTGGAAGATTAAGAACAATTAATTTATCAGTCATATCGGAACGCATCATGGCAAAATTCCACGCCAACATACCTCCCCAATCATGCCCAACAATGACTGCTTTTTTTTCACCCACAGCCAAAATCACAGCCTCAACATCAGAAACAAGTTTTGGTATAGAATAGTGATTCACCCCTTTCGGCTTATCACTTCGGTTATATCCACGTAAATCCATAGCAACAACACGATGATTCGTTTTTAATGCCATGATTTGATCATTCCACGAATACCAGAAATCAGGAAAACCGTGAATCATGACCACTAAAGGTCCACTCTGACCAGCTCTAGTATAATGAATCTTAACACCTTTATTATTTACATAATGATGAGTGACAACCGCATCCTTGGCTTCTGTCGAATAAGTGAAGAAGACAGCAAAAAAAACTAGGGCAACCCAACTCTTACAAGCTTTGCTATACATAAACAAAAAAGAAGCTTCAGTGATAAAGGGCAATGGTCAAGACCTTTGATGAATCCTATTGAAAGTCTTGAAAAAAGGATGTTTTCCATGAGGATTGCGAAGTTGAATAAGTTGCGCAAATATTTTTTGTTATTAGATCGGACACCAATCGAAACCGCATTATTAACCTTCGTTTCAATATTATTAGGCTGTAGCTCTAATTCAAATAACACAAACTTTAATAGCAGAACTTTTTCAGAAGTAAAAATACTTGGAAGCTTAGGAACTGCCTCAGGTCAATTCATCAAGCCAAGATCAATAGCAGTAGACCTTGAAGATAATGTTTATATCTGCGACATGACTGGCCGTATCCAAAAATTCGATAAAGAAGGCAATTATATACTTCAATGGCAGATGCCTGAGATCGAGCGCGGAAGACCTAAAGGCATGTCTATTGACCACGAAGGAAACATTGTAGTAGTTGAACCCCACTACTCTCGGATTAATCATTTCGATAAAGAGGGGAAGCTTGTTTCACAGTGGGGCAACCAGGGAAGTGAAAAAGGACAGTTATCTTTCCCTCGCGCAGTAGCAATTGGAAATGATGGGACGGCATATGTAAGCGAATTTCAAATCGTAGAACGCTTACAAAAATTTAATCTTAATAGAAAGTCGGTTTTATATGAAATAAGAGGTGCCGGGAATGGCCCAAGTCAGTTTAATCGAGCTGAAGGGTTGTCTCTCTCTCCAGATGGGAATTTACTTGTATCGGACTCTTGCAATCATCGTATTCAGATTTTTCGTTCAGATGGAACATTTTTGCGTTCTTTAGGTAAAGCAGGTACCGGCCCAGGGGAATTCAGCTATCCTTACGATGTTCGTGCAGACAAGACGGGTAAAATATATATATGCGAATTCGGAAATAGCCGTTTAACTATATTAGACTCTGAAGGACATGTAATAGAATTAATTGGGCAACCTGGAAGTTTACCAGGGGAATTCAATAACCCATGGAGCTTAGCGCTGGATTCAATGGGTAATCTTTATGTAGCAGATTCACAAAATCATCGGGTACAAAAATTTATTCGCCATAAACCTTTGCGGCTAAAATAATAAGGAATTTCACCGCAGTGGACTTGAAACTTAATAAAACACACCCAACAATCGAGAGCTTAACGTGAACTTTCAAGTCACCCATCCCATTTGGCTTATTGCATTACCAATTGCCTTAGCATGGGTGGTCTGGCTCGCTTGGAAAACTGACGTACAAATCCAGAAATGGCGCCGCTGGCTAGCTTTTTGCCTACGTGTATTAGTCGTTACAGCAGTAGTACTCGCACTGGCTGGACTACAGTGGAAGAAACCGCAGGAAGGGATGAACATATACTTTCTGATGGACCGCTCACAGAGCATCCCAATTGCTGAACAGCAGTTAGCACATAAACTCTTAACATCAGCTAAAAAACAAAAAACTGATAAGGCCGGTTTAATGGTTTTTGGAACTGATGCCGGAATCGAAACATCACTCAGCAATACTATGCTGGAAACTAACAGAATCCAAACCGTGGTAGATTCTGATAGGACTGACATCGCCGGGGCAATTCGATTGGGCACAGCAGCCTTTCCAGAAACAGGTCAAAAGCGACTAGTTTTACTTTCGGATGGAAATGAAAATATGGGTGATGCGGAACAAGCTGTTATGGCTGCAAAAACCCTTGATGTGACTATTGATGTAGTAAAATTAAACACTAAGGAAGGAGCAGATGTATCTGTACAACGATTGGCAATCCCTAGTTCTATAAAAAAAGGCCAGCCATTTGCTGCAAAAATTTTTGCGCTATCGGATCAGGAACAATCCGCCAAAGTGAGGCTTTTTCGAAATAACCAACTACTAATTGAGCAGTCAGTTCAACTAGCAAAAGGAAAGAATTTATATAGTTTTCCTCAATCTCTCAACCAATCTGGATTTTATTCCTATGAAGTACAGGTCGAGGCAATAGGCGATCGGATTCCACAAAACAACCGTGCATCCAGTTTCGCTAACGTAAGAGGTAACCCTCATGTATTGATCATCTCATCTGATCCGAATCAAGATGCCATCCTTGCTAATACACTTCGTGAAGCAAAACTTGATGTTACAATTGGAGATATTCGAATGCTGCCTGATTCACTAGCAGGAATTCAGGCCTATGATTCAATTTATCTTAATAATATTAATGCAGGTGATATAGGACGCGACAAGATGCTCTTAATTGAAAGTGCCGTAAGAGACTTCGGAGTAGGACTAGTCTGTATCGGCGGTGATCAGTCTTTTGCTGCTGGTGGATATCGAAACACTCCGCTTGAAAGAGCACTACCTGTTAATATGGAATTAGACAGCAAAAAGGTCTTACCGACTGGAGCCCTCGTATTAGTAATGCACGGAATGGAATTTAATAACGGCAATCAGATTGCACGTCAGTGCGCAATAGGAGTACTCGATGCCATGGGACCAAATGATGAACTTGGCGTAGTTCTATGGGATGGAAACGATCGTTGGCTATTTAATCTGACTAAGGTTGGCGACAAACAAGAATTGGGCACAAAAATTATGGGAATGAATCAAGGAGATCTGCCAACGTTTCAAAATGTTATGACCATGGGTTATCAAGAGCTAAGAGAATCAACTGCAAGCATAAAGCACATGATTATTTTTAGTGACGGTGATCCTGGCCCACCAAGCGATCAACTTATGAGTGATATGGAATCGGAGAAGATTACCGTTAGTACTGTGTTGATTGCTGGTCATGCCGGGCCACAAACAATGATCGAAATCGCTGATAAAGGTAACGGAAGATATTATAACATAACTAATCCATCTCAGTTACCTCAAATTTTCCTTAAGGAAACGGCAGTTATTCTTAAGACCGCCATCTACGAAGAGCCCTTTTTTCCTCAACAAGTAAGCAGCAGCGAAATATTGACCGGATTTCTACAAGATAGCTATCCACAACTACTTGGTTATGTAGCCACCAGCAAAAAACCACGAGCTGAAACCCCTCTCTTGACTATGCAGGGTGATCCATTATTAGCCCACTGGCAATTTGGCCTTGGACGTACCGTCGCATTTACTTCTGATGCTAAAGCCAAATGGGGAAACAATTGGATCGGCTGGGAACAGTATCAAAATTTTTGGACACAAATAACTAACTGGAGTCTGCGACGCATTGAAGCTGGCGATCTCTCAACTGAAGTAGCGATCGAACAAGGTCAAGGCATAATCAGTGTTGAAGCTATTGATACAGAGGGAAATTTTCGTAATTTTCTCGATCTTCAAGCAGCAGTCGTGAATCCTAATGGTGAAAGTAAAATCATTCCATTGACCCAGACTGCTGCAGGCAGATACAACGCAAAATTTGAAATGATAGAAACAGGGTCATACTTAATTCATTTACGAGAAATGGAAAAAGGCCAAATACGTTACTCTCAGGTCATAGGAACAAATCTCGATCATTCCCCAGAGTTTTCGGACTCACAATCCAATCAATCCCTGATCGAACGATTAGCTGAAATCGGGGAAGGAAAAGTTCTTAAACGTGATTTTACAGAAGACAACCCCTTTGAACGAGACCGAAAAGAAACATTCCAGCCGGTGGATCTTTGGGAATGGATGCTTAAATTTGCTGTGCTGATTTTCCCAATTGACGTCGGTATTCGACGAATCCAAATCGATTCAAAAGAATGGAAAAGATTTATTACTAGTCTAAAAAGAATACTTATTTTTTCTCGCGAATCTGTAAAAGATTTAAAACATGAAGACTCACTAAATTCTCTTTTAGCTAAACGTGATGAAGCCCGTGAGAAATTCATCAATAAACATGACATAGAACCAACTGCAACAGATTCTGAATTTTTTCAACCAAGGAATATTAATAAAGGAAACTCTTTAAAGAAAATATCAACTGAAAACATTCTAACAAAAACTAAAAACACCGATGACAAAAAAGAGTCACAAGAAGACTCGACCACTAGTCGCCTTCTTGCAGCCAAGAAAAATGCACTACGTAACAAAAAATAAAGTTAACATGCAAAAAACAATTAAGTGGATAGCTTCAATCTTTATATTCACAGCCAGTATAGAACTTGGTGAAACAGCGGAACCAACAAAACTAAAACTTAATTGGGCCAAAAATATGCTAACCATTAGTGGAAGTCATTTACCCGGAAAGGAAATGAAAATTCACTATCTTGAGGCTTACTGTAGGGCTAACTCTCGTGATAGCGACTGGGGAAGTCATACGGTAATTGGACACAAAACAGAAATTATTTCGTTAAGTGATGATAAAACTAAACTTCGACTACGCTGCATAGTCAGCGATGGAGTAATAGTTAAGCATCTAATTACAACTACACATGATGAAGTTGATTTTAATCTCACCGCACATAATCCAACCAACATAAGATCCGAAGCTCACTGGGCTCAACCTTGTATTCGTGTCGGTAAATTTACCGGCACTAGCTCAAATACCACACAAGATAAATATGCATATATAAAAAAGAGTTTTGTATACTTAGACAACAATCGGACAATGATGCCTACTCAAGGGTGGGCCACAGAGGCACGATATGTTCCTGGACAGGTATGGGCTGGACCCGGTGTTCCTAGAACAGACATTAATCCTCGCCCATTGCATCCGGCTATACCAAGCAATGGATTAATTGGCTGTTACAGCGCCGACAAGACAATGATTTTTGCCACCGCATTTGAACCTTATCAGGAACTTTTCCAAGGAGTTATTCGCTGTCTACATAGTGATTTTCGGCTAGGAGGATTAAAACCGAAAGAGACACGCAACATTCGCGGTAAAATTTACATAGTAAAAAATAACGAACAACAACTTCTAGACAGATACGAGAAAGACTTCCCAGAACACAAAAAATTGCACCTTAAAAAGTAATAACTAAACAAGTGGAAATACAAACGGTTCGGTCTCTTGACTTGGCCTCAAAGCAAAGTAATAGTTATCGCATTAAATGTCCGAGCTTGAATCAAACAGGTCGCTATTAACAGCAAAAGAAAATCGTGATATAGACATCGAGATAAGTTTTCTGGAAGGACTTATTGATCGCGACCACAAATATATTGAAGCATTACAGTTGCTTGGTGACGATTATACTAAAAGAGGAAAATTTTACGATGGACTAAAAGTTGACAAACATTTGGCCAAACTACTACCAGAGAACTCTATGGTTTTTTATAATCTTGCCTGTAGTTATTCACTAACAAATAACATTAACGAAGCATTCAAGGCACTAAGTAAAGCTGTGCATCTTGGCTATAATGATTCTGAATGGATGGATATTGATCCTGATTTAATGAATGTTAGAACCGATCCTAGATATCAGTCTATTCGTCAAGAATTGGCCAATAAATCAGCCACTTAAAATAGTTATCTCAAGGTGAACGTCACCCACAAAGGGAAGTCGAAACATTATAGAACAGTATGGTTCGACAAAAAAAAGAACCAAGTTCAACTCATTGAACAACGGCTTCTACCTCACCAATTCAAAATAATTTCCACTAAAAACTATGCAGAAACAGCACAGGCGATTACAGACATGATTGTAAGAGGTGCAGGAGCTATTGGGGCTACAGCTGCTTATGGGTTGGCCCAAGGGGCTCAAATGTTTCAAGGTAACGGGATTAAAACATTCGAGAAGCATATGGCAAAAGTTTATCGTACTCTTGCCTACGCTCGCCCTACAGCAATTGATCCAGTAAACGCTATGGAAATGATGCTATCTAAAATGAATGGCCTAACAGTCGAAAACCGCAAATTGCAGGCCTTGGCTTTAGCAGAACGATTTGCTGACGATGATGTTGCGCATTGTCAGGCAATTGGAGATATCGGCGAAAACCTGATTCAAGACGGAACTCGTATACTAACTCATTGTAATGCTGGTTGGTTAGCATTTGTTGATTATGGATCAGCAACAGCTCCGATTTATTCTGCTCAATCAAGAAACAAAAAATTCCACGTTTTTTGTAGTGAAACAAGACCTCGTTCACAAGGAGCTGCCCTAACTGCTTGGGAACTAGCCCAACAAGGCATCTCACACAACATTATAGCAGACAATGCCAGTGGACATCTAATGCAACGAGGGGAAATTGATATGGTTATTGTGGGTAGCGATCGAACATTAGGAAGAACTGGTGAGGTAACCAACAAGATAGGAACCTATACAAAAGCCGTATTGGCAAAGAGACATAATATTCCCTTTTATGTGGCAATCCCACTCTCAACGATAGATTGGAACCTTAAGTCAGGATTAGAAATTCCGATTGAAGAACGATCGTCAGATGAAGTACTCCGTGCTTGGGGAATAAGTGATAAAGGTTCCCGGCAATCAGTCACCGTTGCCAATCCTAAAAGCACAGCTCGTAATCCATCTTTTGACGTAACTCCTCCAGAACTTATTACTGGCATCATATCACCAGTAGGTATCATTAAACCAAGGCAATTATGGAAATACAGAGCTAAATTGGGTTACAAAGATTTAAAATAAGAACACCTTTTTAAGCACTTAAATATCAGTGGAAAGCAATGTCAATTAATCACTTTTTCGATCAATCTCAACTGCTTTTGCTATACGCTGAATCTCAGCTCCAAAGCGCAGCCGAGTCATTTTCGAATTTAGTTTTGCACTAAGTGAAGCACATAACTGAATAAAACAATTTGTACCCGGCTCTTCCTGAAGTTTGTGACTTGAAAAATCTTTAAAACATTCCTGCCGCAACTCAGTAAGCTGATCTTGAAGCTTCTGTAGTTTAATTAAATCTTTTTCATTACCTCCAGCATCTAGACTCATTTGCTTCCGCTCTATATCTAGCACTTGGCGAACATAATCATCGATTTTGTTTTCCTTGAGTCGTTCCTGCCTTTTACGCAACCAATTATACCCAAAGAATAACGCAACAAAAACTGATACAATAAATGATCTCAAATTTTCCCACATTTCAACTATCTCTGGCCTAAAAAAAGTTCTAGTTTCAGGCTCATAAACCCATCTAGCTCCTTCATGAACAGGAAAATATGGCTTTAATTTAGCAAAAGCTTTTCCCTGATCGAATAATTCTTGAAGTTTATTTTCCTTTAGAAATGAAGTCCTTAGCACCTCCTCTACAACCCGCTCAACTATACCACTTTTCATATCAGACCGTGTAATCAAATGGGCCCCAGTAGCCACAGTATCAATAAAATTGGCAGGTACAGGACTACCTTCAAACTGATAAACACCACGCGGCACTTGATAGGGTGTCAACTGAAGTTGCATTGCAGCAATTGCTTCCTTATTCGGAATAGTAAGAAAACGAATTTTCCCCAATTTTGCTAAATTTCGGAATATATCCGCCTGCATTCCAACAGTGATAATCGACGCGTCTAATTCATCTTTTTCAAAAGCCTCAACCAATTTTGGATAAGTGAGATTTGAATGCAACTCACTCAACTCGATCTCAAGCGATTCAAGCAAAAAACGAGACATTGGATAATCACCCGATAATTTAACACCAAGGTTAACTCTTTTTCCCTTTAAGTCTTTCAACGATCTTATACCACTACCGTCTCGAACAGCAATATGAAGTGGTTGTGAATATAGATTTGCCACAAATGAAACACGATCGAGTAACTTTATATCTATTTTTTTTGACTTCTCTTGAAGTAAAACAGGCTCGAAGCGCATTAATCCTTCATAAGCACCAGGCTGAACCAATGCAAAATCAACTTTACCTTTCGCAATCAGCTTAAGGTTTTCCAGTGTACCATCAGTCGCAACAACCTCTGCCTTTCGCCCTGATTGAATCATGGCATTCTTCAAACTGAGGGCAATAGGATGATACAATCCCCCTTCAGGGCCACCAGCAATGATAATTGTCCGATTCATACCAACTAAACTGATAATGAGTTGGTATAAAGGAAAACAAATCAAGATTCCTACTAACAATAAAGTTACCCATTTACGATTCATCCAAAAAACTATACAGAAAGATCCTATAGGCTAAATTTAAACCAAACAAGTATAGGCTGTAAAAATAGTATTTTTTTGTAGCCGCGTCGACTTAGCTCACCAACAATAGGGGCATGTCGGAATCTGCCTTAAGTGGAGCAAGTATATTAATACTAGAAGACGAGTTACTTTTGCGTAAGAACTTGGCAGCAGTGCTTGAACAACATAATGCCGATGTAACAACTGTAGGGACAGTTGATGAAGCCCGACGGATGATTGATTCACTCTCTTTCGACTTTGCGCTAATCGATGTAAATCTGCCCGATGGACTCGGAACCGATTTATTAAGGGAAGGAGCCTTCTCTCCAAATACCGCTGTCTTAGTTTGTACTGCAGTAGGTGGAATAAAAGGCGCTGTAGAAGCAATCCGTAACGGGGCACAAGACTATCTTCTTAAGCCTATCGATCCAAACGTATTGCCAATGGTATTACACAGAGCCAAGGCTGGCCGACAATCTGCCCGATTAACCGAATACGAACGGCATAATCAAAAAACAACTGATGAACAGATTTTTTTTGGAGAAGCGCTTTCAAAATTTCGAATGCAACTCGACAAAATTATAACTGCAGACGAACGACTAATAACACAACTGCCTCCAGTTTTAATTCAAGGAGAAACTGGTACTGGCAAAACTAGTATCGCCCGTTGGCTGCACCACAATGGCCCACGCAGAGAAGGCAAACTGGTTGAAGTGAATTGCCCGGCTCTACCAGAAAGCCTTGCTGAATCGGAACTATTTGGTCACGAAAAAGGTGCATTCACTGATGCCAAAAAATCAAGAATGGGGCTATTTGAAGCAGCAAAAGGAGGAACACTATTTCTCGACGAATTGACAAGTCTTTCACTTGGATTACAAGCCAAAATACTAAAAGCTATCGAGGAAAGACGGATCCGCCGATTAGGAGGAAACCGCGAAATAGAGGTTGATGTACGTATCATTGCAGCTAGCAATCGTGACCTGAGCCAATCAGTCGCAGAAGGTAAATTTCGCGATGATCTTCACTACCGCCTAAGTTTGTTCCACCTGAATATCCCACCGCTCCGCGATCGAGGTCACGACATTTTAGAACTCGCCAAACATTTGCTTGAACAACTCTGCAAACGCCATCAAGTCGAACTAAAACCGATCAGTGCTGCCGGGGAAGCACGTCTTCTCGGGCACAACTGGCAAGGCAATGTACGTGAACTCAACCATGAGCTTGAACGAACAATCGTGTTTGAAGACGGAGACGAATGGGAATTTACCTCGCTATCCAACAATACAGAAAAAACATTCAATATCGGGAACAACGATGGATTAATTAACAAAAAATTTAAGTTTCCCAAAAATGGATTTTCACTAGAGAATACCATCAACAAAATCATTCAACTCGCCATCGCCCAATCGGAAGGCAATGTTTCTGCAGCCGCACGGCTCCTTGATGTCCCTCGGGACTACATCCGCTACCGTCAGAAAAACTCGGATAAATAGTCAGACTTCAATCTGACGTAATACATATTTACCCAATAAATCGGTTTCAAGATTAACAGAATCCCCAACCTTTCGCGTTCTAAAATTAGTATTAAGACGTGTATGAGGAATGATCCATACAGAAAAACTTCTCTTGCGTAGATTGGCAACTGTAAGGCTTATTCCATCAACTGAAATCGAACCCTTGAGCACAAGTCCACTCATAAGAGCACTTGGCACATCAACATTAAGCAACCAGTCTTTACCCTGTTTTTCCCACTTACGAATTTTTCCTAACGCATCAACGTGACCTGTAACAAAGTGCCCGCCCATCCGCTGACCCAATGCCAATGCACGCTCAAGATTAACTGATGCCCCACATTTTAACATGCTCAGATTAGTTACATTCCAAGTCTCTCGTAATAAATTAAATTCATAACCTTTAGACTTACCACGCCTAATCACCTTAGTTGCAGTTAAACAGCAACCATTTACAGCTATACTATCGCCAATATTAGTTCCTTGAACAGTCACATCGGCTGTGACAGCAAGTTTAACGGAATCACTACTCTGCTTAATCGTAGTAATCGTTCCTGTTTCTTCAATTAACCCAGTAAACATATCGTCATTCCCTAATAACGCGTGCTGTGAGCATCAGGTCAGAACCGAGATTTCTCCAGCGGATTTTATCTAATGACAAACCGTTACGAAGTGACAATCCCTCTCCAGCTACACTGGTATGTGAATCGCGCCCACCCATAATTTTCGGCGCATAAAAAAAAGCAATTCTATTGACCAATCCAGCCTCAATAAATGCTGCATTAGTTTCGCCTCCACCCTCAACTAATAGATGCGTGATATTTTGTTTGCCAAGTTTTTTGAGCAACGATCTCAACCGAAACTTATTCTTAGATAGAGGACATGTTATTACGATACATTTCTTTTTTAAGTTGGATAAACGCTTGGCCGGAGCATCTGGCGATACAACAATAGTTGTTTTTATTCCATCCTCATCATTTAATATTTTTGCATTAAGAGAAATACGTGCAGATGGGTCTAGTACAATACGTCTTAGATTTGGACCGCGCCACTTAAGCTTGGTTCTAGGAATATCACGCAGTGTCAACAAAGGGTCGTCAGTTAAAATAGTATTCACTCCAACTAGGATGGCATCAGCTTCATGCCTAAGCTTCATACCTTCACGACGAGCCAACATACCTGTTATCCATTTGGACTCCCCTTTAGCTGTAGCAATCTTACCATCAAGCGTCATAGCAGCTTTTATAGTCACAAAAGGCAATCTGGTTGTAATCCAATGATTGTAGGCAAAATTTAATTCTTTGGATGCATCAGAGAGTAAACCGTATTCTACCTCCACGCCTTTCCGTTTAAGATAACGGAAGGCAACTCCAGAATGATCAGGATTAGGATCGGTTGATGAACATACAACACGACAAATCCCTGCATCTAGGATTGCCTTGGTACAAGGAGGTGTACGACCACTAGTAGAACACGGCTCCAAAGTTACGTATAGGGTTGCATTTCGAGTCGAGTAACCTAGACGCTTTGCATCAGAAATGGCATTAACCTCGGCATGTTCCAGTCCAGCACACCTATGCCATCCACGGCCAATTATACTGCCTCGTTTGGTTAAAATGGCACCAACCATTGGATTAGGAGATGTTTCACCTTTTGAGCGTTTTGCCAAACGCAAAGCTTCCCGCATTAAATGTTCGTCAGAAATCAAATTTATAATCAGCGAACTTGATTGTTGGTTTTAAGGAGATCATTAAGTGCTCGATTTGCCACACGAACTATATATTTATTCGGCTGGTCATATAACGCTTTTTTTAATTCCGGGATTAAAGGCCTAGCCTGATCACCCATTTCATCAAGAACAATTGCTGACTGAAGCCTCGCCCACTGATGTGGACCAGAAAGTGCTTTTTTCAGAGTAGGCAGAGATTCTTTAGTTTCTCCCATTCGTGCCATTGCTCTAGCTGCGGCAATACGTACACTAGCAGAAGAATCCTTTAATAGTCTTCGAGTCAGAACCAATGCATCGGTCGAACTTGTCGGAGCAATGTTACCAACTCCCATTGCAGCCCAGTACCGCACCGCAGAATCATCGTCATTGAATGCATCTAAAAGCTCTGGCAAAGCATTCTTTCCAGATGATGCGAGTGCAGCGGTTTCAACAAGACGCAACATGATACCTGAACTATTCTTTTGGCGAAGAATCTCATATCTAGATCCATATAAGGTTTCTCGTTTAATTATTTCTGGCTCAGGCAATAAACCAACATCTCGTGTTTTTCTAGCCCAAGAGTAGTGAGCCTCACGCATTTTTTTAAGTTGTTTAATATATTTGGGATCCTCAGAAAGATTATTGATCTCATGAGGATCATTCTCAAGGTCGTATAGTTCCTCAATCGGTTTTCGATTTGCAGAGAAAAGTCGGGCTGCTGGCGGCAATCCATTAATCTTTTCAAGACGCCGGATCTCTTTCATCGTTGCACCTCTTTCCGGTGTGTTCATGTACTGATAATAAGGCTTCAGAGGCTCGTAATTACGTATATAACGAAAGCGTCTGTCACGCACCATACGAATTATATCATATCGTTCATCCATCCTATCACGCGCTCCATATACATACTCTCGGGGATTACTAAGCTCATTACCCAAAAAAGCACGCCCCTGGATATAATCTGGAATCGCGATACCTGCCACGTTTAAGACTGTCGGCGCAAAATCAATTGAACTCACAAGCTGCTTATCAAGACTTCCAGGCACTCCCTGTGAAACAAGACGAAAATTTTCTGGAATGCGAACAATAAGCGGAATATGAGTGCCAGAATCATAAAGCCACCGCTTAGCCCTCGGTAAACCAACACCATGGTCACTCCAGAAAAAAACTATTGTATTATCAGCCTGACCAGCAGCTTCAAGTTCACGCAGATGTTCGCCAACCCACACATCTAAGGCAGTGATTAATTCATAATTACGCTTCCAGTCCTCACGAACAACCGGTGTATCGGGATAGTATGGTGGTAACTTAAGATTGGCCGGATCTTGCCTTTGAAATGTTTTCAAGTCTTTCGTCACCGACTGGTATTTCGACTTACCAGCTATTCCGCTCTCATGACAACCAGTGAAATTAAATACAGCAAAAAAAGGTTGGTCAGAGTTCCTATTTTTCCAATGAGCCTTACTATTAGATACATCCCAAGTTTTCTTCGGTACAGAAAATTGATAATCGGTTTTTGAATTATTTGTACAGTAATAACCAGCCTCTCTTAAATACATCGAAAATGGTTTTATAAATTTTGGTAATTTAGCATTACAACGCATGTGATGTGTTCCAAGCGTAGTCTGATACATGCCAGTAATAATACCTGAACGACACGGCGCACATACTCCGGACGTCGTAAATGCATGTGTATACCGAACCCCCTGGCTTGCCAAACGATCAAGATTAGGAGTAATCGCTCTTTTATCGCCGTAACATCCAATATGCGGGCTGATGTCTTCTGCCGATAACCACAGAATGTTTGGCCGCATGGATACAGCTTTTGCCGATGACACAAGCAAAGACAAAAATAAAGCGACAAAAAAAAGACGAATTACCATACAGAAAGTCTATCGCCTACCATCTCAGATCGCACTCAGAAAACGATACAAACTTAGTGAAACAATAATCATGGATACAAAAGGCATTGAGACCAAGTTGCATCAGCTTGAATTTTATATACCAAACGCTCATGAAGCCGAGAAGCCCCACTAAGCCAAAACTCTACTTCTTCGGGCGAAAGTATCCAACCTGACCAATGAGGTGGACGTGGGACAATACTGCCTTCAGGATACTTTGCCTGAAAATCGGATATTCGTTTTTCAAACTCACTACGCTGCTCCATAGGCGAAGATTGAAGGGAAGCCCAAGCTCCAACCTTACTTGCATGATCTCTACTCTCAAAATATTTGTCAGCCTCTTCCTCACTAACTCTCAAAATACTACCTGAGACACGAACTTGACGCTGAAGACTTTTCCAATGAAAACAAATCGATGCTTTGGGATTAACTTGAAGATCCTGAGCCTTACGACTATTCATGTTAGTGTAAAAGACGAAACCATTCTCTACTACACCTTTCAATAACAACATGCGAACACTTGGCTGTCCGGAAATATCGACTGTAGCAAGAGCAAAAGCGGAAGGATCATTAACTTCATTTAACTTAGCCTCTTCAAGCCAAGCTTTAAATAGAGGTATCGGAGTAGTCTCATTACCAAACACCGAGCTTAAACCATATGAGTTAGGCATATTACCCATGCATCAATCACTCCAATCTGAAATTTGGTAGTGTATTAGTTTTAGATCGTCGTCGAGCAAAGCCATTTTTTGAATTGTTTTTTTATCGGAACGCTCCGCAGCAATCTCTAACCACCGCCAAGCTTCTTCGATAACATTCATACAGCAACAGTAACATGCTAGATTGTAGGGAATAAGAGAATCCTTCGGAAAACGATCAACTGCACGGCGAAGCGTATCATATGCCATCCGAATACCAAACCCTTCTGCACGGCGAAGAGAATATGCCCAATTGATCCAATTGGACATATTGTCTGGTTGTTCTGAAACCTGATCTCGGGCCAATTGTTCAGCTTCGACCCAGTTTTCTTCTCGGGCCAAAATACTCCAATACACCCCACAAACCTCAGGCAATTTAGCTAGCTCTGGAGTTAATGACTGCAACTCTTTACGAGCTTCAGATGGCATCCCAAGCTCAAGCCAACCCATTGCCGATCTTAAACAAAATACATCGCTTGTCTCAATTCCGGGTTTCGGATTAGTTGAATTCGAACTGGATTCTTTTAGATTCACCGTCTATTTCTCAATGGTTTTGCCTGCAGCTTTCCATCCATTAAAACCAGGGGCAAGATCAACAGTATATTTGAAACCCATATCAATCATTTTTCTACACGCACGAGCACTTCTCACTCCACCTGCACAATATACAAGATAGATCTTATCCTTATCTAACTTACTTACCTCATGAGCAAACTCAGGCGAAAACCAGTCTATCCATTTGGTATCTGGTATATGACTCGAATTAAATTCTGTTGCAGTTCGAACATCTAGCAACTCCATTTTTTCCGTTTTCAGTAGTTTTTCAAATAATGCTACACCAATACGAAACGGCTTACCGGGTTCAATTCCATACTTAGCAGCAAGCTCTGCTGATGCATCAACTGAACTATCCGGATTACCTAAACACCATCCAATGGCATTATTAATTAAATTAATAAAATTTGGATTCTTAAAATCCTCCTGATGCCCAAGTGAAGTATAAAAAGTGCGATTACCCTTGTAAGAATGAGTCCATGCCACTGGCTCTGCGGGGTGATCGTTAACCTTCCCATTAATAAGCACAGTTGCTTTCTCGGCTAATGGGCTATTCTTATATAAAGATCCTCCCATATTAAATTCACTTACTAATTTGTTTAAAATGGGATGCTCCTTTGCATCAGAATGAATCAATGCTTTCCCAATTAATTCATTCTTGTAATGACCACTATAATTTCCACC
>JAYZHR010000267.1:0-3673 GCA_036166355.1 Verrucomicrobiota bacterium | reverse complement strand
GAAAGTAATCCTTATCAGGATGAGTGGAATAACCTAATGACCGCTATCCGAGACAACAAGCCATTCAACGAATGCGATCGAGGAGTTAAAGCCAGTGTTGTAACTGCAATGGGACGGTTTGCATCACACACCGGACAAGAAGTTACCTATGATAAGGTACTTAATCACGACCATGACCTATGCCCTAACGCAGCGGAATTAAATATGGAATCTGATGCCCCATTAAAAACCAATCCCGACGGAAATTACCCTGTTCCTGCGCCGGGCATTATTAAAGATCGCGAATATCTTCAAATAACTGGCAATAATGCCTGATACACCTGATCTTCAATTACTATTATTAAAAGCCCGCATTTATTTGCGGGCTTTTTTGGAGAATAATTAAATTAATCACCCACTCTTGGCCAAGTTTGAAAAACTCGATTTGATTCCTTCTTTACTTGGCCAAAATCATTACGAAAAGCCACCCTCACTCCCAACCTCTTATCCCCAGAGACTAGAAGTAATCCCTTCTCTTGCCCCATCACGCTAATAGCAGTAGCTAAACTGTCTGCCTGCATTGCATTTGGAGCCAACACATGAACAAGACGCTGTTCAACAATGGCACGACCACTACGAGGGTCAATAATGTGTGAATATCTCTTACCATCTAATTCCAAAAACTGGAATAAATCTCCAGATGTAGCAACAGCAGAATTTTTCAGCCAAATGTATTCAACTGAAGAATCATTTAACCCCAATAAAGCAACCTTCCAACCCGGCTTACTCGGAGGAGGATTTCCTGAAATAATATCCCCACCAGCTGCAACTAAAGTTCTTAACAAACCATTCCTGTGCAAAACGACAAATGCTTCATCAAGTGCAAACCCCTTCGCTATACCACCTAAATCTAACCTGACCCCTGACTTCAAAAGTTCAGCCGTTTTATGAACTTTATTTAACTTTAAATATTTAAAACCTGATAATTTTTTCGCGTCCTGAATAGCGTGCTCTGGAGGCATTCTGTTTAAACGACGCGCTCTCCTCCACAGCCTTGTAGATGCCCCTGCTGCAACATCAAAAGCTCCATTTGAATTACTGGCCAATAACTGACCTGACTGGAGCACATGAAAAAGATCGTCACTAATTCGAGCTGCCTTTCCGCTTCCCGCTAAGTCCGAAAGCTTATTCAATTCACTTTCAGGATCATAGTCGCTCATGATTTTGTTTATTTCAGCCACCCTATTAAAAGCTTCATCACTCGCCCTCTTAGCCAAAGCTTCATCATTTGAATAAAGAACTATACGAAATGCCATACCCATTAGAGGCTGAGAAAACTCATGCCGCTTATCTTCGGCAACCGCATGAGCATTTAAAAAAAAGAAAAGAGATATATAGAATAAAACTCTACGAAATTTCATATTTATTCCTCCATTACCCTGCACCTTGCTTCAGCTAGGTCTTCAGGTGAATTAATGTTAAATAATTGGGATTCAAATCTACGAGATGGCTCCCAGACTCGAGCAGACAAGGCATTGGCTAAGCACTGTAAGGATAATTCATTATTATCTACTTGCTGCTGAACTTTATTTAAATCCTCTCTAAGGAGAAAAAACGGGAAGCCCAATCCTTTAGCATGTCGCGTAAAAATAGCCGATTTGAGTTTTATTGCTGATTCAAAAAAATCACCCAGCAAATCCAATGATAAAAATGGCATATCACAGCCTAGAAACATCACATAGGGACTTTCTGTATTCTGGATGGCAGTAATGACCCCTCCAACTGGACCAAGACCTGGCTTTAAATCATTAACAACTACCTTCGGCTTAAATCCAGCAGCCAATAATAAATCCTTTACATGAAGCAATAAAGTGCGCCCACTCAAAACAAGCGAAGTTTTATCCACTCCCATCCGAGAGCTCTTTCCTCCAGCCAAAATTACAGCTTCACAAATACTTTTGCACCTATCATTACTCCCATTGGAATCCAAAGTAGCAATTGAATTATCAACCTCTCGTTTCATGGGTTTATTTCCGTTTTCAAGCGAAAGAACTTATATCCTCCCTCTTCCACTTCTCCAATCCATTCACCCTCATACTCACCTACTGCAACATTTGAAACGTTACTCCAAGGGCCATTTACGTTTTCGGATATCTGAAACTGATATTCAAAACCACTCCAAATTGGCCAACTAAAACGTAAACGGCCGCCTGTAAGCGAATGTAATCGCACACTCAAATAACGATCAAATTTTGACGGATCCGAATGCATAGCCTGTTCGAAGGAATTAGGATATCCATCGTTGTCAACATCACTAAGCGAAGTTTCATCAAGGGAATTAAAGTTAGATATTTCCCATTCGTCAGAAAGCCCATCATTATCAGAATCAAATATTTTCGTCCCACGAATAGTTAATTCTACATGATCCAAAACACCGATATAAGATTTAGCTAAATCTGACACATCAACCTCCCACTCACCATTCGCTGATTCAAAGAAAAATTGATTTGTCCAAAAAACCCAATCAGAACGCCATGGGCTACCATCTGGGACATTTGCCTGCAAAATACAGCGTGTACCTGAAGGAGACTTAACCGTCAATCGAATGTCGCCACGAATAGGATGGCTCATATCAACCCTAATGCCTACCTGCTCACATATAAGTGAGTCAGGGACATCAATTTTAGTGGATACATGATCCAATTTCAGTTTAACAAACAAAGGATCTACCGTTGATTTCGCCATCATACTGTTAATCTTCGCACCATCATTTTGCGATAAAAATACCGCAGGAATTGGCAATGATTTTAGATCTCCCATAATTAATCGTTCTTCACCACCATTATTATTATAGATCAAAGCAAGTACTGCCCCCGCATCAGCTGCATATCCCACTTTTTTCGAAAAGTAAGCCCCACCTCTTTGAATAAATGCAGCCTTGCCATCCAGATCTACATTAATCGGATCAAGAGCCTTTCCTACATCCACTACTGGAACTGGATTACTACCTTCGTCCATGACTAGACCATCTCCAGGGCTAGCCTTAAAGTTGATTATTTCACCATCAAGAACAGCTTGAACAATTAATCCATCATCAGGAACGTTCTCCATTGATGTTTTCTTATAGGATTTCACAACTAATCGATCCGCATTCACCCAACTCTTCGCTAAACGAACAGCAATACTAGCATCAGGCACTCCAAATCCAGTATTAATACTAAATCTATATCCAGCGGCATTCGGCTTAAGAAATGGGTCGGAAAAATTGTAGTGCCGTGAGGAATGAAGAAGTACTTGCTGCACATCACGATAAGTCAGATCTGAGTTAGCCTCTAATATCAATGCTACCAGACCTGCAATTTGCGGTGCGGAAAAAGAATTTCCACCTCGCTCTATAGCATAATAACTACCAACCTCTGGATCATCCGCACTTGATATATCATTCCAACCATATTCGCCCATGCGATCTGTTGAATATACCGGGTTGTTTTTTGAATCCTGACCTACAAGGCCAGAACACAGCACACAGGCTCCAACATTACTAAACCCCGCAACCTTTCCATCATATCCAACAGCACCAACAGTCACAACTCTTGGATCATTAGAATAACCATCATCATGAGCACTCCAGTCGCTACTTCGCTCGTTTCCAGCCACCCTAATCATTAGCACCCCCTTGCCATTCCTTCCATTT
>JAYZHR010000266.1:0-4552 GCA_036166355.1 Verrucomicrobiota bacterium | reverse complement strand
AATCCCAAACCAAAAAAATGACCAGTACAGATATCGATTTCGCTTTGTATCCTGCGTCCAACGGTAAAGACAACATAACACCCCCATTAATGACAACACGCTCAACGTGTAAACCTCTACAATCACCGCCTGACTCCACATAAATCCACTGAATGCCAACATCAAACCAGCCACACAACCGCTAACCAAAGAAAGTCGGTTAACTAATGATTCCTCAATCCCATGAAACCAATCGATACTCTCGACTATTCGCGAAGATGCCCTGCTAGTTAGTAATGCAAGTAAACCACTGGAAAACGCAGCAGCCACAGCTGATGACAAGGCTACACGAAATGCGATATTTGAAATCGGAACTAATTTAGTAAATAACCAAGTATAAAGCGTCCACACCGGATATCCTGGAGGGTGAGGAACTCCAGCATACATTGATGCCACAGCTAACTCACCACTGTCCTCGAGCGTTAAATCCGGTGAAATAGTCAGACAATAACCAATCAGAGCGACCAATAACGTAATGATAAAAGCCAACCAATCTACAGGTCGAAAAAAACGTTCTCCAGATGCCAGCGCCTGATCAGTCTTTAGCCATTTCGGCATTAGATCTGGCTTTTTCGGCTTCGGATCCGGCTTCAACTTTCTTGGACGGACAACTCTATCTTTCTTCCTTTGAGACATTGGTATGCGCGCACACGCAAAAGGCCGATCAGTCAACAACGTCCACCGCCATAAGTAAATCCTGTAATGATATTCCCATGAAGTCATTTACCTTCCCTTGCCTCTGACACTAGGTATCGGCAGAATCAAGCGCGATGTCACTGCCACACAAATTGGCCACATTACTCTATGGCTTTGATTCGCAAGATAGACTGTTGTTACTTAAACGTCATTTACCTCCAAATATGGGTTGTTGGGTACCTCCCGGAGGCAAGGTAAAAGTCGAAATTGGAGAGTCTCCCTACACTTGTGCTTGCCGCGAAGCGGCCGAGGAAGCTGGCCTAAAAATCCTCCCGGAAGACCTACATCTTACTGGTATTATCAGCGAAGACGGTTACGAAGGAAACACGCACTGGTATATCTTTCTATTTGAAATCAAGCCGCGTTTGGTCAAGCTGCCCAAGCCGTGTGAGGAAGGAGAATTTCAATTTTTCCCCATAAACGAAATTGAGCAACTTAATATACCAAGGACAGACCGAGAGAAAATATGGCCATTATTCCAAAAACATCGCGGCGGATTTTTCTCTGGACACTTTCGTTGTCTGGAAGGTGATGCATTTGAATGGGTACTTGAAGAATCGATTCCTATTAACAAAAAATAATCATGAACAATGAACCGATCATCGATCTGGCTAGCGACGACTACTTCATGGGTGAAGCGCTACGACAGGCAATGAAGGCATGGGACTCAGAAGAAGTCCCAATTGGAGCAGTCATTGTTCATGATGGACATATTGTTTCCCGAGGATTCAATCAGGTAGAAATGCTAAAGGACGCCACTGCTCATGCAGAAATGCTTGCACTCACCTCGGCTGAAGAAGCATTTGGAAACTGGAGGCTTACCGGATGCACTCTCTACGTAACCAAAGAACCATGTCCAATGTGTGCTGGAGCAATTGTCCATTGCAGAATCGATCGAGTAGTATTTGGGGCTCCCGACCCCAAATACGGAGCATGCGGCGGCGCAATGAACCTACTCCAACACGAAGGACTTAACCATAAAAGTATGATTACTGCCGGAGTTGGCCAAGAACAATGCTCTGCTGTTCTGAGAGAGTTCTTTACCGAACAACGCAGAAGAAAACCCAAAAAAGATCATGAAGAATCTACAACTGACCTCTTGAATCAATGATTTGGATGAATTTAATTCTATTAGACTTCTCTAAAAAATTCATTTTATCAACGATTCATATACCGCTTTGCGAAACTGGATGAGTGTCTCTCCATTATAGGGATATCTTCGACACATAAAAATGGCGTACAATTCATTTTTAGGATCAATCCAAAAATGAGTAGTATGATATCCGCCCCAACCAAACAGCCCTTCAGCTCCGAACTTATTGAAATCGTTCAACACATAAAACCCCAGTCCAAAACCGTTGCCATTTTTTCGATCATCATAACCAGGAATATTTCCGATTTGATCTGTCCACATGAGTTTCAGAATATCCGCAGATAGTATTTTTTCCCCATCTGGTGCAGCACCCCCATTCAAGAGCATCTGGCAGAATCTAGAATAGTCCGCCAAAGTCGAAACAAGTCCTTCCCCCCCAAGATAAAGCAAACTGTCTTTCTCATAAGGCAATTCATCCTCCTCCGGTTTTCCAGCACGATAATTGCCAGCCTCAAATATACTCAGCGGCTGCAATAGCTTGCGTGTACGCTTGGTCAGATGAAAACGTGTATTTTCCATTTTCAATGGCCGAAAGATTTCCTTACGAAGAAATTTATTTAATGATTTTCCAGACAATACTTCAACTGCACGCCCCAACACTGCTGTATTCATCCCGTAGGTATATTTGGCACTTGGCTGGTGTAAGATAGGCTGTTTGGCTAGTTCACGAATAATAGCAGTTAGACTCTTTGCCCGAGTTGTCTTCGCCCAAAAACCATCTTCGTTGTACAATCCCTCATAACCGTTGAAACCAGATGTATGCCTAAATAGATCACGATAAGTAATGGGCTTGGCCAATGGCACCAATTCCCCATCCTTGGTTTTAACCTTAACTGCTGCCATTTCCGGTAAAATATCCGCCACCGAATCATCAAGTTTAAATTTACCTCTTTCGTAAAGAATCATCGCCGCAACACTTGTAATGGGCTTTGACATGGACCAAATCGGAAACACCGTACTATCCGTAATCATACGATCATGCAACATGGAAGAGTATGCCGTTCTGTGGTAAACCACCTTTCCCTTACGAACAACCAGTCCAACATTTGAAGGTGCATGCTTGTCCACGATTAGTTTCTGCTGAACTGCATAAATTCCATCCAACTTGACTGAATCAAATCCCAGCCCGGATGGATCCTCGATCTCTGTCAATCCCACCGTTTTTCCAAGCTCATTTGCAGTTAGATTCAACAGTTCAAATGTAGAAATAAAGAGAGTTAAAATTAAAAATCTTACCATAAAAAATCGCGGAAAAACTAAACCTGTAATGCCATCGAAACAAATTAAAAGAGAGAGCTTTTTCCAATTCTATGACATGCAGTAAACTTAGTTGATTCGTTCAAACGGTTTAGTAACATTCGGGCCTACCTATTTGGATGAAAATCCACAACGCAATAACCGCTTGGCTCATTTTATTAACACTGACGATAATTTTTATCGATGGTGCCAAAGTGATTGTCACAGCCAAAACAGAAAAATTGCTCTCGTTTGAAGCAGATGTCCGCCCCATTCTTAAGGCAGCCTGCTTTCACTGTCATGGTGAGGAAAAAAAGAAACAGGGCAGCCTCGATGTCAGGCTAGTCCATCTGATGAAAACTGGAGGAGAATCTGGAGCAGCAATAATACCTGAAAACCCGGATAAAAGCCTGTTATGGAAACAAATCCAATCAGACAAAATGCCGGACGGCCCGAAAAAACTGACACCTAGTCAAAAACAAATCATCAGGGAGTGGATCAAACAGGGAGCCAAGACGGCCCGAACAGAACCCAAGGATCCAGACTCGATTCGATTTACCGAAGAGGAGCTTAGTCATTGGTCATTTAAACCAGTAATAAAACATTCTGTTCCGATGCCATCCGGATTTGATATTTCAACACCCATTGACGGTTTCATAGCCGAAGAGCTATCCAAACTAAAAATTAATTTTTCACCCCGAGCCAGCCGAGAGAGTTTAATACGCCGAATTACATTTGACCTAACAGGCTTGCCACCATCCCCAAGTGAAGTGGAAGAATTCGTAAATGATGAAACCCCTCAAGCATGGACACGATTGGTAGATCGCCTTCTGGAATCTCCGGAATTTGGAGTGCGCTGGGGAAGGCACTGGCTGGACGTAGCAGGGTATGCTGAAAGTGAAGGTGGCTCAGGGAATGACATCAAACGTCCACACGCTTGGCATTTCCGTAATTATGTTATCAACTCATTCAATCAAAACAAACCAATCGACCAATTTATTCTTGAACAAATTGCAGGAGACGAACTTATCGATGGTAGTCCTGACAATAAAAACCCTAGGCATGTAGAACTTCTCACAGCCACCGGATTTATGCGCATGGCCCCTGACTCTACACAAAATGATAACTCCCTAGAGAATCGAAACCAAGCTGCAGCAGATGCTATACAAGTAATTAGCTCATCGATGCTGGGTTTAACAGTTGGTTGTGCTCAATGCCACGATCACAAATATGATCCCATTGGCATTGATGATTATTACCAGTTTAGAGCTATTTTTGATCCCGTTTTTCCACTTAAAAAGTGGCAACAACCTTCGTCACGCCTGATAGATATTACCTCTACCGAAGACCACAAAAAAGCTGAACAAATTGAGGAAAAAGCCAAGAAAATGGATGCTAAAATTCAGGCAAAGAAGAATGCTTTGGCTG
>JAYZHR010000265.1:0-3605 GCA_036166355.1 Verrucomicrobiota bacterium | reverse complement strand
AGAGTTTCACCATTTGGAATTCCATTTTTTACAACAATAGCTGCGTATATACATCCTACAGCTTCGCCGGGATAATCTATAAACCACCACCTTCCGTCTGTGATCAGTGGAAGTTCAATGGGATCATGGACAAATTGATGAGAGCTGCCCGGGCCAGATTCATCTCCCGGGTCGCAGATAAAAATTTTTTTACTTTGCGGATCAGAAAAATTGAATCCAGCCATTGTAACGGCATGATGCCCTGTGATGTTAATGATCTCTTTTGCGTCTGAAGGCATGGACGCAGGCAGCATTGATAGAGTGTTTGAGAGGCCCGGAGGCGCCTCGGTTGCTTCTCCTGGTGGAGGGCAGGATGAATGAGTAAGAGGCACTTCATAATTTTGTAATAAGAGAAAAATGATCAGGACCGTTACAAGCAGAATAATGGCTGTAATTATGGCTATTAAAGGGGCCTTGGAACGGCCAGCGTTGTAATGTGGAGGCTTCATGCTTTGGGAAAGGCAATGGGCATAACTATTGAGGGTTGGGAATAGATCCTCCCGTGGTGACAAACACTATTTCATAATCTTCAGGCTCAGGTTCCCAGCCGTATTCTATTCGTAAACTAACTGCCTGTCGTTTCGCTATATTGAAAGACGCAAACGAGTCTGGCCAAACTGCAAATGATAAAAATTCGTCCTGCCTGTCGATTGAGCTAAGGTAATTCGACCATTCTAGATGGTTATCAGTAATATTCATTCCCTTGCTTGCAATTGGGAATGCTTTATCCCCGACAACGCCCTCATCCCATTTGATGGACTCTTTGTTAAGAGTTTTACTCCCACTTTTGCTTCGCAAGTGAGTGGGATAGAGCTTGCCATGCCGGACAATGATCCACACAGGGCTTTTTGTAATCGCTCTTTCTCTGGGGAGCCGCATGCGAACGGTTCTTTGCTCTTTAACTGCATTTTTCTGAGCGAGTAGTTCCTCTTCTTTTTCTTTAAGGGTGGTGAGGGTGGATTTTTGCACATATAAAGCACTTTCTTGCATTGCTATTTTTTGCCGGGCATCAGCCAGATTTTGTTCGATTTTTTTGAGTAGTTCAGTCGAGTTGAGCACGAGTAAATCTTTTAGTTTATCGCGTGATTGCCTTATTTCAGATTGAACCGCAGCTAAGCTTTGTTTTGAAGTAGCCAAAGATTCCACCAAGGTTTTAGTTTTGGGATTATTTTGTTTTGCCCAGTCTTGTTCTAGTTTGGATCGCCGCTCTTTTAGTGTGGCAACTTCAGCCATTTTGCGATCCAACTTTCTTTGTAGCAACTGAACCTTCGCAGAGTTTATAGATTCAGAAGGAATTTGAGACTCCGTTTCTTGAGCAAGAAGTGCAACTAGGATCGCGATCAAAATAATTCCGCCAAAGACATTGCATACGGTATCAAGTAACAGCCCTGTGCTGTCCGAATTATTGAAACGGGGCTTTCTCATTCTTCCAAGTCTCGCGTGAACTCCATTTCTGTTTTTTCTCCCACGGCGTCAGATCCAACTTGTAAACCCTTATCCGTCGCTAAATCCTTTAGCTTTGCATAAAGATCTACTCCGGATGGGCGAATATAAAACAGCACGTAGTCTTTTGCTGGGCTTAAAGGCTTCAGTTCCATGTTGAGGGCCTCAAGTGACCGATTTTCAGGGAACTTTTTTTTGTCTTCTGGTCTATTAAATCGATCAATTTCAATTCCGCTGCCAGAAACGGTGACAATAATAGGCTCCCTTCCCCCTTTTTCCAATGAGGGGATCAGCCAAAGTTTGTTGGCATCCTTTATTAGCGTGTTTAAGTTTTCCTGGATTGCTTGAATTTGCTGCTTTTGTTGTTCGATAGCCGCTTCTTGTTGAGAGGAAGATATTTTTAATGATTCAGATTTTACCTGAAGATCTTCAACTTGCTGCTTCAGTTTATTTAGTCCCAGTTTTTCAATTTCCTTTTCTTGTGCTTCTTGTGCTTTAACTACTTTTTGCTCGAGCTGAATCAGCTCATTACTTTTGCTTGTAAGGGACTTCTTGGTCAGAGCTAATTCAGCTAATAATTGATTAGTGTTAGGGGCTGTTGCCATCTGGGATATGGCGATCTGCAGAGAGGAAATGGCAGATTCCAAATCTTCGCCGTTTTTTTCTGCAGTTACCAATTGGGCTTCTAGTTGTCCGATAATTTTTCCTTTTCCGAAACTCGCTTCAGACGGGGTTACCAAAAAGAGAGTGAGCAATAATGTTATTAATAACAGGATACCCATGACGGACATAATTATATCCTGAAAAGAAAATAAACTCATTCCGGTTGCCCGGCCTTTTTTCATAGGTCTTTAGATCTATTATTGGGTGTTTTAACCTCTTGTTCAGATGGATCTGAACTATGCCCTGCTTCTGCTTTTATTGGGGCCTTTTCTTCTTTGATATCCGGAATATTTTTGGCAGTAGGAGCAAGGGGAGATCGGTCCTCCAATACGGATTCAGCTAACCGCAATTTTGAGATCACATGAGTGTGACAGTAATCATTACATTCATCTAAAAAATCGCTTTCTTTTTGTTGCATATAATTAAGATACAGTTGGATAATAAGGGCACATATCAATGCGACCAGCGTCGTTTCAAATGCAGTGGATAAGCCACCGGTGACGCTTTGCAGGTTGCCTTTTATAGCTTCTATATTTTTTGCAGCACTCAGGGTTCCTGCAAAATTCCCGATGGCAGAGCTTAGCCCCATCACCGTTCCTATAAATCCCAATACAGGGATTGCCCATACGGCCCCGCTGACCATGGTATAGCTTGATGAAACTTGGTTTTCATCATTGTCTGCCTGGTTTTTTAGAATTGAGGCAACTTCACTAATGGCTCCTATATTATGAAGGCTTGCAAGCGCAGTCTGTACCCGGTTTAGAAGGATAAAGTGGCGAGGATTATCCACGACTTTGCGTAAACGGGTAAGCGCTGTTTCAGCGGTTTGTTCGTTTAGCACGAAGTCCGGATTTTGGGGCACAGTGGAAATGGATAACGCTCTTTTTTGAAGTGTTAATTTTCGTCCTTTAAAAAATAAAGAAGTAATAGAAATAAAAAAAAGAAGCATAGCGGGGCCAAGAGTCCAAACATTTCCAGAACGAAGAAACATATCTGAAATTGGTTGAAATGACTTAACAAATGACAGGCCAAAAATAGCTCCGCCAAATACGAAGAGAAGTACTAGAGCAAATAGAAGACTTAATCCCTTGTTCACACTTGTGTATCGGCCAGCATGAAATCCAAGGCGATTCTCAATGTCCTCTTCTAGCCAACTTAGTTCATAAGGGTTATCGTCAATTTTCTTCATAGATTATCAAATAGAATCAATCCGGGTTTGTAGAATTAGCGAAAAAGAGGTGGCAGCCATTTTGATGCTTCCTCTTTCTTAAAGCCGGCGAGCTTAGCATCATTTATAATTTTAGATATGATTACTTCTTGGTTGCCGGCAAAAGTGAAAACGGGGGAAAAGGACATAGGCTTTTCGATTGAAGTGTATTTTTTTTGGGACTCATTCCAAGTGTATAACCGCGCTACTTCTCCTTTATTACTCCATCCCCACAAGTTATCGCCTTCTGATT
>JAYZHR010000264.1:0-2995 GCA_036166355.1 Verrucomicrobiota bacterium | reverse complement strand
TTAGCTGTTTCGGTCTTTTTTTCTCTCTGGCAGATTCATTATGTTCATCGGGCTTGGGTGTATCCGTTTCGATTGGCTCGTTCTAGCAGTCCGATGCCTATTGTCACTTCATGTTTTGGAGGGATTTTTAATACAATAAATAGCAGTCTTCACGGAGCTTGGTTAATTGTATTTCGCGATACGATTGTCTTGGATTGGGCGGCTTATAATACGATTTTAGGACTGGTACTGTTTCTCATTGGAATGGTTATAAATGTTGATTCTTGTTCTAGGCTTATACGCTTAAAAAAGGAAAACCCGGAAGGTTATTCGATTCCGCACGGAGGCCTATTTCGATGGGTTTCGTGCCCGAATTATTTTGGTGAAATTATTGAATGGTTTGGATGGGCCCTGTTGACATGGAGTTTTCCTGGACTGACTTTTGCTATATGGACCTTGGCAAATCTTGCCCCAAGAGCTAGAGCTCATCACCTCTGGTATCAAGAAAAATTTGTTGATTATCCATCCCATCGAAAGGCTTTAATTCCAAAGCTATTCTAATTTAGCCAATAGTGTGGCTACATCAGTATCATTTTGACAATAGCTTGGCTAAGTCTGTTGCTTGCCTTGGTTGTTGCCGATAGATAGGCTTATCCCCGCATGCGTCTGATTGATCGCTATCTTCTTCGCGAATGGATTTTCCCGTTTGTCTACTGTTTAACTGGATTCATGATATTGTGGATAGCATTTGATCTGATCGCAGAGCTGGATGAATTCACTGATGCCAACTTTACTGTTGGACAGGTCTTCAGTTACTACTGGGTTACACTTCCTGAACATTTCTTTGTCGTTGTGCCGGTGTCATTGTTGCTTTCTCTTATGTATGCAATAAATCAGCATGCTAGGCAAAATGAGTTTATTGCGATCCGAAATGCAGGTGTTGGGATGCTACGTATGACCCTGCCATATTTGTCTGTAGGTTTGCTTTTGTCATTGTGCATGTTTTTTACAAACGAATTTTGGCTGCCAGACAGTCTACGCGAAGGGAAGATTCTTACGGCTAATAATTCAGGTTTAGACGAATCGAATAAGACAAAACTTGATAAGCTTTGGGAGTTGGATGTGAAGTTTCGCAATCAGGCTGCAAATCGAAACTGGCAGATCCCGGCTTTTAATCCCAAAATTGGGGAAATATTAGGGGTTGATAATAAACCAATAGTTATTTCTTGGAAGTGGGATGAGGATCAACCTAAACGAGAGCTTATGGCACTTCGTGGAGTTTGGGAAGATGGAGGCTGGACGTTTTTTAAAGTGCGCGATTATCGACCGACCGAAGGATTCCCTGAAGCTCATCCTATAAAGTTTCATGAGAAGCTTAGAATGGACGAGTTTGATGAAGCTCCGGTACGAATAGAAGGTGAGCTTAAAATCTCTCCTTTGTTTGAGAAGCGTGCCCATAAGCGTTGGAGCGTTTCTTTGGCTGAGATTGCCGGTTATAAGAAACTTCACCCCGACATTGATTCGAAAAAAAAAGCGATTCTTGATGCGCAGTACCAAGCTCGGCTAGCAGAACCGCTTACTTGCTTAATTGTTGTAATGATAGCAATTCCGTTTGCGGCTCCTTCCGGTCGTCGTAATGCTGCGGTGGGTGTTGCTGCAGGAATTCTCGTTTGTTTGGCCTTCTTTATTATTCAACAGATGTCCATGGCATTTGGTGGACAAATTATGCCTCATCTTGCTGCTTGGACTCCGCACGCATTATTTGGCGGAATCAGCGCTTGGCAAATTACCAAGGTTCGATAGCCTTTGGTCTTTGACCTTATGAAAAAATTAATAACTCTTGGTCTTGTTTTTGGTCTTATACTTATTACCGGTACAGCAATGCAGGCTGCTGATGACAAGTTTAAACCTTTGTTCAATGGGAAAAATCTTAACGGCTGGGAGCCAACGCCAGGAGGTAAGTGGGAAGTAAAGGATGGAGTTATAGTTGGAACGAGTCCCAAGAATGAGCCACGTCATGGAATTTTGCTTACCAAGAAACGGTTTAAGGATTTCGTAGTTAAAGCCAAGTTTCGTGTTTTACATGGTGACAGCGGTTTTTATTTCCGAGTTGATCGCGTGAAGAGCGGAGTCAGTGTTCATGGATTTCAGGTTGAAGTGGATGAAACAGATGAAACAGGTGGGCTTTACGAAACCGGAGGTCGTGGGTGGGTTCATCAACCAACCAAGGATGTGGCTAAGAAGCGGGCATACAAAAGAGGAGAGTGGTCCGATCTCGAACTGACAGCTAAAGGAGGAGATATCACAGTGAAAATAAATGTTGTTGTTTCCACGAAGTTGACCAATGACAATAGCAGAAGAGAAGGTCATATTGGTCTTCAGCTTCATGGCGGTCAGGTTATGCATGTTGAGTATAAGGAAATCCATTTAAAGCCTCTCTAAAAGGACTTCTCCTCCGCCAAGGGTAATATTTAGAGCTTTAATCATTTTAACCAAGCTTGCTCGAGGGAGAGCCAAGCATTACTTTTCGCCCCGGTTTCTTTCGAAACTATTTTTTTCATGAGTATTCGTGTCCGATTTGCTCCAAGTCCGACAGGCTACCTTCATATTGGAGGGGCACGTACGGCTTTATTTAACTGGCTTTATGCAAGGCATAATGGTGGTAAGTTTGTTCTGCGCGTTGAAGATACTGATGAAGCTCGAAATTCTAGTGAGGCTGTTGATGTAATTTTAGATGGTTTACGTTGGCTGGGGCTCGACTGGGATGAGGGCCCCGTTTCAGGGGACGCGATAAGAGAGAGCCGAGGAGATCATGGGCCGTATTTTCAGTCTCAGCGTGGGGAGATTTATCAACGGCGTATCCAGGAATTAGTGGATAATGATTTAGCCTATGAGCATGAGGGAGCTATCAAGTTTCGCATGACTTGCAATCCGGTGACGATCCCCGACTTGGTGGCAGGAGATGTGGTGCGAAAGCTTACGGATCGTGAAGAGGCAGATCCTGACTTTGTTATCG
>JAYZHR010000263.1:0-19350 GCA_036166355.1 Verrucomicrobiota bacterium | reverse complement strand
TTTCTTGGAATGGGTGAGGACGCTCATGTGGCTTCACTTTTCCCAGGGGATGCCGAGGCACTAGAGTCTGAGGCGATATACAGAGTTGTAACAGGGCCTAAGCCCCCATCGCGAAGAGTGACACTTGGTTATCCAGCACTGAGTGCTGCACGAGAGGTTTGGGTGTTGGCTTCCGGCCAAGGTAAGTCTGAGGCGCTCCGCAGTTCTATAGCAGTAGGCTCAGTTACCCCGTTAGCTCGTGTACTTCAAAGTAGGGAAAAAACTGAGATATTAACTGATTTTACACTTTAAGATTGTAATTGGGAGTGTCATTTCCTTGTTCCCTTAATTTGGTTATGTGACTCTTTTGCATATGCAGATTTTAGATTTTAACAGAAGGTATTTGGCCAAGTTTTTTTCAATTATTTTTAGTCTCAGCTGCGCTGTACAGATTTCAGCTGCAAAATTGGTTAAGCCTAACGTTATTTTCATAATGGCTGATGATCTTGGTTATGCCGAATTGGGCAGTTATGGGCAGAAAAAAATTAAAACTCCAAATCTTGATCGTTTAGCCAATCAAGGCATGCGATTCACCCGTAATTATTCTGGCAACGCTGTTTGTGCACCTTCAAGATGTGTATTGATGACTGGTAAGCATCCTGGTCATGCTTTTGTCCGTAACAATGGTGAGATAAAACCAGAGGGTCAGCGGCCTATTCCGAAGGATGAAATTACGATTGCAGAGTTGTTACACGAACAAGGCTATGCGACTGGTGCATTTGGTAAGTGGGGGCTGGGATTCCCCGGATCGGAGGGAGATCCGATACACCAAGGCTTTGATCGGTTTTATGGTTACAACTGTCAGCGCCATGCGCACAGCTATTATCCAAATTATTTGTGGAGTAATCTAAGTCGAGTTTCTTTGAATAATGAGCCACCAGTACCAGGCCATGCTTCCTTACCCAAGGGTGCTGACCCCAGCGATCCACGTAGCTATGATATATTCAAGGGAAAGGATTATGCGCCAGACCGCATTAATGAACAGGCGCTCAAATTCATTCAAGACCATAAGGATGAATCATTTTTTCTATACTATCCAACTGTGATTCCACATGTGGCGCTGCACGTGCCAGACGAGGAGTTAAAACCTTATCTTGATCAAAATTGGAACGATCCTCCGTTTGTTAGAGCAAAGGGTTACGGATATACACCCCATTTTACGCCGCGTGCTGCCTACGCTGCGATGATTAGTAGATTAGACCGATACGTTGGGCGGATACTCAATTTACTGGATGAACTTGGTTTATCACAAAATACCATCATTGTGTTCACGTCTGATAATGGAACTACTCATCTTAAAGCTGAGGTGGACTACGATTTTTTTGAGAGTGTTAAACCGTTAAGAGGTTTAAAAGGTTCACTTTATGAAGGAGGTGTTCGAGTTCCTTTGATTGTTCGATGGCCTGGGCGGGTGCCTGCGGGTGCTGTCTCGGAATACGTAACAGGTCTTGAGGATTGGCTGCCAACTTTACTCGACTTAATCGGTCAGAATAAATCAATTCCTGAAAAAATTGATGGGTTAAGCATCGCTAACATTCTTTATGGGAAAAAACAGCCTTCACGTGAATTATTATATCGGGAGTTTTCTGGCTATGGTGGACAGCAGGCAGTATGGTCTGGACGATGGAAGGCGGTTCGACAAAACATTTTGCGCAAGAAGAATAAGCAACCTCTTAAGATTCAGTTGTATGATTTAGAGTCTGATGTAAGTGAATCAAATGATGTTGCAGCTGAAAACCCGGAAGTTGTAGCTAGGTTACGCAAGTTGATGGCTCGAGAACATACTCCTTCTGAGTTTTACCCAATTAAACCTTTGGATTAGAATGATACCCATAATGAATTTTGTTCAACTTCGATTATTCCTATTATTGCTTTTATTGGGGGCGTTTATAGGATGTGGTTTAAAGTCAAAAAATCAGGAGGTAAATTCTGATATCTGGCAGTGTATAGAAAGTGGTGATGAAAAACGTTTAGCCAGTTATCTGGCTCAGGATCCTTTACTAGCCAATGCCGTTAATAATGATGGTAATTCATTATTGTATGAAGCGGTGGCTAGTTCCAGTAGCAAGATTGTTGAGTTGATTTTAGCAAGTGGTGCGAAAGTAAACTTCAGGAATCAATTTGGGCGTGCACCACTGCATCGGGCTGCCGATGAGGATCTCTTAGGGATGGTGCGATTGATACTGGATTATGGAGCTGATGTGAATATTCGGGACTGCCGTGGATCTACTCCGTTGATTGCATCGGCTGAGTTTGCCAGCTTGCCTTTGCTAAAAATGCTTGTTGAGGCTGGTGCAAATGTTCCGTCTGGGAATTTTTATGGCAGAAGTGCATTGCATAATGCTTCCAAGCGAGAGGATGTTGCTGTGACAGAGTTCCTGATTGCTCACGGTGCTAGGCTAAATCAGGTTTGTGAATATGGGACCCCGTTGGATTTGACGGCTAACTTTGAGATCGCAAAGGTACTTAGAGAGTCTGGGGCTTCCGAATCCTCTTCTAAAAGTATTGCCTCACGAACACATCAGCGTTACCTAACGAATCTGCCGTCGGAGAAATAATTCTTCGATTCCTTCTCCACACATCCATCTTTCGTTGCTAGATTTGGCACATGGTAAAGACTGCATTATTATTTGCGGGTCAAGGTGCTCAGTTCGTGGGAATGGGTGAAGATCTTGCTAATACTTACTCCACCGCAAGGACATTATTTACCCAAGCTGATAAAGTCCTTGGCTATAATTTGAGTGATATATGTTTTTCCGGACCAGAAGAGGAGCTAGTCCGAACTGAGCATGCTCAGCCGGCAATCTATCTTAACGGCTGGATAGCTTTTCAATTGTTATGTGAGCAGGTGCCTTCTTTTACTTTTGATGCTACTGCAGGTTTGTCTTTGGGTGAGTTCACTGCGTTAGCTGCCGCGGATTCGATTAAATTTGAAGATGGTCTTCTTGTAGTTCGACGTCGTGGCGAATTAATGCAGGAAGCTTGTGAAGCGAGTTCTGGTGGGATGGCGGCAATTGTAGGGTTGGGAAAGGATGAAGTTCATTCAGTATGTGAACAGACTGGTGTGCATCTGGCTAATTTAAATTGCCCAGGTCAAATTGTAGTTTCAGGTGATGCTGAAAAAATGAATATAGCCTGTGAGGCGGCCAAATCAGCTGGAGCTAAGCGGGCTATTCCTTTGACAGTAGCTGGGGCATATCATTCTCCTTTGATGCAACCAGCTCAAGCGGGATTGGCCGAAGTTTTATCCAAGGTTGATTTGAATTCACCTAAGATTCCGGTATTTAGCAATGTTACTGGTCAAATGCATGCTGAAGCTGAAACAATTGCTAAGACAATGGTCGATCAAGTGACATCTCCTGTGAAATGGGAGGCTTGTATTAGGGAAATGATTGCAGATGGAGTAAAACGATTTATTGAGCTTGGCCCTGGTTCTGCGCTAACTGGTTTTATGCGTCGTATTGATCGTGATGTGCAAATACTCAATGTTGGAGATAGCGATAGTTTGGTTAAGACCGCAGAGGTATTGAATGCCTGACTTGAAAACGCAGCTGTGTAGTGTAACGGTCTTCGGCATGACATCCCGTCTTATGCTTGTTGTGAGTTGTATTGTATTGGTGCTTTTTCAAGTCCAACCGATATATTCTCAGGTCCTCCCGGTAGAGGATGCCCGTGTAGGAGAACCAAAAACCCTGAATACCAAGTGGGCTTTTCCGCATGTTTCCAGTGCCAAGGCTTGGAAAGCTCGTGCGGCGGCAATTCGGCTACAGGCAAAAGTTTCATGTGGTTTATATCCCATGCCAGAGCGAACGCCTTTAAAGCCGATAATTAATGGTCGAATTGAGCATGATAAATATACGGTTGAGAATGTATCAATTCAGACCCTACCAGGCTATTTCCTATACGGAAATCTCTATAGGCCAAGATTAAAAGATAATAAAAAAGTTCCGGGGATTCTTAACCCCCATGGGCACTGGACGGAAGGCCGGTTGGTTGATCGAAAAGAAGGAAGCGTCGCTGCTCGTTGCATTAATTTTGCGGAACAGGGTATGGTCGCATTTGCCTATGACATGTTTGGATACAATGATACGAAGCAAGCAGGTCCGCATCGTGAGTATGCTACTGATCTTGCAAGTCAGCTTTGGGGTATTAACCTGATGGGCTTGCAAACTTGGAATAGTATTCGTGCATTGGATTTTCTTGAGACACTTCCTGAGATAGATCGTACCCGTCTTGCTTGTACGGGTGGATCAGGAGGAGGAACTCAGACTTTTATGCTAGGCTTAGTGGATGATCGGCTAGCTGCTCAGGCTCCTTGCGTTATGGTCTCTCATTCTATGCAAGGAGGATGTTTATGTGAGAATGCTCCAGGTTTGCGTGTGCAATTTTCAAATATGGAAGTATCGGCAGCAGTTGCCCCCAGACCGCAGATGTTAGTAGCTGCGACGGGGGATTGGACGAAGACTACACTAGAAATTGAGGGTCCAGGTATACGGTCAGCCTACCGTGTTCTTGGGGCCTCGGCGCATCTTGATTACGTGTTACATGACTTTGGGCATAACTACAATCAATCCAGTCGTGAATCAGTTTACGGTTTTTTTCGGAAATGGTTTTACACTGATGAGTCTAAGCTTGATGTCAGTGAAAGCGATTACACTAAAGAGCCTGACAATAAACTCTTGTTTTTGGCTCAGGCTAAAGAGCCTGAGTCTGCTGTGAGTCGTGATGAGTTGTTGGAATATCTTAAAAGCCGAACTCGTAAAGAGCTTTTATCGCTCAAACCGATGAACAAGAAGTCATTGAAAAAGTTTCAAAAAATAATGCGTCCTGCATGGGAACGATCATTGCAGATTCAGATTGGTCCATCAAAATTACTGATTGAGAAACTTGGCCAAACGACAAGCGGCGGTGTTATGGTTTCTCGTTATGCGTTAGGTTTAGATGGGCTTGGTAACAGGGTGCCTGTGATACAGTTAAGTTCTGGAAAAGATACCAAGAATTGGGCTGTTGTGGTTCATCCAAAGGGAAAAGGTTCTTTATTTGATTTGGATGGTGCACCAGTGGGTTTAGCCAAGGCTTTGCTAGAGGAGGGGATAGGTGTAGTGGCTCCTGATCTCTTCTTGACCGGAGAATTAAGCAATCCTGTTTTTGCTAGCAAGAGAAAGCTCTCGCAAGGTTATTTTACTGTTTATAATCGGACCGATTTGCAGGAAAGACTAAGTGATCTTGTGGCAGTGACTAGATACACTCGAAATCTTGGAGATAAGGTTATTTTAGCTGGGGTAGGTCGAGCGGGATTATGGGTGCAGTCGGCATCCCCGCTGGCTGATGCAATTATTGCAGATTGTGCTCAATTTTCAGTTGATGATAAATCAATGGTGGCATCGGATTTGTTTTTTCCTGGGTTTTATCGTTTGGGAGGTTTTGAGGGTATGGGATTGGTGGCTGGCGCACTTCCAAAATTCCTTCACAATACTGGCTCTAATTTTTCTGTTCGTCATATGGCTGATGTTTATGAGTCAGTTGGACTAGAAGATATTCTCCATGTGACAGATTCAATTGCGAGCGATGATGACTTGGCTAGGTGGGCTGGAAGTCTTTGATCGATGCCTTCTACACTTAAAGCACTGAGAGCACTTTCTTCTGCGCCGCGTTTGCGGTTGATTGCCCTTTTATTCGAGTGTGAGTTATCAGTGAGAGAATTAACAGATATTACTGGTATGCGCCAGTCCGGTATATCCATGCATCTTAGTCAATTACAGGATGCTGGATTAGTTGAATCGAGTCGAGATGGGAAAAATGCTTATTACCATTTGGTTCATGATCGGGAATCTGATAATTCTAACCTAATTGATTTAGCTATGGTTGGGGCTATAGAAATTATTGAGCGTGAGTCGGATTTGCGAAATCTTAAGCGCATTCTTGAGCGTAGAGAGAATCAAGATCTGGCATACTTTAATCATGTGGCTGGTCGGTTTGATAGCGTTTATGGGCCTGGTCGTTCGTGGCAAGCATTTGGTCAGCTTCTTCTAAGATTGATACCGAAAATCGTTGTGGCAGACCTTGGCTCAGGTGAAGGGTTGCTTAGCGAGCTGCTTGCTCGTAAGTGTAAGCACGTTATTGCTGTAGATAACTCGGGTGAAATAGTGAAGTTTGGTAAAGCAAAGGCAAAGAAGAACGGTTTGACTAATCTTGAGTTTCGACAGGGTGATTTGCAGAGCCCTCCTATCGATGATGGTTCGGTGGATTTGGCGATACTAAGTCAAGCATTACACCATGCTGAAAATCCGGTTGTAGCAATCGAGCAAGCCTTTCGTATTATAAAACCGGGGGGGCAAATTATGGTGTTGGATTTAATGAAGCACAAGTTCGACAAGGCAAAGGAATTATTTGGTGACAAGTGGTTGGGGTTTGATGAAGGAGACCTTCATCAGTGGCTCGAGTCGGCTGGTTTTCAGCAAATCGAGGTCAGTATCGTTGCAAGAGAAGAGGAGGAGCCTCATTTTGAGACTCTATTGGCAAGTGCATTGCGGCCGTTATAAGCCAGTTCGCTTTGTGGCTTGATTGATGTTTCAATCTCCGTGTGAGCAAAGAAGTATCACAGGATATTTTTTCCATTGTAACCAATTCGCCGGGGCCGGTTGGTAAGCTTCCATTGTCTGCTGACGAGATGCGAAGTAAGCCTAGCGGTGACATTTTTGGAATGACACAAAGTGCTGGTATGGGTTGGAGCCCGGCTGAATTAGGACGAGATCACTATCTGGTTTTGAGTACCCAGGGAGGGATTAGAGATGAGGAAGGGCAACCAATCGCTCTTGGTTTTCATACTGGTCATTGGGAAATTTCATTACAGGCTAAGACGGCTTCCGAAAGATTAAAGCAGTTGGGGGGGGTGCCTTTTGCTGCTTATTGTTCCGACCCTTGTGACGGGCGAACCCAGGGGACAATTGGTATGTTTGATAGCCTTCCATATCGGAATGATGCTGCTCAAGTTTTTCGACGTTTAGCACGGTCACTGCCTACAAGAAAAGGTATTCTCGGTGTGGCTACTTGTGATAAGGGCTTACCAGCAATGATGATGGCATTGGCAGGCTTGAGCGATTTGCCGAGTATTATCGTGCCAGGTGGTGTGTCATTACCGCCAGAAAAAGGTGAGGATGCTGGGGCAGTACAAACGATAGGAGCTCGGTTTTCTCATGATCTATTGACACTTGATGAAGCAAATGAATTAGGATGTAAGGCGTGTGCGTCGCCAGGAGGTGGTTGCCAGTTTTTAGGTACCGCAGCAACCTCTCAGGTTGTGGCGGAAGCCATGGGAATGTCGGTGCCTCATTCCGCTTTGGCACCATCTGGGCAACCGGTAGGGTTAGATATCGCAGAGCGTTCAGCTGACTCGTTGGTTGCGATGCATAAAAATGGACTTTCGTTAAAAGATATTTTAACGCCGGCTGCTTTGCGTAATGGCATGATTATGCACGCTGCGTTTGGCGGCTCGACCAATTTGCTGCTACACATACCAGCTATTGCTTATTCTGCTGGGATTGAGAGGCCTAAAGTAGAGGATTGGATTGAAGTCAATAAAATTGTTCCTCGAATTGTGGATGTTTTGCCTAATGGCCCGAGTCATCACCCAACCGTTAGAGTATATCTTGCAGGAGGTGTTCCAGAGGTAATGTTACACTTAAGAGAAATGAATCTTATTGATACAACCCAAATTAGTGTAACCGGTCTGACTCTTGATGAAGAATTGAATCTATGGGAAAATTCAGAGAGGAGGTTGCGTTTTAGGGAAATATTGAAACAGCAGGATAATGTTGACCCTGATGATGTTATACTTCCTCCAGAACGAGCTCGTGAGCGAGGTTTGACCAGTACAGTGATGTTTCCGTCTGGAAACATAGCACCTGAAGGATCTGTCATTAAAAGTACAGCGATTGACCAAAGTCTTGTTAATGAAAAAGGAGTATATTTTCACGAAGGACCGGCAAAGGTGTTTACTAGTGAGAAAGCCGCGATTGTTGCGATTAAACAGAATGAGATTAAAGCTGGTGATGTTATGGTAGTGACCGGTTGTGGTCCGATGGGGACCGGCATGGAGGAAACTTATCAATTGACTTCGGCACTAAAATTTCTTCCGTTTGGAAAAGATGTAGCATTGGTGACCGATGCGCGATTTTCTGGGGTATCTACTGGAGCTTGTATTGGGCATGTTGGTCCAGAAGGTTTGGCTGGCGGCCCTATTGGTAAATTAAAAAACGGAGATATTATTTCAATTGTTCTTAATCAAAAAAATTTAGAAGGTATGGTCAACCTTGTTGGAGAAGGGGAAGAGCGGTTTGATGCAGATGAGGGAGTAAAGAGGTTAGCCCAGCGCTTCCCGCGTGAAGATATTGCTCCGCATTCGAAGTTGCCGGATGACACAAAACTTTGGGCTGCATTACAAGGAGTAGGTGGTGGGACCTGGGGTGGATGTGTATTTAATGTTGAAGAAATCGTCGATCGATTGAAGTCGAGTTGAGTATGTCTTCGCATCTATACAATAGTCGTTTGGGTAAAGTTGTTTGGTTTGTACGCCGTTTTGGTTTAAGCGAACTTTTTTTGAAGCCCCTTCGTTGTATTTTTGCGCCTTTAGTTATTCCACGTTTACCAAAATGTAAATTTAACTTTAACGGTAGAATGCTTTCACTGTTTTATCATTCCTATAATATGACTTGGGTAAATGAGCGTGCGGTTGAAATTCCAATTATTCGTGATTATTTAAATCATTGTGAACCTGAACATGTTTTGGAGATTGGAAATGTTTTATCTCACTACGGAAGTGTTAGTCACACTATTCTTGATAAGTTTGAGCGAGGGCAAGGCATAATTAATGAGGATATTTTGGATTTTGTCTCAGCAGATAAATTCAAATTGATAGTCTCTATTTCGACATTTGAGCATATTGGCTTTGATGATGAAGTCGATGGTGAAAGTGGTGTGAAGATACTTCATGCAATCGATGCCAGCCGTAATCTGTTGACCGAAAATGGCCGATTGGTTTTGACTTTGCCGATTGGATACAATCCATCTCTTGACCATATGATTATGGATAATCAAATTGATTGTACTCGGTCATTTTTCATATGTCGTAAAGGGAAATTGCAGTGGGAGGCTACCTCAAGTGATCAGGCTATGGAGTGCCGTTATGGGAGTCCTTTCCCATATGCAAATGCTATCTTGGTTGCGGAATTTTTAGGAAGTTCGGAATGAATTCGCTTAGTTTTTTAATGCTCAACTGGCGTGATCCGGAGAATCCTACGGCTGGAGGTGCCGAGCGTGTAACCTTGAGGCACATGGTGGAGTTGGTCCGACGTGGGCATAAGGTGATTTGGTTTGCCAACTTATTTGAAGGCGCTGAAACAGAAACAGAAATTGAAGGTATTAAAATTGTTCGCGGTGGAAAACCTGGCACCTCGATTTTCCATGCATTTTTATGCAATCGGAAATATGGACCGTTTGATTTAGTGATTGATCAACACCATGGTATTCCATGGTTTGCACAGTGGTGGTCAAGTACTAGATGTATTGCTTATATACATGAAGTACTTGGCCCTATTTGGGAGTCCTTTTACCGGTGGCCACTTAGTTCAATTGGTCAGACGCAGGAAAAATTAATCCATCAGTTTTATTGTGATGTTCCATTTTGGACTGTATCCGAATCGACACGGCTGCAGTTGATGCAGGAGGGAGTGGTTGATGTGTATGTTTGGCCCAATGGAACTGATACTGATCCGTTATCGGTATTGCCAGAAAAGTGTATGGCCAAACCGTTAAGGTTAATCGCCTTGTCACGGCTTGCTCCCAATAAAAGGGTTAGTGATGTGATTCGAGTTCTTGCTATACTAAATGAAGCTGGATGTTCGGCTGAGCTTACTATTGTCGGATCTGGATGGGAACGTGCTCTTTTGGGTCGCTTGGCTGAATCACTGGGTCAGACGAACATGGTAACATTCAAGGAGGACCTTGATGATATTAATAAAAATATCGAGTTACAGAACGCACATTTATTAGTTCATACTTCAGTCCGAGAAGGTTGGGGTTTGAATGTCATTGAAGCTAATGCAATGGGTACACCTGCTGTGGTCTATCCAGTTGACGGGTTGGTGGATTCAACTGTCCATGGAGTTACGGGATTGGTTTGTGAGGAAGAAACACCTGATAGTTTGGCAAAAGAAGTACTGCGTTTGGCAGCTGATCCTGATAAATATGATAAGTTGCGTCAAAATGCATGGAGTCGATCCTTTAAGTTTCGTTGGGAAAAAGTTTTGCCAACGACATGCAACTGGTTGGAGAACGTGGCTGGTGATAAAATTTAAATATAACTTTTATTCCAGATTTTTGATAAAATTAATTCTGTGAGCCGCTTATTCGAAATTGACTCGCTTATTCATCGATACGGCTCCGTATTGGCATTAAATGGTGTTTCGTTATCGGTGGAGCATGGAGCTATAGGATTAGTTGGTCAGAATGGGGCAGGCAAATCAACCTTGATCAAGGTTTTACTTGGACTTGTCAAATACACTTCGGGTGTTGTGCGGGTTTTCGGATCTGATGTTGCCCGGCATGGCATTGGTCTTCGAGGTCAGATTGGTTACATGCCGGAACGGGAAGGTATAATACCGGGATTGAACGGGATTGAGTATGTTGGTCTTTCAGGGGAGTTAAATGGCATGTCTCGTAAGATTGCGTTGCGACGTGCACATGAGTTGTTATCGCAGTTGGGTCTTGAGGAAGCGAGATATCGGCGGCTTGAAAATTATTCAGCAGGAATGATACAGCGAATTAAACTAGCTGCTTCTCTAGTGCATGATCCTGATTTAATTTTGTTAGATGAACCGACTTCAGGACTTGATCCCGATGGGCGTTCGGCAATGCTTGCCCTGTTAAAGTCGCTTGCGCAAAGGCCTGGTAAATCGTTGCTTTTCTCAACACATTTGCTTGGGGACATTGAACATGTATGTCAGCACGCGATTATAATGGAGAAAGGTAAAGTTGTGGCTTCAGGGGCACTTGATTCAATGCTGGCTGGTCAAGAAAACACCTTTTTGATCCAATGGAAAAATAATAATGGAAGTACCGATGCTGGATATCTTGCTGCTCTTCAACAATCTGGTGCAGAGGTGTCGCCTAGCAAAGTCTCTGGTCAAGCGCGTGTAGTTGTTACTGATCAGTGGTCAAGGCAGCAGTTTTTTCAATTGGCTAAAGAGCAAAACGTGACACTTGTTGGCCTTGAGCCAGAGGAGATGGACCTTCAAACTGTCTACCAAAGATTGGTTGGATTAAAAACCAATATTCCTCCTGAGATTGATTCAAGAAAATCTGAAAAAAGAGAGGCAGAATCATGAGTTTGGCGTTGAATAAAAACGATAATTTTGCATCACGTTTTGCGTGGTTTTCCGTTTGGCCTGTAGCTCGTACGGCGATGCACTTGGTTTTTCGAAGAAAACTCTTTTGGCTATTGCTTGCCATAGCTTTATTGAGTTTTGTTTTTACTTTTGGAGCTATCTATCTATTGGCAACCCTTAAACAAGAGCTTCCACAGATGGCAAGATTTATTACTTCAATGTTAAAAGACTTGGATGGTTCTGGTACTACTTATCTGAATTTCATGAAGTTACAGGGTACAGTGATGATGATTTTATTGGCATTTGCTGGATCTGTGTTAGCCGGTAATGACCATGCTCGAGGTGGATTTATGTTTTATATGTCACGCAGGATAACCTTGGTTCACTACGCATTAGGGAAGTTGTTGGCAATCGGACTTTTCGTCTTGTTGATTACGACAGTGCCCGCCTTAGTTTTGTTTTTTGAGTATGGTTTACTGGGGAATTTTATAGAATATTTCAGTGAAAATTTTCAGATTGTTTTTGGTATTCTAGGATATGGAATTTTGCTTTCTGTTGCTATTGGACTGTTGTTGCTTGCATTGGTTTCATGGATGCCTCGCCCGGTTCCATTAGTGATTTTATGGGGTGGCTTATTTGTATTCTTGCCTATCTTGAGTCGTATTCTTGCTGTTGCCCTTCGTGATCCAGAAGCGGACTTGGAAGAGTCTTCTTGGAGGTTGCTTGATATTTGGAATGATCTTTACATTGTCGGAAGCAAGTTTTTTGGAGTGGATCTTCCTTTGTTCAATGGGGCTGTGATTGTTATATGTGGTGTTTGCCTTTGTTCAATAATGGCAATTTTTTTCCGACTTCGTTATTTGCAGCATCAATCATGACTTTGGAGCCTTCAATCCCTGTCGCTGGATCTCCCCTCGTGGAGATCAAGAACGTATCAAAGTGGTTCGGACCTTTGATGGCGCTCAATGGCATTAGTCTAGAGATTAATCCCGGCATCACAGGTTTAGTTGGCCCCAATGGGGCTGGAAAAACTACACTACTTCGACTTCTTACTGGTCAAAGTAAGCCTAGTATCGGTGAAATTCGAATTTGCGAATTCGATTCATGGTCAGCAAAGGCCAAATCTCACATTGGTTTTTGTCCATATGGTGACTCCACGTGGGATGAGATGTCTGGCCGTAAATTGGTAGGTGTCTCTGCTGGTTTACACGGCTTTAAAGGGGATGAGGCTCGACGCCGTACTGAAACAGTACTTGAAATCGTAGGTATGATTGATCGTGCTGACCGGCCAGTTCGTACTTATTCAAAAGGTATGCGACAGCGAATTAAGCTTGGCCAAGCGTTAATTCATGATCCCGACTTATTGGTACTTGATGAGCCTCTCAATGGTATCGATCCGGTTGGACGGGATGAACTGAACCAACTATTTCTCCGTTTGGCTAAGTCTGGTAAAGCAATATTAATTTCAAGTCATATTCTCAATGAGATGGATCATTTGGCAGATCACATCCTATTTGTTTGCCGAGGAAAGTTATTGGCATCCGGATCGTTGGAGGCTATTCGCGGTGTGCTAGATGATTATCCGCTAAAAGTGCGAGTATCTTGTCAGTCTAATCGTCGAGTTGCCTCTGAGTTGATGATGCTCTCTTCGGTTAAATCGGTGACTATAGATACACCAGATGACTTATTATTAGAGGTCCAAAATCCTAATCGGTTTTATGATGAGTTTGGTGAATTTGCAGCATCCCCTAACGTTCATATTCATGGACTCAAGGCAACCGACACATCGGCTGAGGCGATTTTCGATTATCTTATGGCACGCTCATCTAAACCAGGATAAATGACCTTCTCCAATCAAATTTCTTTGTTTGCTTCCTGTTGTCAGGTGTTTCGTTTGATACTGAGGCGTCAGTTTTTTTCGCGTCAAACGATTGTGATAACTGTGCTTCTGGGATTGGCTTTTACGATCACCATGGTTTGGTTAGTTACAGACTCTTATGTAAGGTCACCGATAAGAGGTACAACGACTCAAGCATTGTCACCTGAAACTAATGCCTATTATGTTGTCGGAGAGCGTGTCGATGCTGAATCAGTTATATGCTTTGTTCAGGGAAGAAGAGGGGGGAAGAGAGAAATAAAAGCCAGAGTGAGCGGCATAATTAGCGAAATTCTATTTGAAAATGAAAAAAATGTTAGGCGTCGTGAAACACTGGTTCGGATTCAGCCTGATCGTACAGGGTCGCAACTTGCTCGTGAAATTCTCTCGCCGCTATTTATGGGTTTTCTGCTTCCCATCATTTCCCTCGGCTATGCTTCGGCGGCCATTTCTGGTGAACGTACAAATCGGACTTTAGTTTATTTGCTTAGCACTAGCATTCCACGACCGTTGATTTATTGTTCATTATATTCAGCTGTTTTAGTTCTTACACTTGCTGTTACGCTGGGTTGTTTGGCTTCAATTTGTTTTCTCATTGGTGCAAACGGCGTCGAGGTTCTTTATAAATATGTTCCCGTGGTTTTTGTTTCTACTATTAGCTATGTAAGCTTGTTTCTACTATTCAGTGCGTGGGTACGGCGTGCAACTTTTCTCGCATTGGCCTATGCATTGATGGTTGAGACACTCACCGCGAACATGCCAGGTGTAGTGAAAAGTATTACGGTCTCGTTCTACGCCAACAGTTGGTTATATGACAAATCTCTATCACTTGGGTTGGAGCCAAACATTCCTGCCTATAATCCTGTTACGGCCGGCACATCGCAGCTTGTCTTGGTTTTGGCTTCCCTTGTTTTTCTTGTATTGGGCATGTGGATATTTTCACGGAAGGAATACGATTAGTGAATCGTTTAAAAAAAATTCTCGAGCGATCTTTGCGAAAATATGCAAGCCCGCTGTATCGATTTCTTCAACGGCATTCCGGACAGCGTTTGGTTAAGCGATTTTCTCATCCCGAGGATCGATTTAGGCACATTTACGAGACCAATCATTGGGATGAAATTGAATCGGTTTCCGGCCCAGGTTCAACTTTGGAAGAAACTAATCCAATACGCAAAAGACTTCGGAAGATGTTGAGTGAACTTGAGGCGAGGACATTGCTTGATTTGCCATGTGGAGACTTTCACTGGATGCAACATGTTGATCTTTCTGGAATAAATTACATAGGTGGAGATTTAGTGAGTGAACTCGTGAAACGTAATCAGGCTAAATATGCCCGTGAAGGGGTAGAGTTTAGGAAGATTAATCTTGTGAAAGACTCGTTGCCAGCAGCTGATGTCATTCTTTGTCGGGATTGTCTCGTACATCTGTCTTTTGATGATGTGCAAGCTGCCTTTGAGAATATGACTAAATCCGATGCAAAATGGTTATTAGCTACCAACTTTCCAGATGTGAAACGAAATGATGATATTGTTACCGGCCAATGGCGTCCTATTAACTTGATGCTTCCGCCATTTAATTTGCCGTCACCTTCGCACGTTATTAATGAGAATTGCTTGGAGGTGGAGTTTAAGAACAAGACCCTTGGCTTATGGTCTTTGGCAGAAATAAAGTAGTATTATTTATCTTGGCCTTTTTTTACGGCCTTGGATTTTTTCACCTTCAGTTTTTCCTGCTAATTGATTATTCACGCTTGTAATGCGGTGACGAATGAAAGGCTTGATAGCGAATACTCTTCGATCAACGGCCTTATTAACTCCGCTTGAATCACCGTTTATTCCCATAAGCATGCCTGCAAGGCCCTTTCCAATCTCGTCTTTTTTGATATGGGGAGTAATGGCTTTTTCAAATGTATCTATTCGATTAAATAATTTTTCTTCCGTGAAGTCTTCTTTCATTAATTTGGTAATCGCTAAACGATAACGTTTACTGAAGTCTTCTATTTTAAAAAGTCGTTCGGAGAGACGGCGCTTGGAAATCCATGGTTTATCTATATCCCACTTAACCAGCATTTCTGGAGATCGTCCCATGGTAAAGGTACCGAATGTTTCGTTTAAGTCCCATGGAAGTATTCTTAACTTGCCATTAGCCTTATCGATCATTAGATAATAGTTATGTGGCATGCCGATGTAACTGTCGATGTTGACTAGAATTGATGTTGCAGCAAGATATCCAGCGAAGTAGTCCAGATCTAATCGGTTGCTAATTTGTTTTTCAAATTCTGTGTCCGAACCGTGTTCAATGAGTTTAATCAATTCGGCAAATCGTTTGATTTGTTCCGGGTTATTTTTTCCGTACTTGATGCCGTACTGCTGATATTTCTTTAATTCGTTTCCAAAATATTCCCAGTCATCAACAGCTTCAGGTTTCATTAATAAACTGTCTTTTGAATTTTTGCCAAACTTCCGTATCAGGTAGCGATCATCCACTTGCTCTATTAGGCAGTAGACGCCCAAGTGTTTTTTTTCTGTAATTCCTTCGACTGTAAGTGTGACAGCAGCCCAACCTACGCCTGGTGTTGGAATTCCGGCAGCGCGGTAAATTTCATATCCTAGTTTTTCCTTCATGAATGCTGAGTCGAGGAAGGCATTCGAAAGATTGATCTTTGTTCGGCCGTGAAGTTTCTGCCCTTTAATGAAGCGATTAGTATCGATCTTGAAAGGTTTTTTTAGACTTCGTCCTGCAAAGCGGTATGATGAATTTCCTTTGAATCTTAAGCCGGCATCTTTGTATAGCTTGCCGTCTATAGTTATATCTGCTTTGGCATAGCCAAATTTATTACCGAAATGAACTCTAGGCCCATCTGGTTTACGTTCTACTCGTCGAGGTTGCATCTCATCCCATGCTTCACGGTTTGCAGAGATATGAATTTGGACAACATGGTTTTCTTCATAAACAGACTTCCAAAAAGCTTCATCATTATCTTCAGCTGCTAACGCTAAATCAGACGTTTGACTAAGTGTTGCAAATCCGAAAAGAAGACATTGAAATAATCCAATTCGACAAAAATACATGCCTCAATTTAAATATCTTCAAGACTTTAACCAAGTGTAAAGCGGGAATTAAATATATTATGCTATGAATATTCTTGAGTAGCTTTTGTAGCTTTACCAAGGTTCTCCACGTGTTTCGCCTTTCGTGTTACTTAATTTTACTTTCTTTGCCTGTTTTGGCTGAGGCAGAGCACTGGGCATTTATTCCTCCAAAAAGTAGCGTACTACCAAAGGTTCGTGATTCGAGCTGGGTGAGGAATGAAATAGATCAATTCATTTTGGCTAAACTTGAGACTGAGGGAATTGTGCCATCTAAGGAGGCTGATCGGTCTGCACTTGTAAGACGATTGTCATTGGATCTTACGGGATTGCCTCCATCGACAAACTTGGTATTGAATTTTATTCGTGATGATTCACCCAAAGCTCACGCTCGTTTGGTTGAACGCCTATTAGCATCACCGCATTTCGGTGAAAGGCAGGCGCAAGACTGGTTCGATCTTGCTAGGTTTGCTGACACTTCTGGTTATGCTGCAGATCGAACAAGAAATGTTTGGCCTTACCGCGATTGGGTCATTGGCGCGTTCAATTCCAATATGCCGTTTAATCGGTTTTCAATTGATCAGCTTGCTGGTGATATGGTTCCAAATTCAACCCAAGAGCAGCTAGTGGCTAGTGCATTTCATAGAAATGCGATGCAGGCAAAAGGCAACAATCCTCGAAAGGAGGAGTTTCGCATTAAAGGCATTGTTGACCGGCTTGAAACAACAGGACGAACTTGGCTTGGTTTGACATTAGAATGTGCTGAGTGTCACGACCACAAGCATGATCCCATTAGTCAGCAGGAGTATTACGAATTATTTGCGATATTTAATAATGTTCCCCATTTGGGGGTTGGCTATGGAGTTCACGGGCCAATGATGTCCTATTCTTCTTCGGAATCTGACTTAAAGCAGCAGCGATTACTTCAGCGCTTGGCTTTATTGAGAAAGAAGATACCGCTTGGTCAATCAAAACATGAAGGGTTAATGGAGGAGTGGGACAAGCCGGAGCATATCAAGGATTCGGCCCTGTTTAATTTAACTGGGAGTATGACTATTACAGCAGAAATTCAGACCACTGGAGCGATTGGTGACATTGTTTCTAAATATGACTGGAAGGCGGGACAACGAAGTTATGTTTTTGGGATTGGAGGTGAAGGTGACGAGAAAGCAGATCCTGGAAAGCTTTTCGCCTGGTTTTCTTCTGATGCTGGCACGTTTAACGGTGCAGTGGCATACGGGAGTCAGCGTGTTGATGACGGTCGTGAGCATCATGTGGCAATGGTTTTTGAAGCCGGCAAAGCAGTTCAGTTTTTTGTTGATGGCGTAGAAGATAAGGAGGTGAGAATCGAAGGTGTCATTCCAAAAACCTTAGCAAAAAGCAATCGTAGTCTCTCAATAGGTGCTGGTTATGATAATTCATCTAAAGCGACCGCATTCCAATTTGAAGGTCGTTTGGTTAATATCCAGTTGTATGATAGAGCGATTGACAATCCGGCCGGTATTGATTTGTCCAGTCCATTGGTTATGGAGTATCAGAAGTTGGCCCGACAGTTGTCCAAATTGGTTGTTCCTGTGATTACAGTACCTGTAATGGATGAATTGCCCGAACCTCGGGATACACATCTGCTTATTCGTGGTGATTTCAAAAATAAGGGAGAAAAAGTCACTGCGGACACTCCTAAAATTTTACCAGCGATTCATGTGTCAAATGGTCAGCATCCAAATAGACTTGATTTTGCACGCTGGCTTTTTTCGGATAATCAACCGTTAACTGCAAGAGTGGCTGTGAATAGAATTTGGCGGCATCACTTTGGGGAGGGACTTGTAAGAACGATGGCAGATTTCGGGCTATACGGAGACCGCCCGTCGCATCCCAAATTGTTGGATTGGTTGGCAGTGCGCTTTATTGAGAGCGGCTGGGATGTTAAGGGAATGCATCGATTGATTGTCAATTCATCGACCTACCGGCAAGTTTCTATAAATCGAGAAGATTTATCCAGAGTTGATCCTCAAAATCGGTTTCTTGCTCGGTTTCCGCGAATACGACTACCGGCTGAACAAATTCGAGATAGAATGTTGGCTTCCTCTGGAAAGTTGTCAGGTCGCATTGGTGGACCAAGTGTTTTTCCTGTGCAGCCGCCTGGGCTTTATGAGGATCGAGGTCAAGACTTGCCAGGTAATTCTAATTTCAAATGGAAGAACTCGACCGGTGAGGATCAGTTTCGTCGTTCCATATATACTTATTGGAAACGTATGATGCTCCATCCTGTTATGTCTACTTTTGATGCTCCTACACGGCAGATTTGTGTAACTAAACGTGCAGTTACAAATACACCTCAGCAGGCTTTGATTGGAATGAATGAACCAGCGATGCATGCTGCAGCCGTAGACTTGGGCAAGCGACTTGGCAAGTATAAGGACGATATAGCGAAAGTGAGATTTGCTTATCTTATTTGTTTTTCAAGGATACCGGATCAACAGGAATTGGAGCATTGTCTTCAATTTATTGGTAAACAACGCCAACAGAGAGCAGTGGGTGAGGGGGATGAGTGGACTGCCTTGGCTGCAGTTTTACTCAACTTAGATGAAGGCTTATCGCGCGAATGAAACCTATTTCTGTTCAATCTGAATTTCTTGCCAACCAAACCCGACGTGCTTTTTTTGGACAGGCTGCTGCTGGTTTTGGAGGGTTGGCATTGGGATGTATTCTTCATGAGCAGGCTAACGCTAAACCAATTAGTTCTCATTTTTTTCCGCGTGCAAAAAGGGTAATTAGTCTTTTCATGTCGGGAGGCCCTTCGCATGTGGATACATTTGATCCTAAACCCTTACTTGCCAAGTTGGATGGACAGCCGATGCCAGCAGACATTATTAAAAACCATGAATTTGCAATGATTAAAACCAAGGAACCAAAAGTAAAAGGTTCTCCCTGGAAGTTTCGTAAGCATGGTCAAAGTGGT
>JAYZHR010000262.1:0-5213 GCA_036166355.1 Verrucomicrobiota bacterium | reverse complement strand
TTCATCAGAATTTTTTTTTGATTTAATCCCGATAAGGAATAAGGGTAAAGCGGCTAAAGACCAAAATATGATAATGCCAATTAGCCAGATGGTATAGTTGGCTGAGAACTGAGGTTCTTCTTTATCTTCTTCGATCAATATCCCGTCATGATCTTCAGGTAGGATTCCGTCAATTGTTATTTTGATGGGTGGAAGATTGGTAGGTGTTTTGCCGTCTGATGTTAGTAAAAACTGATTAAGATTATACTCTCCTGATACAAAGCCAAAATATCGAAGATCATAGCGGTATGCGTTTCCGTTTGGAAAGATATCGTGAATTCTGAGGATTATTTTTGACTTATCCCCAACCGGGGCTGCTTCCAATTTTTCGCCGGGAAGGACGACCATGATTTTGCCTTCGAGACCAATTGGGGTTGAACGAGAAGAGTCATCTTTATTTTCAGCGATAATTTGAATTATGCCTATAAGAAATATTGTTGCTAAAAGTTTGACTTTCATCGTTCGCCTCTTCCAAGACAGTCGCGCTTACGGAGGAATCCACGAAGTGAATGGATAAAGGGCTGATTGATTTTTAATTCTAGATGGTCAATGCCGCCTTGTCTTAGTTCGTTTGCTGTTTCTTCTCCAAACCAGCGGCTTCGGCTATGTCCTACAAATGTTTGTTTTGTTTCAGCTTCTTCACCTCGAAAAATTCCAGTTTGAAGCCGTCCAAATTCAGCTGGGTCTATTAATTGGAGGACTACGCAATCATGTTTTTGACTTAATAGCTTTAATCGGTCGATTACTTTAGGCTGTTTTAGATCGCTTAGTACGATCAACATTACTCGGTTTGAAAGTATTTTTGAGAGTTGCTCCAGTTTTTCAGTTAGTGTTGTTCTTTCGTCAAAACGAAAATGGCGTAACTGGTGTAACCAGAGAAACATTTGGTGACGGGAAAGGCTAGGTTTTGAATTGAATGTCCTTTCGCCACATCCAACGATGCCAACTGGGCTCATTCGTGCCAAAGAAGCAAGCGCAAGGCCACCGGCTATTTGTACCGCCCATGCGTATTTACTAGTATTTACACTGGAAACACACATTGATCCTGATGTGTCTACCAAGAGGTATACAGGCATTTGTTTTGGGGCCTCATACTCTTTGATAAATGGTCGACCCATTCTTGCTGTTACCCTCCAGTCAATTTGCTTTACAGGATCACCAGATTCATATGGTCGGCTTTGTGCATATTCAATTCCTGAGCCAACAAAAGGAGATGAATCTGTACCATATTGCAGACTGTCAGCTAGCCTTCTGACAGCAATAGAGAATTGACGACTATCAAGTCCGTCACACGAATCGAGATTTCCTGTTATTGGTTTCATACACTTATGTATTATCCAATACTACCCTGTTTCTGATAGAATTTCCTTAAGCACACTTACCCCGGATATGCCTTCTGCTAATGCCTCGTATTTTAGGCGAATCCGGTGTAGCAAAACATCTTCAGCAAGGGCGTATAAATCCTCCGGAACAACATAGTTACGACCGTGGATGAATGCCCGCGCTCGTGCTGCCTGAATCATTGCTAATCCAGCACGAGGGCTACCACCAAGCTCAATGTTGGGATGGCGTCGCGTTCGGCGGACTACTTCGACCGTATGTTTTTGGAATACCTCGCTAACGTGAACTTCTTGTACAGCAGTCATCATTTCAACCAGATCTTGTCGTTCTGCAACCACATTGTTAGATAAAGTATCGAATGCTGTTTTTGGCACAGCTCCGCCATCTTTTTTTTGTAATCCAAGTGTTAGGCTTCTTTTTAAGACTTCCTCTTCCTCGTCGACGGCTGGATAATTCAATCTGTGACAAAGCATGAATCGGTCGAGCTGTGCTTCGGGTAATTCGAAGGTTCCACTTTGTTCGATAGGGTTTTGAGTTGCTATGACTAGAAAGGGAGCGGGAAGTGTATGTGTTTCATTTCCAATTGTAACCTTACGCTCCTGCATAGCTTCAAGTAGTGCGCTTTGTACTTTTGGAGCCGCTCGGTTGATTTCATCGGCAAGCAGAAGATTCGTGAAAATGGGTCCAAGGTGGGTGGTAAATTCATTGGTTCGTTGATCCAGTACTTCAGATCCCAAGATGTCTGATGGTAATAGATCAATGGTAAACTGAACTCTGCTAAATTTAAGATCGATCGTTTTTGAAATGGACTGGACAAGCAGTGTTTTTGCCAAGCCTGGCATTCCTTGAAGTAATAGATGCCCACCAGTAAACAAAGCAATAAGTAGTCGCTCAACAACGATATCCTGTCCTACAACTACCTCCGCTACTCTTTGTCTAACGTCTCTAACTAGATTTTTTTCGGCTGTTTCCATTATTTTTTATTTGGATTTTCGGCTCATTAATTCCGTAAGGACACTACGCTTAGGCGAGCGAGTGGCCAAGCAGGATAAGTTGGTTATTAGTTGGAATTTGGAATAGTTTTCGTCCAGTGATGGTTAGTTAAAAGCCTATTAGAGGGGATCTATCTTAAAATTGTGAAGTTCTTTAAGTCAGTTATCATAGTTATCATGAAAGCACGAGTTCGCTTAATATTGTCCTTTCTTTTGGTGTTAGGTTTGGACTTGGGGGAAGCTGCAAACAATAACATTATTAAAGAACATCCGAGGCATGGTTATGTGGAAGTAGTTGATATTGATTCTTTGGAAGAGGAATTGCGTCAAGCGTTAGGCAGTCTAGAAAGTTATTCCTTTTCTCGAAGTTGGTGGAAATGGGATCGGTTACGCCAGCGCTATGTCGATGGCGGTCGAAAGGATGAGAATGCACTCAAGGTACTTCGAGCTGTTTTTCGTGGGTTGATTCTTGATTGGTATCAGCGGTGTCAGGAACGTGGAGAAGGGGATTTGTTTTACATTTTTTTTACTACAAACAGTGGGAACAAAGTACAGCGAGAATCTGATGACGGAAGAAAGTTAAAGCGTGATCATCATGGTGGCGGTTATCATGGAGGTTGGGGAGGGGCTAGTAGGATGCGTATATATGAGGAACTAATTCGTCAAAATATGCTTTCAGACTTGGAGAAAGCCACAATGAAAAAAATCGTTTATCAAAGTCTTGATTATCGGTTTTTAGATTTCAATAAAGGTTCCCAGAGTGCAGACAATCATTCTTTTGGAAATGGCGGTGGTGTGGCCTTGGGCATTAAGTTATTTCCGGATGCCCCACAGGCAAAAGAGGCTCGTGAGTGGTTGGATAGAATATGGAATGACTTGGCTGATTTTGGTGATTGGACTGAGTGGAACTATTATCCATACGGACCAATTTTTTTGCACGGTATGCTTGATATAGCTGAGGCGACAGATCGTCTTCAGTCTGAAAGTGAGTTAATTAATAGCATTGGTAAACGCTGTCTTCAATTTAACCATGGTGGCGGTGTTAAGGGCGCACCGAATTGCGGTATTCGTCAGCGTAGCGATTTATCGCTTGTATATACTGATCCATGGAATGTTGGATATTATGATGTAGAGACTTCAAGTAGGGATGGCAATTTCTGGTATCGAATGGCGCAGCATTACAAAAGTCCAGAATACCTTTGGCTGGCAGAACAGGTTGCATTGGGAGGCCGGCCTCCCAGCGGTATGGTTACTGAAGAATATAAAGCAGCCTATATTAAAAGATTTGCTTGGTTTATAGACAGGGGTTTTAAGCCGAAAATTCCGAAAATGAAGGCAAAGGTGGGTTTGCTTAGTGAGTCAAATAAAAAGATAAAGGAACGTATCTATTTGAATGCTGGCATAGAGCCAAACAAACCTTATGCCGCTTTTTTTCTGTATGATAAAAAAGATAGTCACTTAGATAATGTTTCAGGATTTCTTTATGATTATTCCTTTAATGGGGCGAAATTGCTGCATTCTTCCGGTAAATATAATAATGTATATTCTGGGAAAAATTTGAGGGGAGGGGGTAGCGGGAACGAAAGTTTAGACGCTTTGCTAGTGGTTCACGAACGTCATCAGTTTCCTGTGCATCCGGATCGAATGGGCGACAGTCGAGACTATCGTCGAATGTATATGGCAAAGCATTTGCCGGAGCTAGCACATGCTGAAAATAACGATTCTGGAGATTCGTATGGGCAGTTTGGTTTTGCTGAATACTTTGGTCCTGAAAGTCGTTGGTTACGTAAAGCGGTGCTTACGAAAGAAGGTTATTTGGTGGTTGCTGATGAATATCAAGTTGGGCAATCACTGGGCCAGTCTTACAATGCTGGGCCAGTCTGGCATTTGGCAAGGGTTAAAGGGCGTGAGTTGGGTCGACAGGAACAGAATTGGTTTAGTGCACCAGCTTTTGCTCAAGCTTGGTGGCAGCAGGATCAGATAGGCGTTACATTATATATTCATGACCATCAGGAAATGGTATTTGGAACAATAAACCAATCCTGTTCACAAGACCTCGATTTAAATACGACAACCTATGCTTATCGCCCTATTAAGGCTGGTCGAACAGAACGGTTTCTTAGTTTATTGATTCCATATAATTTAAGTACCTCTGTAGACAGTATTGTAGGAGGCGTTAAATCATGGATTCGTAATAAAAAAGGTAAATATGGCGTGTCCATTGGTGGGGTAATGGTTGAAATGGATGGAAAAGATAACTGGTCAGTTTCACGTTGAACTGACCCAAATGTTAATGAGTCTAGGATTTGTCCGTTGCCACAAGTTGTTTTGAAATATAAATTTGCCCTATGAGTAAATCCCAATTAAACCGTTCGATTCATTCAAATGCCGGTTTCACGCTGATTGAACTATTGGTAGTCATAGCAATTATAGCAATTTTGGCGGGTCTTTTATTGCCTGCAATGGCTAGGGCTAAAGAGAAAGGGCGATCTACTGTCTGTTTAAATAATCATAAACAAATCGGGATAGCATTCATGTTATATGTTGATGATTACGAGATGTTTCCTATTCATCCAACTTGGTCGACTTGTGGTGGTAAACTTGGACTTGGACCTGGATACCAGAGTAATAATAAAAATATTGCAGCTTTTGATAAACGTCCTCTGAACAAATATACTTCCACCGCAGATGTCTATCGTTGTCCGAGTGATGCGGGAGATGTTTTACATCCGGAGCATTTTCCTAAAACCAAACAAGCTGTGAAAAAAACCTGCTTCAATTTTTATGGTACAAGTTATCTTGTTCAGTGGTCTTGGGATGGATTTGGAGTAAAGCATGTTA
>JAYZHR010000261.1:0-9471 GCA_036166355.1 Verrucomicrobiota bacterium | reverse complement strand
GGTTGAGTTAAGAGCTTTAGTTTTGCTCCAATAACGGTTTTGTACGAAACGTTCGATTTGCACGTACCATCCTGAATCTTCTAGGCTTGAGCCACAAAGCAGCATGCGATTGGATAATTCAATTGGTTTGTTTTTAACTGGGCCCACGTAGCCATTTGGTAGCCGTATGGGTTTTTTCCAGGTTTCACCGTCGTCGTCAGAGCGTTGCATCATGCCCCACCATCGGCTTGGCGATGGGCCAACTTTGTAAAATAAAATAAGTGATCCAGTTGACTGTTTGAACAAAACCGGGTTCCAGCAAGGCTGCTGAGTTCGGTTAGATTTATTAATGCCGTCAGCTATAGTTTCAGGTTTAGACCATCCATCTCCTTTGTTTCGAGATAGCCAGATTACTACGTCTTTCGCTCCTTCTTCGGTCCCCCCGAACCATGCCGTAGCAAGTCCTCCTTCAATTTCTTCAATTGTTGATGCGTGCACTTCAGCGACCGGCATTTTTTCAGTGATCATTTCACTGCCATACATGCCAGGTTGATTATCAAGTGGGTTAGTAATATTTATATCAACAGTAGCTGCTTCAGCGTTGACTATTTCCACCTTATTCTCGTTGTCTTGTATGCCAGGTTGAGCTACTAAGAAGTCTGGTAATGCTACAAACGTAGCCAGAACTGTAATGCGCTTGGCTATGGCTGAGATATTTCGAATCATGTCTTTTTTTATAGACGTTTTGGGATGGTATCTGTTCAAAACACCAAACCTCCATGCATGGCGGTACATGCTGCCGAATTAGGAGCCAAGGTCAATTAATAAAAGTCATATTTGATCAAAAATGTAAAAAAGTTGGCCAAAGATGTGGACTCAAGCCAGAATGCGCCGCCTTTTGACTCAATGAGTACTGGAAAAAGCAAATCTAGCCGTATAACTCGAGACTTAGTTGTTCAGAACAAACTAGGTCTACATGCAAGACCGGCATCGATGTTTGTTAAGTTGGCGACTAAGTTTGAGAGTGAAATTTTCGTTATTAAGGATGGGGAAGAAGTGAATGGGAAAATTATAATGGGTTTAATGATGCTGGCAGCCGGGCAAGGAACAGCTCTTACCATTTGTGCAGAGGGAAATGATGCTCAGCAAGCAATTGATGAATTGGAGCAGCTGTTGAATACAAATTTTGAAGAGGAGTAAATAAGGATATAATGTCTGATAGTGATTTTGATATAAAATACGTCGCTAACTTGGCTCGAATTACGTTAACCCCTGATCAGGAGGCTAGGTTAGGGGCGCAACTGGATGATATTTTGGGTTATGTTAAAAAACTTGAGGAATTAGATGTAAGTGATGTGGAGCCGATGGCCCATGCGGTTCCCCTCTATAATGTCATGCGTGCAGATGAAGTTAAGCCATCAATTTCAAATGATGAAGCATTGGCTAATGCTCCAAAAAAAGCCAATGGTTTGTTTGTGGTGCCGAAAATTGTCGAATGATGATATACGAACTCACTATTGATGAATTAACGTCAAAGTTAGCTTCGAAGGAGATTTCATCTCGTGAGGCAATGCAGGCATGCCTTGATAGGATAGACGCAGTTGATGGTAGTATTAATGCCTTTATAAGTCTTGATCGTGATGATGCTTTAGCTCAAGCAGAGGAGGCTGATGTGCTTTTGGCTAAAGGTTCTAATCATGATGAACAGCCATTGCTCGGAGTTCCCATTTCACTTAAGGATATTTTTTGCGTTAAAAATCAACCAGCGAATTGTGCGTCAAAAATTCTTGGTGATTTTTCTTCACCATACGAAGGATCGGTTATTAGTAAGTTAAAACAGGCTGGTGCAGTGATTTTTGGTCGAGTTAACATGGATGAGTTTGCGATGGGCAGTTCGACAGAGAATTCAGCATTTGGCCGGAGTAGTAATCCATGGGATCTTGATCGAGTGCCGGGAGGGTCAAGTGGTGGTTGTGCTGCATCAGTTGTGGCTAAGGAATGCTTTGGTAGTATTGGGACGGACACAGGTGGATCGATTCGCCAGCCTTCTGCGTTATGTGGTTGCGTAGGAATTAAGCCAACTTATGGACGAGTATCTCGTTTTGGTGTAATTGCATTTGCATCTTCACTAGATCAAGTCGGTCCAATGGCTAGGAATGTGCGAGATACGGCGACTTTATTGGGATCTATTGCCGGACACGACCCGAAGGATTCAACAAGTGTGCCGATTGAGGTTCCAGATTACGTGGCAGGACTTGATTCAGACTTAGGTGGAATTAAGCTTGGTTTACCTAAGGAATTTCTTGGTGCAGGTATTGACTCTGAAGTGCAATCAGTATTTGAGACTGCTGTAAAGCAATATGAGGAACTCGGTGCTGAAATTCAGGAGGTAAGCTTGCCTCACACTGAATATGGTATAGCTACCTATTACATTTTAGCTACAGCTGAAGCTAGTGCGAATTTAGCTCGTTTTGATGGTATCCGATATGGTGATCGTGTTGATGGTGATGATCCTTTTACACTTTATTGTAATACTCGAGGCAAAGGTTTTGGGGAAGAAGTTAAAAGGCGAATAATACTTGGCACCTATGTTTTGAGTAGTGGCTACTATGATGCCTACTACATTAGAGCGCAGAAGGTTCGAACACTTATCAAGAAGGATTTTGACCAGGCATTAGAAAAGGTCGATGCTTTGATTACCCCAACTGTTCCATACACGGCATTTAAGGCCGGAGAGAAGACTGATGATCCTTTGCAGATGTATCTTTCTGATATATTTACTATCTCCTGCTATTTAACAGGCACTTGTGGCATTAGTTTGCCTTGTGGTTTTACCACTAGTCCTAAGTTGCCTGTAGGATTACAGCTATTAGGGAAACCGTTTGGTGAACAAGAGCTATTAAAGATTGCCTATGCCTATGAAAAATCAACTGCATGGCATAAGGAAAGGGCTCCACTTTGATGGAATACGAAGCTGTAATTGGACTCGAAACTCACTGTCAGCTTAAGACAAAGTCAAAGATGTTCTGTGGTTGTGCGAATGAATTTGGAGCAGATCCAAATACCAACGTTTGCCCAATTTGTTTAGGTATGCCAGGTGTGTTGCCTGTTCCTAACGAATTGGCGCTGCAGCTTACTGCGAGGACTGGTTATCTTTTGAATTGTGAAGTGCCAAGATTTGCGAAATTTGACAGAAAAAACTATTTTTATCCTGACGTTTGCAAGGATTATCAAATTACCCAATTTGACTTTCCATCAACTACTACTGGATATGTAGATTTTGAGTTTGGCGGTGAAATAGAACGCGTCAGAATCACTCGTGCTCATCTAGAGGAAGATGTTGGTAAAAATAATCACTTTGATCAGCACAGTGGTGTGGATTTTAATCGTGCTGGTGTTCCGTTATTAGAGATCGTTTCTGAACCGGATATTACTAGTGCTGATATGGCATACGAGTATCTTAATGCCCTCAAAGATATATTAATATACGGTGGTATTAGTGACTGTGATATGGAGAAAGGAATGGTGCGATGCGATGTTAATATAAGTGTGAGACCCAAGGGTGAGGAAAAGCTTGGAACTAAGATTGAGATTAAAAATATGAATACCTTTAGTGGTGTTCGCCGAGCAATAAATTATGAGGTTCCACGTCAGATAGAAACTCTTGAAGCTGGTGGAACCCTTTTACAGGAAACTCGCCGTTGGGACGATGATGCAGGAATAACAGAAACTATGCGTTCTAAGGAGCATGCGCATGACTACAGGTATTTTCCAGAGCCTGACCTTATGCCTTTGCGCCCTAGTGAAGAGTGGCTTAATGAGGTTCAAACCCACATTGTTGAATTGCCTTTGGCTCGTAAACAACGTTTTATCAATAACTATGGTATTCCTGCACAGGATGCGGAGGTTTTTGTCGGTAATGTTCCACTTGGCGACTTTTTTGAAAAAGCGGTTGAGGGGTCTAAAAATGCAAAGTCGGTTGCCAACTGGATTATAAATAATCTTCAAGCCCGTTTAATCGATAGTGATCTTACTGTGGATGAATTGAAGTTTGGCCCTGAGGCCATTTGTGAATTGGTTGATATCATTGATCAGGGAACAATTAGTAACAAGGGTGGGCAGGAAGTATTTGCAGATTTATTCGATAATGGTGGATCTCCCAAAGAAATTGTAGAAGCTAAAGGCTTAGCTCAGATAAGTGACACTGGTGAATTAGACAAGTGGTGTAAGGATGCTATTGATGCTAATCCTGGACCAGCGGATGATGTTCGTAATGGAAAGGAAAATGCTATCAATTTTCTTAAAGGGCAGGTTATGAAGGCTAGTCGAGGAAAGGCTAACCCACAAATGGTTGGCGAAACATTGGTCAAGTTATTGAAAGGGTAGGCTTAATCAGGCAGTCTTAATCCCGATATGGCACTCGGTTTATTCAACCGTTATTTTTTTCAGAATGCTTTTGGCTTTATTCTTCTGATTTATTGCCAGCCAGCCAGTCAAGCTTATGATGCTGCAAGCCCAATTATTGAGGAAAATCTCTTAGAACTAAAAAGAGATCTTTTTTATTTTAAAGGTAAGCCTTACACCGGCTCAGTAGTTAAATTTCATTCAAACAAAAAAAAGGCTGAAAATTATTCATTGAAAAACGGGAAATTGCATGGCTTGTGGCAGGAATGGAATTCTACAGGCCAAATTGTTAACCAAGCTAAATACTGGAATGGTCGGCTTCATGGTGTTTTTATTCAATTTAGATCCGATGGGAGTCGTGAGTTTGAAGTGACATATGCAGATGGCAAAGAGAATGGATCGTTCAAGCGTTGGTATGAGGAAGATAAAATTTGGGTTGAGGAAAACTATTTTTCTGGGAAGCTCGATGGTGTGAGTAAAACTTTTTTTCGGAACGGTAAGCTTCAATTACAGACTGTATATCAGTCAGGAAAAAAGAACGGTGTGGAAATTTGTTGGTATGACAATGGTCAACAAAGATGGGAGATAGTTTATGAGGAGGGAAAAATGAAAAGTAAGTTGCGTTGGAAACGTGATGGTACTCCCTCAGGCCAAAAGCTGCCATTGATTTTTTAAATGAAAACAAAATATTCATTCAAGTTAAGTAGGTGTCTGGTTGCGATTGTTGCTGTTTTTGCTTGGTCAAACGGAAAGGCAGCAGACGAGGCTGATAATCCACTTGATCGATATGTGTCTAAGCATGATCCAGCTTATGCCTATAAGTTGATCTCTTCCAAAAAAGAGCGCGGATATACAACATTTATTTTGGAGATGACATCTCAGTCTTATTTGACCAAGGCTGAGGTTGATCGAACACTCTGGAAACATTGGGTGACTATTGTGAAGCCAACCCGTGTTAGATATCAAACAGGTATGCTCATGATAACTGGGGGAAGCAATGGAAAAGAGCCTCCAAAAAAAGCTAATGACATGGTTGTCCAGACGGCAATTAAAACTGGTTCTGTAGTGACTGAGCTAAATATGGTCCCAAATCAACCACTTCGGTTTGTTGGGGAAGACCGTGACCGATATGAGGATGCGTTTATTGCTTACACATGGGATAAGTATTTGCGCACTGGTGAGGAACGTTGGCCGGCACGTTTGCCTATGACAAAGGCTGCTGTTCGGGCTATGGATACAATCACCGATTTTCTTTTCAGCCAGGGGGATGAAACAGTTGTAGTTGATAAATTTGTTGTTGCTGGAGCTTCTAAGCGTGGCTGGACTACATGGAGTGTTGCTGCAGTGGATAAGAGGGTTGTTGCAATCGTGCCAATTGTGATTGATATGTTAAATGTTGTTCCGTCGTTTAAGCATCATTATCGAGCTTATGGAGGTTATTCCCCTGCGGTTAAGGATTATGTGGACATGGGTATAATGGGATGGCAGGACACAGAGGAATACAAAAAGCTTATAAAATTTGTTGAGCCATACGAATTTAGAGAACGCTTTACTATGCCAAAATTTTTGATCAATGCATGTGGTGACCAGTTTTTTTTGCCTGACTCTTGGAAGTTTTATTATCGAGATCTGATTGGTCAAAAACATCTGCGTTATGTTCCTAACACTGGGCATTCATTGGGTGGTACTGATGCTGTTTACAGTATGGCATCATATTACAATGCAATTCTCAATGATGCTAAGCTGCCTGATTACGACTGGAACATACAGGAAGATGGAAGCATTAAGGTGATCACATCAACTCAGCCGAAAAAAGTTTTACTTTGGCAATGTACTAATACTGAAACCAGGGATTTTCGTATTGAGGTAACAGGAAAGACGTGGTCCAGTCAACAGCTGCGTCCAGCAGGTAAAGGAACCTACATAGCCAAGGTTGTTAAGCCTTCCAAAGGGTGGACTGCGTTCATGGTTGAATTAACTTTTCCAGAATCGGGAAAGCGTATGGGTTCTGTTAAATTAGGAGAGAGGCTATTAAAGAAAAATAAAGAGATTGGTGTTCCCCTAAAATTTACGACCGGGGTACACGTTGTTCCAGAGACAATGCCATACAAGTTTAAGTCAGTTCCTATTCCTAAACGTTAAAGTGTTTCAAATCATATATGTACGGATTTGATATAAAAAAGATCCCGGATTAACGGGATCTTTTTCAAATATTAGGAACAAAGTATTAATTGTTTACTCTGACGAGTTTCATAATACGTCCATCAATATTCCAATCCTGTACGTATAGATTCCCTTCGTTGTCCCAGTTTGAACCGTGGGTGCCGCTGAAAGTACCTTCAATCCAGTCTGCTTGTTTTACTCCATAACTACGTCCAAGTTTAGGATCGGGATTGTGTCCTAATACAGCCATGATGGTATTGCTTTTATCTAGAATAACTACCCGGCCATGCAAATCTGGTACAGATACATAGTCTCCTTGTACCGCTACAGAGGTCGGCATGCCTAACCCACCAATAACTTCATTTATATATTCTCCTTCCAAACTGTAGTGGAGAAGGCGTCCTTTTGGCTGATGATTTCGATCACATATTAGAAGTCGAGCAGGTTCGTAACGAGTATCTAATGTCATGCCATGGGCAGTGTTGAATTGGCGAGGGCCATTACCCTTGGCTCCAAAGTGTTTCAGATATTTTCCGTTTTTATCGTACTTAAATATTATGTTACTGGCATAACCATCAGAGAGATAAATGTTGCCATTTGCATCCACTGTAATAGCAGTAGGGCTAAAATTGTTTAGTTCGAGCGTGGATTCCTTGGGGAAAGGAAGTCTGAGGGTTACTTCTCCATTAGAGGCATTGAACTTGATACCCTCCTTGTTGGCGTTTCTTGCGCCGTATATATATTCGATACCATTCTCATTTCGAATTTCTATGTCATGGAGCTTTGTGTATGGTTCTCCAACAAAACTACGCACCACTTTGCCGCTAGCATTGAAAGCATACACCCCCCGATCAGCACTTGTATATATAGTGCCATCTTTCCCAATAGCAACTCCTCCATGTGTCGGTCCTATTTGTGATTTATTGTCTTCACTTAATCCCCAGCCTGGAACTGTGTCGAAAGTCATTAGTCCTGTTCCAAGCCTGACCCCTTTTTGTTGTTTGCTTGCTTCTTCAAGTTTCTTTATTTGAGACTCTTTTTCTGAGATCTCTTTTTTTAGTGTGTCAAGTTCATCATTATGATGATCATGGTTGTGGGAAGAAGGTGAACATCCGATTAAAAAAAGTGATGCAACAAAAATTGTAAAAATAGTTTTCATATGCCGGTACTGTTGGTGTGTACTCGTTTAGAATCAAGTGATTTCTAATTTTAGTCTAATTTAGCAGTAACTAGTCTTGCAGAATCATTCTTACACAGACTGGCTGGGAGACTTCAATGCTGTGTTCGGTGAAATTAAGTTTGCCAGTTTCTTGGTTGATTCGAAATACGTTCACATTGTTAGATTTTTGTCCAGCGGCGAGCAAGAATTGTCCAGTGGGATCAATGCCAAAATTTCTAGGGATTTCTCCTCGAATTGGTTCGTGGCCGATTGCGGTTAATTTGCCGTTCTTCTCATCGATGCTAAACATAGCGATGCTATTATGTCCTCGATTTGATCCATACAAAAATTTTCCATTCGGATGGACGAGTATTTCTGCTGTACTATTTCCTTTAACAGGATGAGGTACGGTACTTATTGTCTGAAGTGTACGTAGTTTGCCTCGCTTTGGCCGATAGCTAAACGAGGTTATTGTTTGTTTTATTTCGTTAATGACATATGCATATTTTCCGTTCGGGTGAAATCCAAAGTGTCGTGGGCCTGATCCTGGGTCAATTTTTGCTCCATCAAATTTTGTTTCGTTTATTTTTCCAGAATTTTCGTCAAACTTAAATACGAGTACTTTGTCCAGCCCTAGATCTGGTGCGAAAGCAAACTTATTGTTTGGTCCGACATGTATTGCATGAGCATGAGGTGCTTTTTGGCGAGGGTGAATACTTGATCCCTTGTGTTTAATCTGAGAAGTAACTGGTCCGACATGGCCATTTTTTTTTATAGGTAAGACGGTTGTGCTTCCGCCTCCATAATGGGCTACAAGGACATATTTTCCGGTTGAGTCTATTGTTAAGTGGCAGGGGCCGGTGTCTCCGGAGGGTTGTTGGTTTAGTTGAGTTAGCTTTCCATTGTTTAAGTCCAAAGAAAAAGATGTAACGCCGCCGCTTTTTTTGCCTTTGAAGTTTCCTACTTCATTTACAGCGTATAGGAATTTTCCATTTGGATGAATCTTAAGAAACGATGGGTTATGTAACCCCTTTACTGCGCTAATTTTTTTTAGGCTGCCATCTTTGAGGTTCAGTTGAAATAAGTGAATACTGTCCTTTTCCGATGTTGAATAGCTCCCAATGCATACAAGGGCTTTGGTAGATGCTGCGTTTGCTTGGTCAACTTCTTGGTTTAAGGAAAGCATTGACAAAACAATGGTCAAAGTAAGGGCTCGAAGTGTCATGTGAGGGATGGAATGTTAATCTAGTGAAACTAGCAAGCTGTTTTACATTTCAATGTGAGAAATAGACTGTTACTAATGGCTGCAGGTGTATTTGATACTACGCATTATTTTATATCCGCTTTGTTTGGGCTTTGGTATTTGGTGTGCTGTTCAATTTAAAGAGGGTTTTGAAGATCGAGAAATCCGTCGGTATAAGATTGATACAGATAATCCTGGTGAAATCTTCAATAATGATCCTGCTAATGAGGAGTCTGCTGATGAGGAGTCTACTGATGGGGAGTCTACTGATGGGGAGTCTACTGATGGGGAGTCTACTGATGGGGAGTCAGTTCTGGATGACGAAGATTTAGATGAGTCTACGAATCAGGATAACATTGAACTGCTTGAAAAGATTGAGGGAAACTCTTTAAAAGACAATGGAGATACTAATGAAGTTGAGACGTTAGTTGCCGAAGATGAAAAGGCAAAGGGTAGTTTGGTAGGCTATATAGCTGGAATGCTAGTTTCAATTTTGACTTTCGCATTTTTTGTTGCAAGGGAT
>JAYZHR010000260.1:0-3063 GCA_036166355.1 Verrucomicrobiota bacterium | reverse complement strand
TTTCTGCACACCATGTTGTTTGATTGAATTCCTCAGGCACACCGTGCTTGATGTAATCTGTTGATGGCCCTCCGTAAAGTTCTTCCCACGAAGTCCCTTTAGAGTGAAGCCATTGAGTATAAGCATTTTCTGGCCAATCAGGCTGAGGGTGGTGAGACCAATGAAACACCTCATATCCATCATCAATACGTGTCTCGACTACACCGCTAGCGCACGTGGCCAAGTGGAGTTTTCCAGCTAGTCCGCATATATAACCATTATCAGCAAATAGACGACTTATGAGTTTTTCGTTTGCTGGCATTGCTTGACCATTTTGACGACATTTAGTCGTGCGCGGGTATCTGCCAGTAAGAAATGCAGCCCTGCTCGGGGTGCAGACAGGGCTCTGTGCGTAGGCTTGATTAAATGTTACGCCTTTACTGACTAATTGATCAATATAGGGCGTATTGATGTGTTGGTTGCCGAGCGAATGAATAGTGTCATATCTCTGCTGATCTGTGCAAATCCAGAGGATGTTAGGAGGTTTTTGCACTTTAATTAAGCTGGAACAGGAACACCTGATTGTTCACGTAGTTGGTCTAAAACTCGCATATTTCCTAAAGTATCTTCTTTGGTTATCCAAGGGTCTTGGCCATTTAACGCATTTGCAAACGCTTCTGCTTCTAGGGCGTACATTGGCTTGTCTGTTTTTGATTCAATGACTTCAGTTTTTCCCTCTTTCGTTAACTTGAATGAACCATCACAAAACCATGGGGAATTAATTTCTATTTCACCGTCATCGCCAGAAATATAAGTGGTCCAATTGTTCAATACCGTCATTCCACAGGTAAATGTAGCTAATGTCTTTCCTGAAAAGTTTAGAACTCCGGCAGCATAGTCATCCACACCTTTATCATGAATATGAGCAAAGCAAGAAGTCTCCGTAGGCTCTTCCCTTGTTATTGCCCTTGCTAAATTCACACAATAACAACCTACATCCATTATGCCTCCTCCTGCATGTTCGATGTTATATCTGGCATCACTATCCATTACTTCTCGTGTAAATGAAAAATTAGTCCTGATAAGTTTAACCTGGCCAAGCACACCATTGTGAACGATTTCTATCAGTTTCTGAATCGCCGGATGTGCTCTGTACATAAATGCTTCGACAAGGATTTGGCCAGTTTTTTCTGAAATCATGAACATTTCTTCAACTTCGGAAATATTTCTAGCCATTGGTTTTTCGCAAAGAACATGCTTACCAGAATTCATTGCTTTTATAGACCATTCTGCATGCAGTCCGTTTGGAAGCGGATTATAGATTGCATCAACTTCAGGATCGTTGATTAAGGATTCGTAGGAATCTAATCCTTTACCTCCGTATTCAGTGGCGAAGGAATCTGCTGTAGACTGACTTCTTGATCCCGTAGCTTTTAGTTCGCCCAAATCCGTAGCTTTAAGGTCATTTGCAAATTTTCTTGCAATCATTCCAGTTCCCAAAATTCCCCACTGTAATTTTTTATTCATAAGCTAAATAGCCTTAGAGACTGCAACACGTTATCCATACAGTTCATCTTCTCACAAGTTTTTTACGTAATTGGTAATTAGTGATTAATAGTATATGCATTTTTCTGGTTTATTTTATTTGTATTACCCATCTTTTCCTAAGCGATTTATTATGCGGTATTCTATTGTTTTAATTCTCTTGTTTGGATTTGTAATCAATAATGCACATTCAATTGATAAGCAGCCAAACGTTGTGTTGGTTATAACCGATGATCAAGGATTTGGGGATGTGAGTTCTCATGGTAATAATTTAATTGATACACCAGTTCATGATCGTATAGCAAATGAGGGAGTCCGTTTTGAAAGGTTTTATGTTAGCCCTGTATGTGCACCGACCAGAGCTAGCCTGTTGACAGGAAGGTATCATCTCCGGACGGGCGTTCATGGCGTCACGCGTGGATAAGAGATTATGCGCAACGATGAAGTTACTATAGCTGAATTACTGAAATCTAATGGATATTCCACAGGAGCATTTGGAAAATGGCATAACGGGTCACAATATCCACACCATCCTAATGGCCAAGGTTTTGATGAATTTCTTGGTTTTTGCGCAGGTCACTGGAACAACTACTTTGATACTATACTTGATAAGAACGGCAAGTTCGTTTCGTCAAAAGGGTATATGGTTGATGTTCTAACTGATGCCGCACTTAATTTTATTGAGCAAAATAAATCTAAGCCATTTTTATGCTACCTATCATATAATACGCCTCATACACCTTGGCAGGTTCCAGATAAGTATTTTCGTAAATACATGGAAAAAGGGATTGATGATCCCAAGGTGGCTTGCGCTTATGCTATGGTTGAAAATATTGATTGGAACATGGGTAGAGTTTTATCCAAGTTAGAGCAATTGAATATTTCAAATGAAACAATTTTTATCTTTTTAACAGATAATGGCCCAAATGGCATTCGTTATAATGCTAATATGAAAGGTCGAAAAGGTAGTGCCCACGAAGGGGGGGTAAGAGTTCCGTTGTTCATAAGGTATCCTTCTAAAATTAAACCAAATAGCGTCGTCAAGCCAATCACCGCACATATTGATTTATTACCTACAATTATGGAGCTATGTGGAATCTCTGAATACACAACTAAGCCGCTAGATGGAAAAAGTTTGGTTCCGCTAATTTCTGGTAAGGAAGCTCCGTGGCCAAGTCGCATGCTTTTTACAGCATGGGGAGGAACGACTTTTCGAGAAAGATATCCATCGATTCCAATAGTAGCGTTGAATCAAAGCAAGAAAGCAGTTCGCACTGATCGATGGCGCGCTGTTGATGAGCGGAAAGGGTGGGAGTTATACGATATGCAGACGGACCCTAATCAAAAAGTGAATCTTGCTGCAACTGAGTTTCGGCGATTATCTGAATTTAAAAGTGCATTTGAAAATTGGTTTATGGAGGCAACAAAAGATGGATTCAATTCTGTTCCTATTCATGTTGGGCACATAGGTAAGGATGAGGTGACGCTTGAAGGTCATTATGCTTACCTGCATCCAGTAGAAAATATTCGACCGGATCC
>JAYZHR010000259.1:0-3640 GCA_036166355.1 Verrucomicrobiota bacterium | reverse complement strand
GTAACAGATATTCGTCATCACATGAACTGGCTTGATGAGGAATTAGCATCTCAGAGTGTGGAGGACATGCGTAAAATGTATCACCGCCATAACGTAAAAGGGCTTACCGATTACTCGGATCGTGTTCGTTTATTAATCGACACCAACCATGACGGTTTACTAGATAAAGACACAGTTTTTGCAGATGGGTTTAATGATGAAGTTGACGGTTTAGCTGCAGGAGTACTTGCACACGATGGAAAAGTATGGCTCGCAAACATCCCTAACCTATGGCTACTGGAAGACAAAGACGGAGACGGCATAGCAGAAAACCGTCGTAGTTTGGCCAACGGGTTTGGAGTCAGAGTTGGATTTTTAGGCCATGATCTTCATGGACTCCGAATTGGCCCAGATGGGAGAATGTACTTTAGTGTTGGTGACCGCGCAGCATCGGTAACAACCTTAGAAGGCATAAAACTACACACACCGGAGTACGGCACAATTTACCGCTGTGAACTAGACGGCTCCAAGCTTGAAATATACCACTCTGGCCTTCGGAACCCGCAAGAACTGGCATTCGATCAATTCGGTAATTTATTTACCGGCGATAATAATTCCGATGGTGGAGACCCAGCACGGTGGGTTAATGCCATTGAAAGTGGTGATAGCGGATGGCGAATTGGATGGCAATTTCTCAATAGCGCACCTTGGACTACCCGGCGCGGCCCATGGCTTGACGAACGCATGTGCTTCCCTGACGGAAAAGCCGCACACCGCATCCCTCCTATCGCTAATATCGGCAACGGCCCTTCAGGTTTGACTTACTATCCTGGATCCGGATTTGGAAATCGTTTCAATAACACATTCCTCATGTGTGACTTCAAAGGATCCCCTTCCCTGAGTGGCATTCTTGCTATTCAAAACAAAACCAAAGGGGCTCACTTTGAAGTTGAAAAAACAAATAAAGTCATTTGGAACTCACTAATTACAGACGTCGAATTTGGATATGATGGTCATATTTATGTATCCGACTGGGTAAATGGCTGGGGCATGACTGGAAAAGGACGGATTTACCGAATATCAAATAATGAAAAGGACAAGGCCGCTGATGCTGTTAAAAATCTTTTTGAAAATGGATTCGAAAAAATTAATGATAATCAACTGATCAAATTTCTTAATCACGTGGACATGCGTGTTCGGATTGCATCTCAATTCGAATTGGTCAAACGCAATAAAGTTGAAGCACTTGCAGATATCGCCAAGAAATCAAATCATCAACTTGCACGATTGCATGGCATATGGGGCATCGGCCAAATCAGTCGCCATACTAAAGAAACAATTAACACATTACTGCCTCTACTCAAGGATCCGGACGCCGAAGTCCGAACACAAACAGCTAAAATAATAGGAGATGCCAAATATAATTCGGCATACGACAAGTTAGTTGTATTGCTTTCTGACAAAAACGCTCGTGCCCGCACTCAAGCTGCCATCGCATTAAGTAAGTTAGACAAAGGTGCAAACAAACAGATACTTAGCATGCTAGAAAAAAACAACGGTACTGACCCTATCGTTCAACACGCCGGGATCTTGGCTTTAGCCAATCACTCAAAACCAGAAGACTTAGCCAAACTTTCGAGCTCCGATTCCATCGCAATAAAAACCGCTGCCGTAATAGCTCTTCGCCGGCAAAACAGTGAAGAAGTGGCCGCTTTTCTCAACGATAGCAATAACCTAATTCAACTCGAAGCTGCACGAGCCGTTGCAGATGCGCATATTCATTCTGCAATGTCGCAGCTGGCTGATCTATCAAAGCGCAACGACCTTTCTAAGCCGGTTATGCGTCGCGTACTAAATGCAAACTATCGCCTATCCAAAGCAGAACCTCTCGCAATTGTTGCAGCCGACAATAATCATTCGGAACTAGCCCGAAGCGAAGCATTAAACCTGCTTGCTGCTTGGGAGAACCCCTCCGGGCGCGACCGCATCACTGGTTTATGGAGACCTATTACTAAAAGAGACAACTCATTAGCTTCCAATGCACTGATAAATAAAATCGACTCTATCTTAAGGAACAATCAAGGCCTTGTTCGCACCGAAGCTATCGCTGCTGCCAGCAAACTTAAATTAACACAGGCGGGCCCTGCTCTTCTAACAATCGTAAAAGACGAAAATGGTGGCAAAGCCCGTGCGCAGGCACTCAGGGCACTTGGTGAAATAGAATCTGATGAACTTGGCACCGCTGTTTCGTATGCAAACAAAACCAAAGATACTTCTTTACGAAGCGAAGCCACTCGTCTTGCCCCCAAGGTCAAACCAGCCAGTGCTACCAACAAACTTGAATCTGTATTAAACAAAGGCAGCATACAGGAACAGCAAAGCGCCCTTATCGCTTTGGGTGAATTAAAAGATTCTTCTGCTGATAAAATACTCGCAGAATGGCTAGACAAACTAATTGAAAAAAAAGTCCCTGCCCCATTGAAACTCGAACTTCTTGAGGCTGCCGCCAAACGCAGAGACGAAAACATCAAAACCAAACTGAACAAGTTTAATGAAAGTCGACCTGACCCTCGGCAAAACTTTTTTGCACTTGAACCATATTCAGAAACACTTGAAGGCGGTAACGCAGAAAAAGGTAAAAAAATGTTTTATGAAAATGTCGCACTTAGTTGCGTCCGGTGTCATGTAATCAACGGGCAAGGGGGCGAAGTTGGACCAGTGCTTGATGATATCGGTGCAAAATTCGATCGAAAATACCTGCTTGAGTCGATAGTTAATCCAAGTGCAACCATAGCAAAAGGATATGATTTTTTCCTTATCACTCTAAAAAATGGACAAGGGTATGCCGGAATAATTAAAAGCGAAACCGACAAGGAAGTAGTCATCAACTCTCCTGAAGATGGTCTTGTAACTGTAAAGACAGCAGACATCAAAGAACGCATTAAAGGCCCAAGCGGCATGCCAGCTGGATTACAAATGGTGATTTCAAAAAGTGAGTTACGAGATCTAATTGAATTTCTGGCCCAACAGAAAAAACCAGCCAAAAAGGAATAAACAAAGTTCACATAGCTCTAATGCGCTTGTTCTTTATTTTTATGGTTAAAATCTAACTCTGTATCATACATTACCTTCAATCCGTTTTTTTGTTTCTACACCCCTTCTCTTCCGTTATTTTTGTTCAACCCATGAAACTTCTATATCTGGCACTTACCATATCCACTTTATCTGTTGGTTCATATGCAGCTGATAAATCTAAGCATTCTGCCATTAATCCCGCACCTCGCGAAGGAGATTGGTGGATCAAACGCCACAATTCATTCAATAAACGTATTGCCGAAGGTAATGTTGGCCTAATATTTATAGGGGATTCCATTACTCACGCATGGGAAAGTGCTGGAAAAGAAACTTGGGCAAAACACTACACCAAACGCAACGCCGTCAATCTAGGTATCGGTGGTGACCGTACACAGCACGTCCTTTGGCGACTAGACAATGGAAATGTAAAAAATATCAAACCCAAGGTTGCGGTGGTAATGATTGGCACAAATAATTCAGGGAAAGATCGTAATAGTGCCGAAGAGATGATCGACGGAGTCACGGCTGTAGTTGATAAAATTCACGAAAAACTTCCAGAAACAAAAATCCTTCTTCTTGATATTTT
>JAYZHR010000258.1:0-3505 GCA_036166355.1 Verrucomicrobiota bacterium | reverse complement strand
AAGCTTAGCATGTCTAATTTATTGTAGTTTGTTTTTCGTTGCTTCAGGTGCTTGTAAGGATATTGCCCCATATGGATTCGAGAAATTTTATAATGTTTCTCATTTGGTAAAAGTTGAAATTCAATTGAAGGAATCGGATTGGGATCTTATGCGAGTACAACACCGTTTACTGGTTAAGACTCTACGCACGGACATTCCTCCAACCGATCAAGCCAAGCAGTTTGATTATTTTCCGGCTCAATTAAATATAGATGGAGTCGAGGTTGGTAAAGTGGCGATTCGCAAGAAGGGATTTGTGGGGTCATTAGATGTGAACCGGCCATCACTTAAAATTCAAATAGATCGTTTCGATAAAAAGAAAATGTTTGCTGGTGTAGATACGCTTACTTTAAACAACAATCGACAAGATCCTACTAGAGTACATCAGCTAATTGGTTATCAGCTTTTTCGAAATGCGGGGATTCCTGCATCTCATTGCAATCTTGCTCATGTGACTGTTAATGGTAAGTCTTTAGGTATTTATTCAAATGTAGAATCACTTGATAAGCACTTATTTCGCAAGACATTTAAGAATGCAAAAGGCACGCTTTATGAAGGGACAATTGCCGATTTTTTGGTGCCGTCACTAGCGAGGTTCGAGCGTAAATTCGGATCCAAAAAGGCTGATAAGATTCTTAAGAAAATCAGTCTTGCTCTTAAGTCGGAAAACGAAAAATTACTAAAGGAATTGGGGTTATATTTAGATTTGGAAAGTTTTTATAGGTTCTGGGCAATGGAAGTGCTTTTGGGCCACTGGGACGGTTATGTTAGTAATAAGAATAATTACTTTGTTTATTTTGATGCTAAATCCGATCGATTGTCTTTTATGCCATGGGGATTAGATCAGCTTGCCACAGATAGAAATATGTTTTGGCGGCGTGATTTCGACCCGCCTAAATCCATTAAGGCAGATGCTGCAATACCTAGGCGCCTCTACAATCACCCTGAATCACAAAGGTCTTATTTTGAAGCCTTACGCTTGCTGTTAGATGAAATATGGGATGAAGATAAGTTGATTGCACAAATCGATGACTTATATGGAATGATTGAGCCTTATAGAGTTGACCGTAATAGATGGACAAAAGGTAGTTTTGAGAAGCTCAATAAATTCATTAAAAATCGTCGTTATCAGATTACGGAAGAAATTTCTAATGGTGTTATACCTGATTGGACACTAGAGCCAAGGCCAATGATGGGAGACATTATAAAAGTCGCTGATATTAATGGTAGATTTTCTTTGGAATTATCTGGAGATGAAAAAGACCAATTTGGTTTTGTTTCTGTAAAAGGTGAAGGCGATGTGCCTTTAAAAATGGGCAAGAAAGAAATCGATTTTGGTAGTCCATTGTTTGCTATGCGTCAAAATGGGCGGCGTTCAGTTACGTTAAAAATAAGTAGTGTTGATTCGTTAAAAGATAATCCATATGCGATTGAAATTACTTTTCCACGTTCGAGATTGGATGATGATAAGTCTGAGTTATCCCATCGTATTGATATTTTTGCGAGTCCAGCACAAGGGTCGATTTTTATTACTGATTCAAGAGAGCAATTTGCTCGTTTGGGTGGCAAAATTGTCTTCACCAGTTTTGGACTTGAACAAGGAGATAAAATTGAAGGACGCTTAGAGAGCGAAGCGTTTCGCTTCCTTCCATCTAAAGATGAACAGTAATTGGAGTTTCAAGGAAGCATTATCCTATAGAATCGACCTCCCTCATTTGCGCCCTCTTTATCAAACACGAAAACTTCACTATCATTAGTCTTTGCTTCTAGAGTTTCTAGTGGTAGCCATTTTCCTCGGCCAATTTCATCCGTATATTGAACTATGGCACGTCGATTTTTGGGCATGTTGAAAGATATCTCAACTTGGTTTTTATTTGCTCTAATGCCATTAAAAATTACTAGTGTTGGCTTGTCCGTTTGACCTGGAGATCCGTTGATATCTATGCTTGGACGCCAGGCTGTTTTTCCTTGTTGTTCATTCTGAATTACTACCGGTTTAGCGACTAGTGAATAGCCTTGCCCATCGGTTACTGGGAACCATTCATCAAGATAATTAAGAGATAAAATGATTTCTCCACTTTGCGTGGTAATTTGAAGAGTTCCTCCACCATTGTTAAGCTTGCCATTATACTCACCAACTAAGGATATGTTACTACCGTATCGAGTAGAAAATGCCTTTGTATTTCGAGCGATCAAGAAGTGGTCTCCAGGTAACAAAATTTTGTCTGTGCCATCTAGGAAAGAAAACCGAACCTCACCATTGATTGTTAAACCTGAAAGATTAAGTTCTTTTTCACTGTTATTAAGTATCTCCAAAAATTCGAAATCGGATGACCTGAAAGTTGGATCAATAACCATCTCAGCTGGCGAAGGATCAAGTGGATGATAATGAATTTCTGAAAATACTAGATCACCGTTTTTAGGAGTTGGTGCAATCGAGTAAAATTTTGTAATGGGGCCTGACCACTTACTAGAAAGCGGCGGGTTATTGGATCCGGTTAGGCTTCGATGTGTATTTTTCTGTACACGTGCAGTCAGAAAAACATTGTCATTTACCAAGATTGCTGAGCCATTGTATAGAATTGCTTTTGATGTCACACCACCGCCAGATTTTCGAGGATCCGTGCCGTCCAAAGTATAATAAATTTTGCCGCCTTCGGACGATTTTAAAGTAATACTTGTTCCAGGGCTGACGAAGCCAGCGGCTATGTCGGTTTCTGGAGGATCAACAAATTGTTGTTCCATAAAGGTAATACGTCGGGAGAGCCATGTTTTCATATATCTAATTTCTCCTTCGTAGGTTCCTCCATTGCTACTGCGCGGTCGTTGGTTCCATTTTGATAGATTTCTTTTTTGAGCCTCCCGCAATTCGTTAGCCATGTTGTCGATAATAGAGTTGATGTTTTCCTTGCTAAATTCCGCCTGTCTTAATGACTGGAATCGATCGATGTATTTCTGAAAAAAATCAATGTCTCTGAACATGCGGTTCCACCATGGGTAATTAAAGAAATCTGTTCCTCGATCACCGGTTTGACTTCGCCAGGTTCTAGGATTGTTATCTCTTCCATCGGTTGAACCTAGCGCTCTATCAAAATCCCATATTGGTCCGAATGTTAATTTACCTCCTCGTGGTATATGCATATATCCGCTCAATCGAAGAGCATCCACATTGAAAGCTAAAACGTTAAGTAGATGATGATCAATTGCTGCATCAACATCGATGTATTTAGCGTATCCTCGATTTGGATCACGAAAATAAGAGGCGTTTAATGCTGTTCCCATGTTATTTAGAAATTTTCGTAGTGCTTTTTCATGTGGATCAAATTCATTGGATTCCATTTGTTCCTCTTTTGGATAGACATATTTGATGCCTTGGCCAGCCGCATTAAATCCAGAATCACCAGGATCGGCACGATCTACCTTTAAAATATAACCTCCAGATACCTCAGGAGACGATTTGTGTTCT
>JAYZHR010000257.1:0-2568 GCA_036166355.1 Verrucomicrobiota bacterium | reverse complement strand
ATCTCGCTTTTTTGAATGAGATTGTTCTTTATTGAGGATAATAATCCTAACGTCTTTTTTTCATTATTAAGGATGTGCTGAAGTACTCGGTTCTTCCGGTTAGGAGAATAACTTTTCCAGTGAGTTAAAAGAATGTCTATAGAGGAATCTAATTTGCTTAACTCATCTAGTGTAAAGTCGAATAATTGATTAGGAGAATAAGCATTGAGTTGTCCTTGCAGGACAGTGTTCAATCTTTTGTGGTCATTAATAAGATTTACCATTAGTCGTAGAGCAGCTGTTCTATTATTTGGATTAAGTTCTCTATTATTAATTGTGCTGTTCAATGAATTGATCAGCTTGCTCTTGTTGCCTAAGTTAATCTTAGCAAAGCCTCTGTTTTTTGTGTTTTCGATTAAGTCTGAAACAGCAATAATTTGCCATGCATCTAGTTTGTCGGTATCTGAAATTAGATTTTTCAATAATGCTTTAAATTCGATTTCTGATGCCTCGGTTCCCGCCAAGGTTAAGAGGTTGTTGATTAGTTGGTTGAATGATTTCCCTCTAGATTGGGTTAATATTTTGTTTAAAATACCTACGGAATGTCCTTTTGCTGACGAGGCGATAGCTATTTGCAAATCCGGAAGTCCCGAGCAGTCTCTGGCTAATTCAGCAAGTAAATTGCCAGCGGTGGGGGATTTCCATTCTCCAAGTGAGAATGCCAGTTGAGTGCGAACTCTAATATTAGAGTCGTTGACCATTTTCTTGAGTGTTATGTGTAATGGATCTGCTTGGTTGTTTCGAAATAGGGATTCCGATATTCGTATTGCATGTTCACGAACACCAGGGTGAGAGTCAGTTAGTCCTAGAATTAAGTGTTCTAGTTGAATTTGATTTATACCTTCTAAGGTATAGAGAGCGTGCACACGCGTTATTGGTCTTTGGGTGCTGTTTAGTAATTCATCTAAATATTGTTTAGTGGAAGCATTATTTTTTTCGACAAGAATTCGCTGTGCTGTATCTCGTTGCCAGCCGTTTGAAGAATCAAGTGCTGCTACTAATTTGGCATTTGTTGTATTTGAGAGATTTGGAATATTCCTAGGTGGATATTTAGTGGGATAAACACGATATAGGCGGCCTCGGTCAAAACCGGAACGTAATTTTAGTTTTTGCTCAACATCATTTGGAATCCATTCCGGGTGCTCAAGTACTAAACGGTAAAAATCTGCGATCCAAAGAGCTCCATCCGGGCCAGTTTTAAGCATCGTCGGGCGAAACCATGAGTCTTTAGAGGCTATGAATTCCTGACCGTTATCTGTTTCTGGGCGCTCACTATAAAAGCTGATGCCTTTTGTTTTAAGTATTTCCCGGCGGATAACGTTATAAGCTGGAGCACTGACAAAAAGCAATTGATCGGAATTGTCCCCGAACAATTCATCTCGATATGGAGTGGTGCTATTGGCCGCTGTAATGTGGTTTTCGGCTCCTCCGACTATATTAAATCGTTGTAATGGTTTGCTGATGAAATTGATTATGTGCGATCGATCGTAATTGCCGATTTGCTGTCGATTATTTGGAATGATTAGTTTTGGGTTTCGACGAATGTATTGTTCGGGGAATTTATAGTGCCAACCGAGACTGAAGTTGTTATTTCCAAACCAATTGCCCCAGTCATCTCGTCGTCGCCCGAATTGAGTTTGTCCTGCTTGGGTTTCAAATTTCAATGACTTTGGATGGAATCTGAAATCGCGCCCTCGAATGTTGACTGAAATATTATTTTTAGGGGAAGTGATAACGCCTCCACTATCACCATTGGCTCCATATATCCAGTTATCTAATCCATACTCAAAGCCATTCATTCGGTGTTGTTGATTGCCTTGTCCAAACCCTTTGAATAGTACTTCAACTTGGTCTGCTTTTTGGTCTCCATCCTTGTCTTTCGCAAAAATAATATTTGGGGCCGCACTAATAATTGCACCATCAAGCCAAGGCATTACTCCATTGGGGTATGGAAGGTTATCAAGAAAAACTGTTGAGTGATCATATTTCCCGTCGTTGTCTTGATCCTCGAGGATGCGAATTCGGCCACCGGCTTTACCTTTACCATCTATTCCAAGTGGATAGTCAGCCATCTCTGCTACCCACAGGCGACCCTGTTCATCCCATTCAAATGCTACTGGGTCCATCACAAGAGGCTCGCTTGCCATTAGCTCAATTTCGTATCCAGGAAGTAGTTGCATGGCCTTAACTGATTCATCAGGAGGTTTTGGTAATGGAATAACACCCCTAAGTAGTTCTTCGAAAGATCGTCGATCGACTAAATTGGGTAAATGTGCTGTATCTTCATTTTGTATCCAGAGGTGTTTTGAATGAAACCAGGCTCCGTTGTTATTATGCTCACCTCCGCGAACGATCATAGGAATGGAGTCAGCGTCGCTTCTTAACCCCGCCATGACCTCGCGTGTCCAGCCGACGCCCCACCCAAGTATTGGGGTGGGTATGTATAAGTGAAGAGAATATTGTTTCTCATTTGAGTGAATAACATCCAAGAAGCCATCTTCGTTGATATCCACAAAACGTACTCCATTA
>JAYZHR010000256.1:0-9386 GCA_036166355.1 Verrucomicrobiota bacterium | reverse complement strand
AGTTCCCTTCCAAATTTTTTCAAAACCAGCCGAATTTTTTGGAATTAACTGGGAAAATTGAGAATTAAGTTTTTAACTTATCGTGAAATTTGTCCTTCGAGGTATCTTACTGCCTGTCGAACGTCTGTATCCACTTCCATTCGGTCACGTACCAATCGGCATGCGTGAAGAACCGTGCCATGATCGCGCCCGCCAAATGCTTCTCCAATTGAGTTGAGTGATTTACCTGTAAGTTCTCTTGAAAGAAACATCGCTACTTGTCTAGGGAAAGCAATATTCTCCGGACGCCGTCGACTTGTCATATCGGCCAATCGAATATCATAATGTTCTGCTACCCGTTTTTGAATTTGCTCAATAGAGATAATAGTACGGCCTTCTTCGTGAAGAACATCCTTAAGTAAGCCTTCCACAGTCGAGGGTGTCATAGGTTTGCCAGTCAAGGATTGATAGGAGGAAACTCTAATGAGTGCACCTTCGAGTCGTCTAATATTCGTACGAATACGTTTTGCCAAGAACGCAACTATTTCTTCTGGTACTTGAATATCTATAGATGCAGCTTTTTTTCGAAGAATTGCCAGTCTTGTTTCATAATCAGGTGGCTGCATATCAGTAACAAGGCCCCATTCGAAACGAGATACTAACCTATGTTCAAGATTCTTAATTTCATTAGCCGGACGATCACAAGTCATCACAATCTGCTTATGAGCCTCATGAAGTGCGTTAAAAGTATGAAAAAATTCTTCCTGAATTCGCTCTTTGCCAGCTAGGAATTGAATATCATCGATCAGCAAAATATCTGTTTTTCGATAAGTACGCCTGAACTTGGCTAGTTCGTTATTCTGAATAGCATCAATATATTTATTAGTAAATTTTTCGGAAGACAGATAGGAGACTTTAAGTTTTGGATTTTCCTTTAATGCATAATGTCCTATTGCGTGCAAAAGGTGAGTTTTTCCTAAACCAACTCCTCCATAAAGAAATAGTGGATTATAAGAACGGCCTGGAGATTGGGCTACTGCTAAGGCAGCGGCATGAGCAAAACTGTTATTGTCGCCTACTACAAATGTGGAAAATGTGTTTTTGGGATTAAATAGCTTTTCTACGGAATCAGTACTTTTAGACTTTCTAGTAGAGATAGTACTCTCTTCTTTGGCGCTTTTATCCAATTGAACCTTCAATGCAGATGCCTTATCTGCTGCTTCCTTTTTTGTGTTATCTGCACCTATTTCAAATTCGACAGTTAGTTTTGTGCTAGTGATGTGGGACAGTACATCTTGCAATATCTCCTTATAATTGTCCTTTAACCATACTGCGCAAAATTCATTAGGAGCTAACAATGTTGCTGTGGACTTTTCAATAGAAGCCAATCTAATGGGATCAAACCACAAATTGAATAAATCTGGATTTACCATGCTTCGCAAGGTTTCGCTTGCCTGAGTCCAAATTTCCTCGGTAGATAAATTCATTCTGCGGGATAACAGTGAGTTTGTTTCCGTTTTATTCACTTACCGTTGCAGGCGTTTGAGCTGTTATCGTTTCTTGCAATTCGATCAGTTGTACTTGGTTAAAATATCCATGGAAAACGTTGTATATATTTTCGTTAAATCCAAGGTTTGAGAATCTCATAAATCTTTGTTGATCAGTTGTTTGTGTTGCGTTCATCGAGCTATTGATTACTTAGATGTATTTTTTCTAAGTGTTTCAGTGTCACATATGGGTTGGAAAAAGTATTAACGTCACTGGATATTATCCAGAAGAAGCTATTAACTTTTATCCACACTTTATTCACAGTGCTAATGAAACATTTCCTGCTGGACTAAAAAACAACTCAAAAAACCTCTAATCTGGTTGATATTCACACCAGCCTTCAAGAGATTTGCTTTCCTAAAAAATCGAAAATAAGATCATTTAATGGCGATTCCTAAATCGCTATATAGCATCAGGTCCAGTTTCGCCAGTGCGTATACGCATTACACTATCAATGGAACTAATAAATACCTTGCCGTCACCTATTTTATCAGTCTTAGCACTCTTTACGATAGCTTCAACCGCGGCATCAACTTGGTCTTCTTCTAGAACCACTTCTAGTTTGATCTTAGGTAGAAAATCGACGGTATACTCGCTTCCTCGGTAGATTTCAGTATGACCTTTCTGGCGGCCAAAACCTTTTACCTCGGTTACAGTTAATCCTTCCACGCCAATGGTGGCCAGGGCCTCCTTAACATCTTCCAATTTGAATGGCTTGATGATTGCGTCGATTTTCTTCATGGGTCGCTTATTTAGTTGGTAGCAGGAAGGGCAGCATAGGGTTGGTTTTTTTTCCTGACAACAGGTTTTTTAATATTACAAAAAAAAAAATAATTACCAGAAAGTGATTACTGCTTGACAGTAATGCATCGATGTTAATCGACTTCACCAAATTTCAGTCACCAAATAGTTTTTCAAAAGCTTCCTTTGCTGTTTTATGAGATGAGTTGGTACTTTTTTTTTGGTCCCAGAAACGAAATATAAAATCAAAGTATTCACAAAAATTAGATCGATTTTTTTCAATTACAGGTTCGGCTCGTCGCTCTCGGCATTGATGTGCAACACTGTAATCATAGAAGATGCAATTTAAGCAAATACGAAGATCCTCGTTGCAGTTATGACAACTTTCGCTTCTTCCTGGCTGTCCATCCAATGCCCATTCTTTACCACATTTATGACAGTGTTTAGTCATAATAGTGAGTTAATTGGAATTTGCATGGCTAATTGATAATGATTCTTTGTTTGTTTGGCCAATAACTTGTTTAATTTTTTCTGCAGTGGTTTCTCCTGTAAGACCATGTTTCTTCCGTAAATAGTCAACTGAAGAGGCATGTTCTATGAATTCATCTGGCCAACCAATACGAATAACTGGTGTGTTTATTTGTTGATCAGCCAAGTGATCTCGAATGATACTCCCGTAACCACCTTTTAATACATGGTCTTCAATGGTAACTATAATATCCGCAGCTTGTGCAAAAAAATCGGTGGTACCGATATCAATTGGTTTGATAAAACGTGGATTGATAATTGCAGGATCAACGTTTTCCCTGCCAAGTTTTTCAATGGCTTGTTCTGCAATCGACTTTAATGGTCCGACTACAAAAAACGCTATCTTAAGTTTTTTGTTATTGGAAAAGTTCTGTAGGATTTCTGCTTTACCAATTTCCATGAGAGTTGGCTGTTCTTTAACTATAACGCCTTCGCCGTTGCCTCTTGGGTAACGGATAAATACTGGCTGATTTTGATGTGTTGCGGTGAACATCATATCTGCTAATTCATCTTCGTTTTTTGGTGCCATCGCAATGATGTTAGGCACGCAGTTCAAATAGGCGATGTCGAAAAGGCCATGATGTGTAGGGCCATCGTTGGCTGAAAGCCCGGAGCGATCCATGCAGAAAATTACAGGTAAATTCTGAAGTGCTACATCATGAATAATCATGTCGTAAGCGCGCTGAAGGAAAGTGGAATAAATCGCACAAACAGGTCTGTAACCCATAGTGGCCATGCCTGCTGCGAAGAGCACCGCATGTTCTTCAGCGATTCCTACGTCATAATATTGTTTGGGGACAGCCTCTTCGAGAGCCTTTAATCCTGTGCCACTGGGCATAGCAGCAGTAATACCGATGACCGTATTATTCTTTTGGCATATCTTTACCATAGTATCTCCGAAAACATCCTGATACTTTGGTGGTGAATCTTTGCTTTTTAGGGCGCTTTCACCGGATTTAGGATTGTAAGGTCCAGTCCCATGAAATTTTTCCGGATGCTCCACTGCGGCATTGAAGCCTTTACCTTTCTTAGTGATTACGTGAAGAACGACTGGCTGATCGCAGCTTTTAGCGAATTCTAGTGTCTCTATAAGAAGTGATAAATCGTGTCCGTCGATTGGGCCGAGATATCTGATGCCAAATTCTTCAAAAATCATACTGCTACCAAATCCGCCACGTCCATCAGGATCCATTGTTTCTTCGTTATGTTCCAGTACAGCTTGAGTTACGGTTCCTTTCAGTGCTTCTTGACCTTTTAACCCCAGTCGAACAGCTAATTTTCCAGTTGGAATTTTTTCGAGAAAGTTTTGTAGATCATGAGTGATTTTGTTGTAGCTTGGATTCGTAATTAGTTTGTTAAGATAGTTGGAAATAGCCCCGACATTTTTGGCGATTGACCATTCGTTGTCATTGAGTATGCCAATAAATTTTTTCGTGGTTTGAGCAATGTTATTAAGTGCTTCAAATGAACAGCCGTTAGTGAGTGCTGCATCGCCGAATACACATACTACATTTTCTTCACTTCCTTTTTGATCACGTGCGGCAGCCATTCCAAGTGCGGCAGATAAGGCAGTGCCAGCATGGCCAGCTCCGTAACAGTCATGTTCGCTTTCAGTACGAAGAGAAAATCCGTTTAGACCATCGGTGGTTCTGATAGTTCGGAAACTCTTTTTTCTACCAGTTAGAAGTTTATGCACGTAAGATTGATGGCTAACATCCCACACAAATTTATCCTTTGGCGTTTCGAATACCTTATGCATGGCTACTGTTAATTCCACCACGCCTAGATTTGGACCAAGGTGACCTCCATTTTTTGCGAGTCCTTCAATTAGTTCCTGCCGAAGTTCCTTTGTTAATTGTTCAAGCTGTTTCACCGTCAATTTCTTGACATGCGCAGGGTGATCAACCATGTCGAGATAGCGGTTTGGGGTTTTAGTTTTTGCCATGCTATAGTTGAATCGAGTTTTCGTCGGTGAGTTCATTTTCACCATTCGCATTAGGCTGAAGTTTTTTGATCTTTAATTCTGCAGATTCAAGTTTGTCTTGGCATACTTTTGCCAATCGGATGCCTTCCTCGTAGTGCTTAAGCAGCTCCTCTAAAGGCAATTCATCTCCTTCCATTTTCTCAACTATCATTTCAAGTTTTTTTAATCCATCCTCGAAAGGTAGATCAATTGGAGTAGGAGTTTTTTGTTTTTTTCCAGCCACGCGCGGAACAAAGTAAAGCAGCTTGGCCAAGTGGACAAGCGGATTGGTTTTATTCAAATAAATATATTGTAATATTATAAATCAAGGTGATGGAAAGTTTTTGCTTTAAACTATTGGACGGCTTTCTAGTCCTTCTTTAAACCGACTAGCAAGTAAGTCTATAACTTTCGGGTGCATCGCGAAAAGTTTACTTTTGAATGTGCGTAAGGTGTTGCATTCAATCTCTGCAGATTGACAAATTTGATCGATATCACCACCTGATCCTGCATGTCTTCCTGGTGAAATAAATAGCATTGCTAGAACGACATCTTGGATAAAGTCGTTTTGTCCGAGAAGATTTTCCAAAAGTGGTTCATTAAATTCGTAGTCTTTTCCTTCTCTTCTTTCCATTGATGAAGCTTTTACTATAGCTACATGACCATCAAGAATTTCATTTAATTGGTTACTAACATGATTCCTGACTTGATTGACTTCTTTTAGTGGGGTGCCGTGATCAACAAGAGTAACGTGAGGTTTGTCCAAATTTTCTTCATCGATTTTCTCTAGTACCAGTTCGCCAATAATATTTGAGACACTGTAGTCGTTTCTATCGGCTAGATTCACTAGGGTTGGAGCTAGTCTTACTTCTGTTTTTTGCCATTTACTTTGAATGTCTTTTACTCTCTGTGGTAAATAATCCTTGAGCGCAGCACTTTGACCAAAGAAAAATGGAATTATAAAGAATGAGTTCAATCCTTGTTCACATTTTGACCTAATAAATGGTTCCAGTATTTCTGCTTTTTTTCCATTTAGTTCTGAAGGGGAAACATTGGTTGAATGAAGTAAGGAAACAGGATGAACTTCTATGCCAATATGATGACTGAGTGATTGTGCTATTCTACGCAAGTTTATCGTCGACTCTGCCCTATGCGAGCCATTATCCATCAAAATTACACAAGGTTTACTTTTCATTACTTTATTACAATTGTCTTTGTAACAATTGAGTCTAGTCAATATCGCATGGGCTTATGCAAGCGCCTTGTAACAGCGTAACGTAAAGATAGATCTGTTCAATAGTAACATTTGGATAATCAATTGGTACAAATAAACTTTATTTGTTAGAATGCTCTTTCACTCAGAAAGATGGATAATACTACTACCTCTTCAAAGAAGTCTTTAAAGGGTTTTTGGAGTCTTTTTCTCACTCAGTTTCAGGGGGCTTTTAGCGATAATTTATTTAAGTTTCTCGCGATTTATTTTGTGATGAAAACTTATGAGGGTGATACGAATCAAATAGATTCACTTATTCCGCTTATTGGAGCTGTATTTTCAGTTCCATTTATTGTGTTTTCATTAGCTGGGGGATATCTGTCTGACCGTTATTCAAAGAAAGCAGTCGCAATTGGAACGAAGGTAGCAGAGGTATTCATTATGATATTGGCTACAATTGCATTATTGAAAGGGAATGTGATTTTTATAATGGGAGTGATTTTTCTGATGAGCACACAGAGTGCTTTTTTTGGGCCGGCTAAATATGGAAGTTTGCCTGAGCTCTTGCCCTCCCAGAAACTAACTTGGGGCAACGGAGTGATCGGGATGGGAACCAACATGGCCATCATCTTGGGAATGGTGGCTGCCGGTTATATTTCGGACAGATTTGGCGCTAATACAGTAACTGCAGGTTTGGTGCTTGTGGTATTAGCAGGTATTGGTTTGTGTTGCAGCTTAAGTATCACACGTATTCCCAGTTCGAATACTTCAAAGCAATTCAACTTTAATTTTGTATCCGAACTATTTCGGCAGGTTAAATTCATTTATACTGATCGGCCTCTGTTTTTTGCTGTTCTTGGAGAAATGTTTTTTTACTTCATTGCGGCGATGATTCAGTTGCATATCATCATCTATGGTAAAGAGGTTCTATCAATGAGTGATTTGGAGAGCAGTTATTTACAAGCGACTATTGCTGTGGGAATTGGAGTGGGATGCCTAATGGCGGGGTTTGTTTCTGGGAAAAAAATCGAATATGGACTGATTCCGATTGGAGCACTCGGGATGGTGGTTTTTTGCTCTATGATGTCGGTAGAAGCTCCAAGTAAAGCATGGGCTTACATTAATATTGGAGGGCTTGGTTTTTCAGGTGGTTTTTTTCTGGTTCCAATACTTGCATTGGTTCAACAACGACCTGATAAAAAAAATAAAGGAACAGTGGTGGCTCTTGCGTCTACCTTATCATTTGTCGGTATTTTTTTATCAGCACTCATTTACTATGTTTTGACTTCGGAAATGGCATTAGATTTGTCGCCACAGCAAACTTTTCTTGCGATCGCAGTACTGATGTTTTCCGGGACGACTTATATTATTTATCTACTGCCTGATTCTCTCGTTCGGCTTTTGGGATTCTTTATTACTAGGACGATTTACAGATTAAATATCGTAGGGCGAGATAATATTCCTGAGCGTGGTGGAGTGTTATTTGTTTGTAATCATCTTTCTTTTATCGATGCACTTCTGCTGCAGGCGACAACAGATCGGCCAATCCGGTTTATTATGTATGCAGGTTATATGGAAAAGAGGGTCTTAGGGGTTTTTGCTCGAATTATGAAATGTATCCCCGTCGATTCTGAGTCTCGCCCACGCGACTTGATCAAATCGCTTAAGGCAGCAAGTCAGGCGATTGAAGACGGGGAAGTGGTGTGCATTTTTGCGGAAGGACAGATAACCCGCATAGGTCAAATGCTTCCATTTAGGCGTGGTTACGAAAAAATTATGAAAGAAGTAGATGCTCCAATTATTCCTGTGCACCTCGATGGAGTGTGGGGAAGTATTTTTAGTTATTCACGGAGTAAATTCTTTTTCAAAATGCCTCAGCGTATTCCCTACCGAGTTACAGTGAGTTACGGTGAACCTTTACCTCACAATGCTCCTCCAAATCGCGTGAGAGAGGCAGTTCAAGAACTAGGTGCGGATGCTTGGGAGCATCGCAAAAAATATATGCAACCACTTCATCGGACTTTGGTTCGTTCATTCAAGAAGCATCCGTTTCGGATGTTTGCTGCTGACGCTAAACGCGGAAGCGTAAATTGTATGGATGCTTTGACTGGTTCAGTGGCAATTGCTCGAGTACTCCAAAAGAAATGGGAAGGGCAGCAGATGGTGGGGATATTAATGCCTCCCACAGTTGCTGGAGCATTGGTCAATTATGCTGCAGTTCTTTCTGGTAAAGTGCCGGTAAACTTAAATTATACTTTGTCGAAAGAGGCCCTCAAATCTTGCATTGACCAGTGTAATATCAAGACGGTGGTGACATCTGGGGAGTTTCTTCAGCAGGTTAAATTGGAGGTGCCGACTGAGACGGTCTTAGTGGAAGAATTAGTCAAATCGGTGAGCATAATAGTCAAGCTTAGTGCTATCACGGCGGCATTTCTTCTGCCAGTTAGTCTGCTTGAGAGATATTTAGGTAATAAAAACAAAGTTTCTATGGATGATTTAGCTACGGTGATATTTTCCAGTGGAAGTACTGGTTCGCCGAAAGGTGTGATGCTTTCGCATTACAATATTGCATCAAATATTCAGCAGGTTGGGCAAGCGTTCGCTTTGGATAAGGATGATCGGATATTGGGGGTTTTGCCATTTTTTCATTCTTTTGGTTTTACTGGAACTCTTTGGTTACCGGGAATTCTAGGTTCTGGTGCGGTATATCATCCTAACCCAGTTGATGGGCGAGGCGTTGGTTCGTTGGTTTCGGACTACGGAGTAACATTTCTCCTTGCTACCCCTACGTTTCTGCAAATTTACATGCGAGCGTGCACTCCGGAGCAGTTTGGTAGTGTGCAATTTGCATTAGTAGGGGCAGAAAAATTACCGGAGCGTTTGGCTGTGTCCTTTGAAGATAAGTTTGGTTTGCGGCCTATGGAGGGTTATGGAACGACAGAGACGTCGCCGGTTGTTACAATTAATACATGGGATTTTCGTTCGGCTGGTTTTCGGCAAGTTGGTGGAAAGCGAGGAAGCATTGGGCATCCACTCCCAGGAATGGTTGCATGCATCGTTGATCCTGATAACCGTGAACCGATTGCGCCTGGTCAGCCAGGCTTGTTGCTGGTGAAGGGTCCGAATGTAATGCAGGGATACCTTGGTCAAGAAGACAAGACTGCTGAAGTGTTACATCAAGGTTGGTATACTACTGGAGACATAGCATCAATGGATGATGATGGATTTATCACGATTACAGATCGTTTGAGTCGGTTTAGCAAGATAGGAGGCGAGATGGTTCCGCATATTAAGGTGGAGGAAAAGTTGCATGAGTTGGGTGAACTAACAGAACAGACATTTGTTGTTACTGGTGTGCCTGATGAAAAGAAAGGTGAAAGATTGGTTGTTATATACCAGAATCTTGATGAGGTG
>JAYZHR010000255.1:0-30602 GCA_036166355.1 Verrucomicrobiota bacterium | reverse complement strand
CTCCTATCCATTCATGAAAATCAATGTTTCCTTCAGTGGTCTCTGCCTGAAAGTTTGGAGCTTCGTCGCCTAGTCTTAGTGCCATTTTTCTATTTGTTTATTCAATTAAGGAGATCTGTAAGTTGAGATTGTATCAAACCCCGGTGTAAAAGAGCCGGTCTTGTTAACTAACTAAAGTTTTCATTTCAATATGGATTTCTGTGAGTTTTGTGTGATAAACAATTCTTAGAAGCGAAATGTAGTCAAAGCTTTAATAGAGAATTCACTCTCTCTTAATTCCCATAAATGGTATTCATCGCCATAATTCTGCCGCAGTACGGCATAGAATTTTTTACCAGGTTGAAATTCCCAAAAGAACCGAGTGTTATATCCTATTGATTCGGATATATTGTCGTATTGGATAAGATGCGACCAGCCCATGTCGGGGGTGAAATTAATGCGTGCATTTAAGGATGTAATTTGAGCGTCAAATTCAATATCAGGGAGTTCAAATAAATTGTATGTATAACTAATGCTGGTATTAAGCCATTTAATAGGATCATATCCTAATCTTGTATAGGCGGTTTGTTTTTTTCCATGGTACCAATCCCCAAATACGTAACCGAAGCCTCCATTAATTAAACCCGTGTCAGGTAAATCAATATCAAGATTATAGTCAGTAATCCAATATTCACCGGCTGGCACTATGCCGCCACCTGAAATTTCGAAATCTTGCTCGGGTTTATCAAACTCGCGTTCGATTTCAAAAGCCATTTGTAGCCCTGATTCAAAGTCTAGACGTGGAATATAAAATGAATGTTTCTGGGATTCGATTTCGTTATTTAGTGATGTGTATAGGTGATTAAAGTATGCGAAAGAATATTTTCTTAGCCATTTAATATTCTCAGTTCTTGGGCTGATAGAAAATGCTGAGCCATAGCGTCTAACTCCAGTTCTTCTGGTGTAGCCAAGTTTAGGTTTAAATTCTTCATCGATTTCATAGTAGGAAACTCCTGTGTAAATTATATCGTTGGGGTAGTACACACTACCGCCATGTGCGTAACTCCAGTCAGTGTTTTCATCAAAATTTGCCATCGAGTATAGGTTTGCTCTGAGGGTTTTTCCGTTTAGAAATTTTGTGTTTCTGTAGTTAAAGTCGGTTCCAATCATATATGAATCATTATTAGAATTTGGATCGCCGATGGTGTTGATGAATCCGATATTAGATTGTTCTAGGACATTTTTGGAAACACGAGTGACAAAAGTATTTTGAGAATTCAGCTCATCTTGTCCATCAAGCATGGCGCCGATCATCCCTATATTGTATTTTCCAATTCTACCAGTAAGTTTGGTTGCTAGATTTATTGGTCTTGGCTTTCCGTTAGCTGTTAAGCCAATACGACGACTGAAAAATGGAGTGCTAGGTAGAGGGCTTGATCCTGATGAGGGGCCGAATTGAAATATACCAGAGTCTTTTAGGAAAAAATCACGTTTTTCTGGGTACATTAGGGAAAAACGTGTGAAGTTTAGTTGTCTGGAATCTACTTCTGTTTCTGCGAAATCTGTATTCATTGAAATACTAGCGTTTAGATTTGGAGCTAGGCGATAGGAGATGTCGCCACCGAAATCACCTAATGAAGAACTTTTTTTAACGTCATGATCGTAATTAATTTTACCTATGCCATATGGCAGAAGTTCCCATTTGCTTGCATTTTTTAAGTTATTTAGTCCGCGGATTTCACCTGCATTAGCCATGCTTGAAGTTTTTAAGTATCTGCCTTCGTTATGCCATCGGCCCTTTTCGTTTTTGCGTCTAATTGTTCGTGAAATATTAAGACCCCACGTTGATTGATTAGGAGCGAATGCAATGGAATCAAATGGAATAGCGATTTCACTGAACCAGCCTTTTTCTGTTATCTTGCTTTTACAACTCCAAATTGTATCCCAGCTGTCGCCATTAAAATTATTATTAGCAATAATAGCATCATATCGAATTCCATTAGGATTTATTGTAAAGGCATAGCCGTTGCGTCGATCTAAAAAAGTATCAATTACAATAAATACACAATCGTCTTCTCTGGGCCATATGTCTCGAGACATGGTTCTCGCTAGGATCTTTTCAGGTTCGGAATCGAAAGCCCAAATTCCTATATAAATTGCATTGTCGTCATATAGAATTCGAAATTCAGTACGTTCGGACATTTTTATGCCATCGAAGGGTTCGTATTGAATGAAGTCTCCGCCAATTGAAGCCTGTTGCCAGACACCTTCGTCAAGTTCTCCATCAATTACTGGAGGTGCTTCAACCCGCAATGCTGTGACCGAAGGGCGCGGTTTGATGAAAATGTTTTCCTTTGAAATTTCATCGGCAGTAACTTGGTAGGTAAAAACTACAAGGGCAGCTTTGATAAATTGAGGCAATATTATACGGGCATATTTGTAGATCACAGGAATCCGAATCATAATTAATATTACCTTAGCGGCGCGCGAGACTGCCTGCAAAATTATTAAAGACAAGCAGAACTTATTCTCATAAGTTCGTTTGTTAGCGATTATATATAATGCTTAGCTACTGGTATCCGGCGACCCACACCGAAGGCTTTACTAGTGATCTTGATGCCAGGTGCAGCTTGTCGGCGTTTATATTCGTTATTGTTGATCAATTTAACTATTTGCTTAACGGTGGTTGGGTTATGCCCTAATGAGATTATGGATTCAGTGTCTTTCCCGTTTACGACGTATTCTTCAAGAATATTATCTAGAGTATAATAGTCTGGTAATGAATCCTGATCAACTTGCCCTGGTCGAAGTTCGGCGGAGGGTGGTTTGGTTATGGTTGAATTGGGAATAATTTCCTGTTCGCGATTTATCCACTTTGCCAGACTATAAACTCGTGTTTTAGGTAGATCGCTTATGACTGCTAAGCCTCCACACATGTCTCCATAGAGTGTGCAGTAACCAACCGCAAGTTCACTTTTATTTCCGGTTGTAAGTAGAAGGGATCCAAATTTATTAGACATGGACATTAGAATATTGCCACGAATTCTGGCTTGCATGTTTTCTTCTGTTGTATCTTCAGTCATTCCTGAAAATATGTCAGATAACTGAGACTTTAGTTTTTCAAATACTGGTTCAATAGGCACTACGTCGTACTGAATGTTTAAGACTTCAGCTAAGTTCTCTGCATCATCAAGGCTTCCCTGTGATGAGTATTGTGAAGGCATTGCAACTCCTCTTACGTTTTCAGCTCCTAAAGCCTTAACAGCAATGGCAGCGGTCACAGCTGAGTCAATGCCTCCACTGAGGCCTATTACGGCAGATTGAAATCCGCATTTATGAAGATAGTCTTTTACCCCAAGTGATAATGCATTAAAAATTTTTGCATCATCTTCCTCTGTGTTACTTGATTTAGGCTCGATTGTTTCAGTGTCTACAATGAGAAGTTCTTCAGAGAACATTTTTGCATTTGCGCCTAGTACACCATGTTTGTTGTAGTATTGGCTGCCTCCGTCAAATACTAGTTCATCGTTTCCGCCAACTAGATTACAATATACGACAGGCAGTTCATGTTTTGACGATAATTGAGAAAGTAATATATGACGGCTATGTTCCTTGCCTAGTGACCAAGGTGAAGCAGAAAGGTTTAGTAATAACTCAGTTCCTGCAGCTGCTAGTTCTTTCGTAGGATTGTGTTGATATCGTCTGTCATGAACGAAAACATCATCATTCCATATGTCTTCGCAAATTGTAATGCCAATTTTCTTACTTAGCACTTCCACGGGTTCAATATTTTTAGCTGGTTGAAAATATCGATCCTCATCAAAAACATCATAAGTTGGGAGTAATGACTTGTGGCGAGTGGCAATTATTTTGCCGTTTTGTATAACTGCCGCTGAGTTGCAAGCGGGGCGGCCGGATTCATTTTTGTTTCTTGAGGCAAAACCAATCACTGCCACGGCTTTCCTTCCTATTTTGATTAATCTCTCCAGAGCTTCTTCATTTTCTCTTAGAAAAGCTTTTTTTAACAGAAGGTCTCTCGGTGGATAGCCGCAGAGTGCTAATTCTGGAAACACAACCATATCGGCTCCTGAATTGTCTGCCTGATCCCAAAATTCGGCAATCTTATTGGAATTTCCTATGAAATCTCCAACAGTGGTATTTATTTGTGCAATGGCAATCTTCATTTACCGCTTGGCAAAAGTATCGGCGAATACTTAATGGTTAAAGTCATATTATAAACTTAGTTAAACTACTAAGTTTGTCCCTTGACCACTTTGTTAAAAAGGTTAAATTGCGTGGGTGTCAAGGGATAGTAATGAAAAGAAAGCAATGATGCTTGGTGTTGGTTTGGATTCTGATGGTCACAAGCGCATTACTCAGGGAGATAATTTTGTTCTTGCTGGAGGCACTAAAGATACGCACGAGCAAATGACTGAAAAAGTTGTTAAGATTAACGAAAAGCTTAACGAGCGAGGCAAATGTTTAAATACCGTTGAAAAGGAGGAATTTAGGGATATTGCTGAGTCTGTTGGTTTACAAGAACAGCCTCCACCTCCATCTGACAATTAGATGAATTTAATTTTAAAACGGCGGCCATTTTGGTCGCCGTTTTTTTTGTTTGGTTTTTATCGAGTAAAGTAAATGCTGTGCCTTGTTGTTGATTCCATAGAGTATAATGGGTCAAAAATCTGAAATATTTAAGACATTCAAACTCGATGGATTTGTGGCTATTCCGAGTTTTTATGGTGTCGAACAGACGATGGAGATTAAGTCTGAATTATGTAGGTTCGAAAGAGATGTTATGCCTGAGTTAGAACCGACTGAAGTGTTTTTCGAAGATAAGCAAAATCCTAAATCATTAAAACAAATTCAACGTATGCATCAGTATGATTCATACTTTTTACATTTAATGAATGATAAGCCTCGACGTTTAGCGGAATTTCTTCTTGGCGAAAAAGTGGTGCTGAAAAATTTACAGTACTTTAATAAGTCTCCTTTGCTAAGTTCGGCTACTCCTCCTCATCAGGATGGTTATTATTTCATGCTTGATCATCCCGTTCGGGCCTTAACTATGTGGTTGGCATTGGATTCGATCGACGATGAAAACGGCTGTGTGCGTTATGTGCGTGGTTCACATGAAAAAGGAATGCGACTTCACAATCGCACGCAGACTCTAGGTTTTTCTCAAGGTATTTCAGACTTCGGAACAGAAGATGATATAGCTAATGAAGTAGCCTGCCATGCTCAATCCGGTGACTTGCTGGTTCACCAAGCGATGACAATCCATCGTGCCGATGCAAACAAAAGTAATTTTCGCCATCGTCGTGCTCTAGGTTTTATATTTTATGGAGCAAGTGCAAAGGAAAATATTACGGCTCATCAAGCCTATAATAAAAAACTAGAATCAGAATTATCTTCCATAGGGAAAATCTAAAAAGTGAAACGTCTTGTTATATTTTTTGTGAGTCTCTGCTTGGTTGGACAACTCGTTCAAGCGGAGGGGGGTGTGCAATCGAAAGGCTATTCAATTCCGACAATTGATCTATCGAAACAAACATTCCGTCAAGTCGTTGTGGATAAGGAAAAAGGTCAATACCTAGGTCATCCGACCACAGTATTATTGGAGGATAACAAGACTATGTTGATTGTATACCCTAAGGGGCATGGTAAGGGGGGTATTGTTTATAAGCGTAGCAAAGATGGAGGTCTTACATGGAGTGTTCGTTTGTCTACTCCGAAAAGTTGGGAAACAAGTAAAGAAGTGCCAACAATTCACCGAGTGATAGACGCGAAAGATCAGAAACGTCTAATTATGTGGTCTGGACTTTATCCGGCTCGATTAGCAGTTAGTGAGAATGACGGTAAAAGCTGGAGCGAGCTGAAGAAGGTTGGTGACTGGGGAGGTATAGTCGTCATGGGTTGCCTTGAGCCATTGAAGACTGGGAAGGGGCATTACATGGCCATGTTTCACGACGACGGTCGTTTTTTTACTAATAAAGCACAGCAGGAAAAGCCTGTGGTATTTACGTTGTTCAAAACATTTTCCAAGGAGGGTGGTCTTACGTGGTCATTCCCAGAGGCGATTTTTGCTCGAAGCGATGTGCATTTGTGCGAGCCGGGGATTATTCGTTCTCCAAATGGACGCCAGCTCTGCGTGTTGTTGCGTGAGAATTCCCGGCGCCGAAATTCCTATGTAATTTTTTCAAACGACGAAGGCAAGACTTGGACAAAACCGAGAGAACTGCCGGCGTCTTTGACCGGTGACCGTCACACCGGCTGTTACACGAAGGATGGTCGACTATTCATCTCCTTTCGTGATCGAACTCATGATACACCGACATTTGGTGACTGGGTCGCTTGGGTCGGGGCATACGAGGACATCGTCAAGGGTAGTGAAGGACAGTACCGGGTTCGCTTGATGGATAACACCAAGGGCGCTGATTGTGCTTATCCACCAGTGGAAATCCTGCCGGATGATACTATCGTCACCACCACTTACGGACACTGGACCAAGGGAGAGTTGCCCTACATCGTTAGTGTTCGATTAAAACTCAGCGAACTCGACTCCTTAGCCAAGAGGAAGGAGTTTTTAAAATAATGCGACTGGAATTATTTAAAAAATACATTTCTTTTCTGATTTTCATCGCGTTTGGCGAAATGCTTGTCCAAGCGGCAGACCGGCCGAATATACTGCTAATTGTGTCCGAAGACAACGGGCCGGAACTAGGCTGCTATGGCGATCCCTATGTGCAGACTCCAGTGCTGGATCAATTTGCTAAAAAAGGGGTTCGATTCAACCGGGCATACGTGCCGCAGGCTGGTTGCAGCCAGTCCCGCGCAGCTTTGCTTACTGGATTGTATCCCCACCAAAACGGCCAGATTGGTTTGGCAACATGGAAGTTTCAGCTCTACAAGGAAGATACACCAAACTTGGTTCGAAGTTTGAAACAAGCCGGATACAAGACCGGCATTATCGGCAAGTTGCACATCAACCCAGCATCTGCTTTTCCGTTCGACTACAAAAAGATTTCCACCTCGAATTTCTCTCGTAAAAAACTGGATGACTACGTCAAGTATGCTGCCGAGTTCATGAGGCAGGGGGAAAAACCGTTTTTTCTGAGTGTAAATTATCCCGATCCGCATCGACCGTTTATTCGTCAAGTGAAGGGTTTGCCGAAAAAGCCGTTGAATGCTGAGGACGTAAAACCGTTGCCATATTTTGGGATCGATACACTAGAACTGCGACAACAAACGGCAGATTATTACAACTGCATGAGTCGTTTGGATTCGTTAATTGGTGACTTGCTGAAGGCATTGGGCCAATCCGGGAAACGAAAGGATACCCTGATCATTTATATGGGCGATCATGGTGCGGATTTACTCCGTGGTAAAAGGACATCGTACGAGGGGGGTGTGCGTATTCCTCTTCTCATGCAGTGGAGCGGTAAGCCAGGTTTCGCTGATTCTGTGAAAAATGAGTTAGTCTCCACATTGGACTTAATGCCGACAATTCTGAGTGCTGCGGCCGCACCGCTTCCGGAAGGGTTGGCAGGTAGTTCACTGATCCCGCTATTGGGTGGAGAAAGCGTTGAGTGGAGAAAATATTTGTTCACCGAGTTTCACCTTCACTCAGCGCACAACTTTTACCCTCAGCGCTCCATTCGTGGGGAGCGTTACAAACTCATTCAAAATCTACAGCTGAATACGGTGAATCCTGGATATGATTTCACGATGAATCGTTTTTTTGCCGGTATTAAAAAGGTGGTGAAGGAAAACGGAGTTGTCGGTCCTGCCTACGACCTGATGCGGCGTCCTCCGGAGTTTGAGTTGTACGACCTGAAAAATGACCCGTACGAATTCAGAAATCTTGCTAATGATGACTCGTTCCATGATCAGTTTGCCGCACTGAAAAACGAACTGATTAAATGGCGAAGGGCGACTAATGATCCGTTTTTGAATCCCCAAAATATTCTCCGCTTGCAGGCAGAGATTATCGCCAGTATGCGTGAGGGAAAGCCGGATAAGAAACACCTAAAGCTCAACTACTGGAACTATTTTTTTGAGTGATATGATGCTCATCCGCATGGTTTGTTTCCTGTTGCTACCCGGAATTACTGGGGGCACGGTTGTATCTAGTCAATCGAAGCCGAATGTGTTGATGATTGCCATTGATGACCTACGGCCTGCGTTGTCATGCTTCGGCGACAAGACAGCCGTCACTCCTAACATTGATCGATTGGCCAAGCGAGGAATGGTGTTCAGTCAAGCGCATTGCCAGCAGGCCGTTTGTTCTCCATCTCGCCTCTCGATGCTGACAGGGCTTCGCCCGGATACGATCCGAGTTTGGGATCTTCATACCCACTTTCGACAGGCCAAGCCGGACGCTGTCACTCTACCTCAGCATTTCAAAAACAACGGATATCACACACGGAGTATCGGAAAAATTCTGCATGGTGGCGGTGAACCGTCGAAGGATCCCAAGTCGTGGTCGGTGCCGCCGATGCATGATTTCGTGCGCGATCCAAAAGTCAGATATGCGCTCCCAGAAAATCTCAAAGGGAGCGGATTGAAACGGGCGGCGAGTGAGTCTGCAGCCGTATCGGATGATCATTATATTGATGGAATTGTGGCCAAAGACGCGATCCAGGTGCTTGGTGAGTTAAGAGAGAAAAAGCAACCGTTTTTTCTCGCGATCGGTTTTCGTAAACCTCACTTGCCATTTAGTGCACCAAAGAAATATTGGGATTTTTACAAGCGCGAACAGATTCCGCTGCCTAAGCATGTTGAGCATCCGCCGAATGCTCCCGAGTTAGCGACTCGGAGTTGGCGTGAACTGGAGGGGTACTCTGATATTCCTAAGGATGGAAAAATAACTGAGGAAAAGGTGAAGGAATTGCGGCACGGCTACTATGCCTGCGTCAGTTACATCGATGCGCTTGTTGGCAGATTGATCAATGAAATTGATCGATTGAAGCTCGTACAGAATACGATTGTTCTGGTTTACGGCGACCATGGTTTTCACCTTGGGGAGCAGGGACTTTGGACCAAGGCGAACAATTATGAACTCTCGACGCGTGTGCCGTTGATTGTGGCTGCCCCTGGACATAAGTACGGTAAGACGGATGCTCTTGTTGAGTTGGTGGACGTTTTTCCGACTATAAGTGAGCTCGCCGGGTTAACACCTCCGGCGAAACTTGAAGGGGTGAGCTTGCTGCCACTGTTTAGCGAACCAGAGAAAAATTGGAAAAAGGCGGTATTTAGCCAGTACCCACGTTCACTGAAGGGTAACCGGCATTCGCGACATGGAGATGTCATGGGTTATTCTTTCCGTACGAAGCAGTATCGCTACGTGGAGTGGCAAAATTGGAAAACTAAGGCAGTCGTTGCTCGGGAACTTTACGATCGTCACATCGATCCGGATGAAATGGAGAACTTGGCTGACGATGCAAGTGTCCAGTCAGTCGTGGATCGCTTGGCTAAGCGCTTGGCCAATGGATGGAAAAGTGCTCTACCTCAAAAATAACAAAATGAAAATTGGGAAAATCCTATTAACGATTATAGCGCTTGTTGGTTTGATGCGATCTACACAGGCAGATAAGGCCAAAATCAACGTTGTTTTCTTTTTGATCGACGACCTTGGTTGGCGTGATCTTGGGTGTTACGGCAGTGATTATTATCAAACACCCCACATTGATCGCTTGGCTAAGGAGGGTGTGAGGTTTACCGATGCGTATGCAGCTTGCACTGTTTGTTCTCCTACACGTGCTGCGATCATGACCGGCAAATATCCTGCCCGGCTGTTGCTTACGCAGTGGCTGCCGTCCGGTCGTTGGAATCGTACTGATCACAAGATGAAGGAGGGACGCTATATATCGAACCTGCCATTAGAGGAGGTGACTATCGCGGAGGCAATGCGGGAGCATGGCTATCGGACAGCGTTTATGGGTAAGTGGCATCTAGGAACGGAGACTTACTATTATCCCGAGCATCAGGGGTTCGATGTCAATATTGCTGGCAGAGACTACGGTGCGCCAGGTAGCTATTTTTATCCGTTCACGGGCAAGTGGAGGATACCCTCTACCGGCCAGACACTTTTCAAGAAACAGCCGCTGTCTGGCAAAAAAGGTGATTATCTTGCTGATCGGCTTGCTGAAGAAGCAGAGACGTTCATTCGGAAAAATGCGGCCAACCCCTTTTTTTTGATGCTTTCGCATTATGCTGTCCATACGCCGTTGCAGGGCAAGCCGGATAAGGTTGCCAAGTACAAGAAGATTCCTAAAGTCAAGCGGCAGGGAGATCCAACCTACGCAGCAATGGTCGAAAGTGTGGATGATAGTGTTGGTCGCGTGACCGGAGTTCTGAAGGAGCTTGGGTTGGACAAGAACACATTGGTGATATTTACCAGTGACAATGGAGGGTTTGCAAGGGCGACGAGCAATACGCCACTCCGCGCAAATAAGGGGTCGAATTATGAAGGGGGCCTGCGTGTGCCGGCGATCATCAAGTGGCCGGGTGGTGGTAAAGCAGGGTTAACGTCTGGCGTTCCTATCACAAGCACTGATTTTTATCCGACGATACTCACTGCAATTGGACAACCTTTAAGGCCATACCAGCATTTGGATGGGATCGACTTGACCCCGGTGTTGGCTGGGAAATTGGGGCTGAAACGTGACGCACTGTTTTGGCATTATCCGCATTATAATAAGCACCCTCAAAATTTTCCTGCAGGCGTTATTCGGAAAGGTGACTGGAAATTAATGCAGGCTTTTGAGACTGGCGAAGTTTATCTTTTTAACCTTTCCGAAGACATTGGCGAAACAAATAACCTCGCCAAGGAACATCCGAAGAGGGTTCAAAGGATGTTAAATTTATTAAAAGAGTGGCAATTGAAAGTTGGTGCGGATCCGATGCGACTGAATCCCGAGTTTAAGAAAGAGTGATGATGCATCGTCTTCTTTTTTTCTGTCTGTTTTTGATGGTGGCATTGCTTGACCAAGCTCAAGCAAAAGCGAACCGCCCGAATGTCCTATTCATTGCTGTCGATGACATGAAGGACTGGGTCAACTGTCTTGGTGGTTACGAGGGTAGGGTGTACACGCCCAACATCGATCGATTGGCTAATCGCGGCATGCTTTTCACCAACGCTCACTGTGTTTCGCCAAAGTGCGCCCCGTCCCGGGCTGCAATCATGATGGGTCTGCGTCCCTCGACAACCGGCTTTTACGACAACCAGCACTGGTGGTACCCGAACTATCCTGACGCAGAGACCCTGCCGATCTTATTTCGTAATAATGGCTACACGGTATCTGGTGCGGGTAAGATTTTTCATCATACGGCTGGTAACAACCCGCCTCGACAGTGGGACGATTACTATCGACTTTTGTTTCGGGATGACCCTTGGTTTCGTGGTTCAAGGATTAACTATCCATGGACCAAGGCTGTATCCAATCCACCGGGATTTCCGTTTAGTAAAGTGATAGGGCTGCCGCACGAAAACGACTGGGGAATCATCCCTGTGGCTGATGATGAGTTGGATGATGTACGGACGGCTGGCTTCGTGGTTCGCCATCTTCAGAAGTCTCATGACAAGCCTTTCTTTTTGGCGTGCGGATTGTTTCGCCCACACCTGCCGTGGTATGCTCCGAAGCGTTTTTTTGACATGTATCCTTTGAATAAAGTGGTGATTCCCGATAGTCCGGAAGATGACTTAGACGATGTTCCTGAGGCCGGGAAGCGTTTCGCTGCTTCGCGGCGGTCCGATATGTTGAAAATCGAAAAACAGGATGCAAAACAGCAGGCCGTACAAGCTTACTTGGCTAGCATTAGTTATGCCGATGAACAGCTGGGGCGAGTACTCGATGCGCTCGAATCTAGCGACTATAATGCAAACACTGTGATAGTGTTTTGGTCGGATCATGGTTGGCATCTCGGCGAGAAACGGCATTGGCACAAGTCTACTCTCTGGGAAGAGGCTACGCGAATTCCATTTATTATCGCTACACCAAAAATAAAACCCGGTGTTTGCGAACAGCCGGTTAGCTTGTTGGATATATTCCCGACCCTAATGGAACTATGTGGAGTTTCGACCGACCAGCCTCTTGACGGGTTGAGCTTGGTATCACAATTGAATACGCCAGAGACTAACCGGCAACCTGCACTGATCGAGTTTAGAAAAGGCAATGCTGCTGTGCGTAGCAAACGTTGGCGATACATTCGTTATGAGGATGGATCGGAGGAGTTGTATGATCACAATATAGACCCCGAGGAAAGGGTGAACCTTTCAGGGAAGAGGAAGTATCAGCAGGTGAAGTTGCGTTTGGCCAAGTGGCTTCCAAGAAAGTGGGCGAAGGAAGCGTTATCGAAAAAGGCATTTGATTTTGATCCCGAGACGTACTCTTGGAAAAACAGGTCTACTAAAGAAACATTTCTCGGCCAAAAAATGGTCAAGTAATTCTTAATTATAAATGAAATTGAAACTTAAAGGTCTCATTGCTGCGGTGCATACACCGATGAACGACGATTTTTCAGTCAACTATGATGCGGTGACAAAACAGGCGGAGCATTTTGCTGGAAACGGTGCTAATGGGGTGTTTGTTAGTGGAACGACTGGTGAATCATTATCCTTGAGCACTGAAGAGCGAATCAATCTGTTCGAGAAGTGGGGGGAAGAAGCGGAGCGTCATAAACTAGTCAACGTTGCTCACGTTGGCTGCAACAGCCTGCCGGATGCACGGGAACTGGTACGTGCTGCAGAAGCGACCGGCGCCGTAGCTATCTCCGCGATGGCTCCCACGTTTTTTAAACCGACGAACGAGGCAGCTTTGTGTGATTGGTTTGTTCAGATGACCAAGCCGGCTCCGGGGTTGCCGTTTTATTTTTACGATATCCCATCGATGACAGGCGTGACGGTAGATACGGCGGCGTTTATGACGATTGCAAAGGAAACATTACCGAGTTTTGCAGGTATCAAGTTTACGAATCAGGATTTAGATCTACTTTTGCGATGTATGAATCATGAGTCGGTAAAAACCGATATTCTTTTTGGCACGGATGAGAAGCTAATCGAGGGGCTTGCGGTGGGTTGCGCAGGCGGGGTCGGTAGCACCTATAATTTCGCCGCACCGCTTTACCGACGAATCATCGATGCCTACAACCATGGCGACATGGAATTGGCCAAAGCTGATCAGGCACGATCAGTTAAGATGATAGCGCGTATGTACCAGTGTGGTTTTGGTGCAGCGTGCAAAGCGGTGATGGGTTTTGTTGGGGTGGATTGTGGGCCGGTTCGACCTCCGATTAATCGCCTGCAGCCGGAAGCTGAAGCCGCCCTACGCGCTGACCTTGATGCGATGGGCTTTTTTGACTGGGCACTGAATTAGCACTTCGCGAATGGAAATCAGCTAAGATACTTTCGCGGGATTTCTGCGCCGGTGACGAAATCCATGCCAGTTGCCAATAGCATTTGGTAGACGTTGATTCGAAAATCGGGACAGGTGCTAACGAGGCAGTAGGCATCAGCTTGTGAAAAGGAGAACTCATCGACGAGCCACTCCATAAGAAGTTGCGTCGCTTTGTCGATAGCGGTCTCAAGTGGACGTGTAGCGTGAATGGCGATAATGGAGTCGCTTTTTTCAATGCGCATAAACGGAAGACACCTACGTTTGACTAAGTGGAACTTCACACGCACGGTGGCACAGGTTTCCGCTGCTGTTCCGGTGTACTCGGTGTCTCCTTGACTGGCGTGAACGTCGCCTAGATAAAACATTGCACCTTTGTGATACACCGGCAGGTGAATCCGACTGCCAATGGTCACGTCGCGTATGTCTAGATTGCCGCCCCAGGCACCCTGACCGTCGATGCTGGTGCAGACTTCGCGTTCCGGGGCTACGCCGATGGTGCCGATGAATGGCGTGATCGGCCAAGAGATGGTTTCGCTGAACTGCATCGTGCCGTCGCGCATCGTGCCACTTGGCCCGTGTTGATGTCGAAAAATCTTGGTCGTGTAGTTTTCGGATACTTCTGGCCAACTGGTCGACTGGCCAAGTGGGCCACGATTTGGACCAATAGCCACCCAAGAATAATCGCCCACGAGAATGTCCTCGATCTCGACAATCAAAAGATCACCAGGTTCGGCGTCCTCAATGAAAATAGGGCCACCGATAGGATTTGCAAGAGGGGGATGTTTATCAAAGCCAGGCCGATTCTCTGGGATCGCCTTGTCATCGGGTGACTTAAAGAAACCGGAACCAGCATCCCAAGTCTCGATTTCGACCGATTCATTACAGGTCACCCGAAGCAGCGGTTCATCCCGCCAGTCGAAGGCAAACTTTCGCGCCTGATTCCTTTTAATCTTTTTCATGGCGCTGAGATAAGCGCGAGGTTTTTAAGGTTTAAGGAAGTTCGCGGATTCGGAGGTTTCGGAATTCTATCGGAGCGCCTTCTGACTCTAGGCAAAGGTAACCAGTGGCCGGTTGGCATTCGGTGCCACCGGAGACTTCGACGCCGTTCACCCACAGGCGTACTTCGCCGTTGATTGCGCGAATATAGTAGTGATTCCAATGGTTGACACCTTTTGTTGTATTCTTCGAGGGGAAACTGCGTTTCCCGTTCGGAGCCACCGGCGGGAACGGTTTCATTTTAGCATTTTGTGTTGGGAAAACATCGCCGTGTGAAGTGAACCAGTCGGATGGTTTTTTATGCTGCTTCTCGTATTTTTCGGCGTAGCCAAGGTCGAGCACCTGTACTTCGATGCCTGCGGGTAGTCTTCCTTTACCCTCCTCAAGTCGCTTGATGCTATCTGGAGTGGCCCAGAGAAACACGCCAGAGTTTCCACCATATTGTTTGTGTTTCCACTCCACAACGAGTTCGAGATTTTTCACCATTTTTTTCGTGCGAATGACGCCGACCGGTTTGCCAGTACACTTTATGAGATTGCCATCGAATAACCATGTATCATCGTTGCAGTTGACATTTATAAAATCATCCTTGGTCATAGGGCGCCATCCTAGTTCGGTGCCGCTGATATTTGCTTGAGTAATCGGTTTATCCGTTAGTTTTTGTTCCGTTTTATCGGCATATATATCCTGAGCTTGGTAAGCGATGAAGGAAGCGAATACAGCTATAGTTATTTTCTTTTTCAATTTCATTTTATCGGTAAGGGAATACTAAAGGAGCATTTAATTTACGTCATTGGTTTTTTTACTTTTTGTAAGTTGTGATTTTTTACAGGTTTAAAGAAAATGATTCGTTTAGTCTTAAATTGTTGAAATAATTAAGAATTAACACAAAAAATTATATTATTTCCAATAAATGTGTGCTTTTTGTTTGTGTGTTTTTCTTCAGAGTCTTTCTATTGGGTTTTGTATCACGAAGTTCAGTATAGTTTTTTTATAAGTGAAATTTTTTTGCCATAAAAGGCTTGGTTTTACCTTAGTTGAGTTACTTGTAGTGATTGCTATTATTGCTATTTTAGCTGGTTTACTTTTGCCTGCTTTAGCTAAAGCAAAGGGTAAGGCGACAGAAATAAAGTGTCTAAATAATGTTAAGCAACTAGGTTTAGGCTTTTTTTTATATTCAAATGAAACCGGAAGAACACCCTCCTATAATGGGGGGATTCTTCGTGGTCAGAATATGTTATGGATGGCTTCTATAGCTAAATATTATTCAGAGGTAGATGCGGTACGCCTTTGTCCCACGGCACCTTATAAAAAAGGGAAGCCAGGGACTTCGACATCTGCTTGGGTTTGGTCAAATGAAAGGCGGCCTGGTTCAAGGGAGCCTAAATGGACCGGTAGTTATGCGCTCAATGGTTGGTTTTATTCCGGAGACTGGCCTAATGGTGCGGGATTGTATCCTTTTGTTAAGAATGCATTTCGACTTGATTCTGATATTCGTTATACAAGTGAGAGCCCGATTTTTTGTGACTCTATGTGGGTTGATGCTTGGCCACAAGAGAGAGATCGTCCCGCTTCCGATTTAGCCAATGGTAATGCAGGGCAGAATGCTGGCATGGCAAGGATTACTTTGGCGCGGCACAAATATCCAGCTGGGAATATTTCTTTACCAGCTAGTCGTTTCAAAAATAGTGTTTTACCGGGTGCTATTAATTTAGTGTTTTTCGATGGTCATGCAGAGATGGCTTCCAATGAAAAACTTTGGCAGTTTCGTTGGCATAAAAACTGGAAAATTCCGGCACAACGACCAAATTAGTTCTGGTTTAATTATTTGATTTTTGACTGTAACTAAAGGCTGGCGTGATGTTGAATTCGGTGTCATTTTTTCTTTAAGGACGTGAGTTTTTCTCTAAAAAAAAGAATTATTGTTAATGGATTTTGCTTTGTTGTTTGTTTTATTACTGAAGCAGTCTGTGGTAGTTCGGTTGATTATAATCGCGATATTCGTCCTGTGCTTTCTCGTAATTGTTTTTCGTGCCATGGGCCAGATGATGGTTCTCGTAAGGCTGATTTGCGATTAGATATTCGAGAGGGAGTTATTGCTCAGCGAAAAGGCATTCCTGCTATTGTGCCTGGTAATAGGGATGAAAGCGAACTGTATGCTAGATTATTGACGACTGATAAAGATGAGATAATGCCTCCTCCAGATAGTGGTCATAAATTGACGATTGGTGAAATTGAGCTAATAGGCAAGTGGATTGATAGTGGTGCAGTTTATGCGAGGCATTGGTCATTTGTTTCACCAAAACGTCCGAGTATCCCAAATGTAAATAATCGTGAATGGGTGAAAAACGGTATTGATTATTTTGTTTTATCCGAATTAGAGGCAACGGGTCATCGACCTAATAAAATGGCTGATCGATATACAATGATTCGTCGACTTTCTTTGGATATAACAGGACTTCCTCCTAGTCCATCTGAAGTGGATGCATTCCTGAATGATAAGAGGCACAATGCCTATGAGTTATTAGTGGATGATTTGATATCTCGTCCGGCTTATGGAGAGCGTTGGGCTCGAGTCTGGCTTGATTTAGCTCGATTTGCAGATTCTTCAGGATACGGATCAGATCCATTGCGGGTGATATGGAAATATCGTGATTGGGTAGTTGATGCATTCAATACAAACATGCCGTATGATCAGTTTACTATTGAGCAATTAGCAGGTGACCTTTTGCCTGAGCCTAATCGAGATCAGTTATTGGCTACTGCGTTTCATCGAAACACTAAAACAAATACTGAAGGTGGAACTGATGATGAAGAGTTTCGAACTGAGGCTGTGCGAGACAGGGTGGACACAACGATGCAAGTTTGGATGGGTTTAACGATGGGATGTGCAAAATGCCATTCTCATAAATATGATCCGATTACTCAGAAAGAGTATTATCAGTTTTATTCATTTTTTAATCAGACTCAGGATGCAGATCGGGGGGATGATTCTCCTCGATTATCGTATCCCACTAGCGAGCAAACTGAAAAACTAGATTCGATTTTAAAAGAGATTAAATCACTGCAGTCCAAGTTAAATATTCATACTCCTGAATTGGCAAAAGGACAGCGGAAGTGGGAGGTTAAATCTTTACGTGATTTAGCAAAGCCGGAGCCTGAACGAACAGTTTGGGAGGCGGTTGGTCCATTTAAAGCAGATTCGTTTGATTCTGCGTTTAGTCAGTCTTTTGATCCGGAAAGATTGGCAATTGGATTAAATGTTGCCCCAAAGGGAAAGGCTAAACAGTCTTCGACTGCTTACGATGGTTTTGCTGGATTGGCTATAGATGGGAACACCTCTGGCTTATATACCGATAAAACAGTTACACATACAAAAAATCCGGATGATAAATCACCTTGGTGGGAGGTGCTTTTGGATAAGCCTACAGATGTGACTCAGGTTGTAGTCTGGAACAGGGCTGAAGCTTCGGAACGGCTGTCGGCATTTCGTGTGTTAGCACTAGATGAGAACCGAGAGATTCTTTTTGAAAAGGATTTCTTTTAGGGTAATAAGGGTAACCCTAAGCCTAATGAGGGGTTTTCAATCCCAATTAACCTCAAGACAAAGGTTTCTGTAGTTCGAATAGAGTTGTTGTCCGTAGAAGGGCGCAATGAGCCAATATTATCGCTAGCTGAAGTGCAGATTTTTTCGCGACTTGCTAATTCTGAAAAAAAAGAATTCGCATGGGAGCCCAAGCTGCAATTTATTGATGGTAAAGTTCATGAGTTAGATTTGGGAGAATATGAATCGATTTATTTGCGGCGTAAACTTACTGCGCAAATAGCGGGTTCTCAAAAGTTGTCATTTAGTAGTGGTGATGCAATTAAGGTTTGGGTAAATGGCCGTGAAGTTTTTTCGAAGAAGATCAAGCGAGATGTGAAGGTTGACCAAGAAGAGATTACGGTAGTGCTTAATCAAGGAGAGAATGAGGTTTTATTAAAGATCTCAAATGATGGAAAAAAGAGCGGTTTCTATTTTGATCTTAAAGGCGCTGACTTTCCTAAAGATATATTACCGGTATTACTTCTAGATGAATCTAAGCGTTCAAAATCACAGCGTAAAAAAATAGAACAACATTACCGTTCTTTTGCTAAAGAATTGGACCCTTTACGTAAGCAGATTGAGTCAAAGAAAAAAGAGGAGCAAAAATTCCGAAATTCCATTGTTACTACCCCTTACATGCAGGAATTACCAAAAGGCAAGCAGCGTGAAACATATTTGTTAGTGAAAGGTAATTTTCTTTCAAAGGGAGAAATGGTTAAGGCTGGTTTTCCTGAGTCGTTTCATAAACCAAAAAAGGATACTCCGTTTAATCGATTGGGTGTGGCGAAGTGGTTGTTGCAAAAAGATAATCCTCTTACTGCGCGAGTGGCTGTAAATCGTTTTTGGGCACAGTTATTTGGGAGAGGATTACTTGATACTGAGGAGGATTTTGGAACCCAGGGCAATCTGCCTGATCATCCGGAATTATTAGATTGGCTTGCTGTCGAGTTTCAAGAGAAAGGATGGGATATTAAAAATCTTATCAAGATGATTGTTATGTCTGCTACATATTCTCAGTCAGCAAAGGTACAGGGTGAATTGGCTGAAAGTGATTTCCGCAATATTCGTCTTGGTCGTGGGCCAAGATTTCGATTGGAGGCGGAAATGGTTCGAGATCAGGCGCTGGCTTTAAGTGGTTTGAAGAGCGTAAAAATGTATGGTCCGTCCGTTTATCCACCTCAGCCTCCAAATCTTTGGCAGGCTGCATTCAATGGACAGCGGAATTGGGCAACTAGTAGTGGTGAAGATCGTTACCGAAGAGGTTTCTATACTTTTCTGCGCAGGACGGTTCCTTATCCTTCAATGGCAACCTTTGATGCTCCAAGTAGGGAAATTTGTGCTGTTCGGCGTATCAGGACCAATACTCCGTTGCAGTCCTTTGTTACTATGAATGATGAAGCATATGTAGAGTTTTCCCAAGCAATGGCATATCGGATTTATACTGAAGGGGGTGCAACGGTTAAAGATAAAATAAAGTTTGCACTGAAGCTTGCTTTGGTTAAACCCCCTGAGGAAAATCGGCTGACAGCTATGATAGAGCTATATGAAAGTGAACTGGCTTACTACGAAAAAGAAATTGCTTCAGCCAAAGATTTGTATGGTAAGATTGCTCCTCTCCCTGAGGGTGCGAATATTTCGGAAATGGCTACCTTCACAGTATTGGCCAATGTACTTTTGAATCTTGATGCGGTCCTAATGAAGGGTTGATTTGATAAAATGAATCTAAAATTACAACAGGCTCAATTCATTACTCGTCGGCATTTTTTAAAGCGCTGTCAAGTTGGTCTTGGGTCTTTGGCACTTGGCTCTATTCTGGGTAATATCAGTAAAGGCGCGGCAGCTCCTTTCGCAGCTCGTAAATCTCATGTGAAGGCAAAAATAAAGAATGTTATTTATCTGCACATGGCAGGATCACCACCTCAGTTGGATCTTTTTGACTACAAGCCAAAACTTAATGAATTAAATAACACGCCGTGTCCAAAAGAGTTTATTGAGGGCCGTAGGCTTCCGTTTATTAAAGGTCATCCTAAGCTGCTTGGTTCTCCTCATACATTTAAGCAGTATGGTCAAAATGGTCAGTGGTTAAGTAATATGTATCCGCAATTAACTGAGATGGCAAATGACTTAACTTTTATTAAGTCAATGTATACTGATCAGTTTAATCATGCGCCGGCGCAGATGTTGTTATATACCGGTTCACCTAGAAATGGTGCTGCTTCCATGGGGTCTTGGGTAACTTATGGATTGGGTTCTGAGAACTCTAATTTACCAGGTTTTGTCGTGCTAATATCTGGCGGGACAGATCCGTCTGGAGGTAAGAGTTTATGGGGAAGTGGTTATTTGCCATCAGTATATCAAGGTGTTCAATGTCGTAGCACTGGTGATCCGATACTCTATGTTTCTAATCCGAAAGGTATGAGTCGAGAGGTTCGACGTCGGAGTTTGGACGCTTTAAAGAAATTAAACGAACAAGAGTACCGTGAAATTGGTGATCCCGAAACGCTTTCAAGGATTAATCAATATGAATTAGCATACCGTATGCAGATTAGTGTGCCGGAAGTAATGGATATTTCGAGAGAATCCAAAGCAACTATTGAGCAGTATGGTGCTCAGCCTGGTAAGGCATCATTTGCTAATAATTGTCTGCTTGCACGTCGTTTAGTTGAGCAAGGCGTGCGTTTTGTGCAGTTATTTGATTGGGGATGGGATTTTCATGGTACTGGAGCTAGCAATGATTTGGTGAAACAGTTGCCGATCAAGTGTGGGGAAAATGACAAGTCGGTTACGGCTCTTCTAAAGGATCTTAAACAACGTGGATTATTAGACGAAACACTAGTTGTTTGGGGGGGTGAGTTTGGTCGTACATCAATGAATGAGGAGCGTAATGGTTCGAAATTTCTCGGTCGTGATCATCATCCAGATTGTTTTACTGTCTGGATGGCGGGAGGAGGATTAAATCAGGGAATAACTTTCGGTGAAACAGATGAGTTAGGTTATACAGTAGCAAGAAACCCAGTACATGTTCATGACTTGCAAGCCACAATTCTTCATCTGCTTGGGCTGGATCCATTTAATTTTAGTTATAGATATCAAGGTTTAGATCAAAGGCTGATTGGTCCAGATAATTCGCCTAAGATAGTTGATGGGATACTGGCTTAATAATTGATCAACTAAACCTATCTTCAATAAAAGGATCGGCTGTGTTGGAATATCCGCGATTCTCCCAGAACCCAAGTTCATCGTGATCTCGAAAGATAATTTCTTTAATAAACTTAGCTCCTTTCCATGCATAGAGTTTTGGAATAATCATACGAGCCGGGCCTCCATGCTCAATGGTTAGTGGCTGGCCGTTCCATGAATGAGCGATCATTACGTCGTCATCCAAACATGTATCAAGAGTTGTATTCGTGGTGTAATCATCGTAGCCAATGAAAAACAGATGAGAGGCGTTCGGCTTGGGTTTAACTAGATCCACTAACGTGAAAAAAGCTACGCCTTTGAACTCCATATCAAATTGACTCCATGTGGTGACACAATGGAAATCGCTGACATCTTGAAATTGGGGTAATTCCATGAATTGTTCCCAAGTTAGAGTAGTCGGGTTTTCGACTTCTCCGTGAATCTTTAATTCCCAGTCACTGGATTGTATATCTGGATGAATTCCTAAATCTAGAACAGGGAAGTTATTTACCTCGTGTTGTCCTGGAGGTAGTCGTCCAGCATGGGGGCGGCTGACTTGTCCTTTATTGGACATTTTTTTTGCCCATCGTTCTTTTCTTCGAATAAAATCTTCTTTCATTAAGCAGAATTAATCTATGGAGGATTTAAGTGGAAGTTTATAGCATGCAGCTTCGCGGTGATTGCGAACAAGTAAGTATTCTCCAGCCAGTGCGGGAGGGTTCCATGTTTTGCTGTTGAGTGCTGGAAACCTAGTAAGTTCTGTATGTTTTTCAGGGTTAGCTTCAAGCATGATTAATTCACCATTCTCAGCCATGACAATTATTTGGTTGTTGCGGAGAAGGATTTGACCATGTCCGTAGCGTCCGTCTTTCCACTTAGGTCGGCCTTTTGCTGTTTCAATGCAACAAAAGATTCCATCATCTAATCCAAATATGTGATTGTTATGGAAAACAAGATTAGTAAATTTAGCTTTCATGCGGCGAGAATGCCAAAGTGATTCACTAGAATAGTTGCCTTCGCTTTTTGTGATTTGAACTAGTTTGCTTCCATTTCCATATCCTAGACTAACCAATACCTTGTCCTCGGAAATTATTACTGGAACTGAAACATGTGGGGTGGAAGTTTTCCAAGTAAATGACCATAAAACTTTACCGTTCTTGGGAGAGTGGGCAGAAAGTCCATCGTGATTAAAAATTAATATATGTTCTTCCTTTTGCGTGCCTTGAGGATCATTGAATTCAAAATTAGCTGCAATTGCAGAACTATAGCCTGCAGGACTATTGCCACCTTGCCAGATTATTTCGCCATTAGATATATTATATGCAATGAGTGATTTTCCATTTTCACCTCCAGCACTTACTATTACTTTGTTATCAATCACAAGCGGAGAACTGCTAAAGCCCCACTCTTTACTCTTATTACGTGGATTAGATGCGCCGGTTTGATCTTTTGTTTCATTGAGATCAAGTTCCGCATCGGATGCTATATTGCGCTGCCATATTCTCTCCCCAGTAGTGAGTTTAAGGCAGTTTAGTATGCCTTCTGCTCCTAGTGTGAAGACTTTATCTTCAACAATTGTTGGAGTGGCGCGTGGGCCTTCTCCGGCAATTGCAGTATTATAGTGGCCAGGGTTCTCTGTGATCCAAAGTATTTCACCTGTTTCGATATGATAGCAGGTGACGGATTCATTTTCCTCACGTTGTTCTTGAGTAATTGCGCGATGACCAGAAATTGAAAAACCTGACCAAGCGGCACCAATTGGTTGTCGCCAAAGTTGTTTGGGTGGATTTTTCACCCAGTCAGTTGCGAGCTTGGATCCTGGTATTTTACAATCCCGATTAGGTCCTAGGAACTGTGAAAACGATAGCTTGGACAGATAATCCGGTTCTGATTTTTCGTTCAGATTCTCAGGCTGCTGTTTTTTTGCAGTAGGAAGCTCTCGTTGGGACCAACGCCATTCAAAAATTGGTACCATGTTTCCGCTGAACTGGCTAAACCGAAAGCAGGTAAGGAAAATACCTATAACTAAAGTAAGACTACCAAGTATTTTAATGCGTGTGATTCCTGAAAACCTTGCAAAAAAAAGCGCCCATATAAGAAGTAACAAGAATCCTATAACTGTGCTCCCAATCGTCTTAAAGACTTGTTTTTGCTGATTGTCTCCTTCTGAGCTTCCTAAATTAAAGTCTTGGTCGGTAAAGAAAATAATAACGAAAAGAACAGCGCAAATTGTGATAGCTGGCCACCAGCGAGGTCCTTTGCTTGGTGTTTTGGGTAATGAATCAGTCATGCTGGGCATTTTTTTAACAAAAATGCATACTGTATCCAAGATGTGTTCAACTTGTGGGAAAGTTGTGAATAAGTCCACGTGGACATGTGCATCTTAACGGTCTTTACTGTGGTGGGGTAACGGTTTCGACATGTTTCCGTAATTTGTAAGTTTGTCGCATTACTCCGATCTTTAATACGAGATGAATCATATAAGACTAATTACATTTTTTCTGATAAGTATTTGTAATCCGCTTTGCCAATTATTAATGGCAGATGATGAGGTTAAAGCTTCTGCCAAAGTTACAGATTCAGAGGCTGATATCTCTGATGGCGAACTGAATGAGAAGGTGGTTGTTCAAGATGATCAGAAGCGGGATATTCGTATTCAATTTGACGGTGTTCCTTATACCGATGCGTTACAGAGGTTTTCCCAGATGGCTAACAAGCCTTTAATTGTGGAGACTACGTTAGAAGGTACTTTAACTTTTTTTGATTCAGAGGCTTATTCTTATCAAGAGGCTTTGGATGTGTTCAATGTAATCCTTTCAATGAAAGGTGTTGCACTTGTGGAGAATGGACGATACCTGCAATTGACAAAGTTAGAAAATCTCAAAAAGTTGCCGCTGAGAGTTTTGAGAGGTTCGGATACGTCTGGAGATGTTCGTCCGGGGCAGATAGTTACATTTGTCATTCAGTTAGAGCATCTTGATGCGGCGGAAGTGTCAACAGCAGCAGCTTCATTGTTAACTAGTGCGGGGTCAATTGCTCCTTTATCCCGAGGTAAGGGTTTAATCATTACCGATCGACTTGATAGTATTCAACGTATTCGTCAGTTATTGAATGAGATTGATGTTGGGGCGTCGGCTGAACGTCAAATGAAGACTCATTCATTGAAGCACTCTTCTGGCGCTGTTGTTGCTGAGCTGATAAACAAGACATTTGGTAAAAATTCTGCACCCAAAAGGCTTAAATTTAATGATAAGACTAAGAAGTATGATTCATTTGAACCTGAACCTTCTACCTATGTGACTGCCGTATACGACGAGGCTTCACGTACAATGGTTTTATTTGGTCCTTCAGAACAGGTTGAATTGGCTGGTTCTCTTCTTTTGCAGTTTGAGACAGGTGATGCAAAGGCTGGTGATGTTAAGATTTTCCATCCGGCCAAGATGAGTGCTGAAGAGTTAGCGGTAATGATTCGAGAAGGAGTAGAAGGAGTAGCACAAAAAGGAGAGTCGCCGGATTCAGCTAAACTGAAGGCTCGAATTATAGTTGATGCTAAGCTTAATCGGATTATTGCTTCAGCTCCGGTGTCAGGGCAGCTTGAGTTGATTGAAAAATTTGTGTTGCAAGTAGATGGAACTGGTTCGGCAGGTGGGCCCGTGAAGTCAAGTTCTGCAGTTAATGTTACTCGTGTTTATCGAATCAAGTCACTTGACATAGAAACTCTTAAGAATGCAGTTGAGAATGCAACATCCGATATTTTTCCTTCTGGTGATCCTAGGCCTCGATTGGCTATATCAACAGATAAAGCAACTCGTAGCTTAATTGTAACTGGTTCACCTGGAGATGTTCAAACTGCAGAGGATATCATACGGCAACTTGAAACAGGATTAAAAGAACCGGATTCAGAACCTCGCTCTACGGTAATGCTGCCTTTGGTAAATTATAAAGTAGACCGTATTTATCGAAATATCGAATCATTAGTAAATGAGCGCATGAATGAGGTGCCGTTTAAAGAGCAGTTAAAACCAAGGATGATTCAAGATCGGGAAAATAACAGGGTGATAGTGACTGCGAGTTTAAAGCAACATGTGGTGATTGCGGAAGTTGTTAGATCCTTAGATGTGTTGCCTTCGGTGCCAGAGCGTACAATGCGATTTGTAAATCTTGATGGAGCTGAAGCACGAAAAGTTACGCCATTGATTAATAAATTATTTGAAAATGATAAGCCCAGTGAAGGGCCTTTACCTCAAATAGTGGAGGATACAGGGGGTAAGCGTTTAATAGTTCTTTCGACTAAGAGTCAGCATGGTCGGATCATGGATTTTTTCAGTGAGTATCGTTCTAATAGTTCTCCGGTTATTGAACGTGAAATTCGTTCTATTAGTTTGCCTCGCCGTGACCGGGGCAAATTTAATGAGATGGTGCAGTCGATTCAGAAATTGATCGACCAAAGAATGCAGGAAGTAAAATTTGCACGCATACCTAGGCCATTGATTCTTCCTGATGAGCCTGGAAGTCGCATAGTTTTGACCGCAACCGAGGAGCAGTTTTCAGTCATTGATCAAATAGTTTCTACTGTGACGGCAACTCCCGAGCCAGCTAAACGTGAAATGCACGTATTACGTTTAAAGGGTCGTAATGGTCAGGAGTTGGCGGAATTAACTAAACGGCTATTTGATAATCAGATTTCATCTGATGGATCCAAGCCGCAAATATTTAGTGATCAAGATGGGACTAGGTTGATTGTAGTTGCGAGCGCATCTGAGTATCAACAAATAGAGGCATTTGCACAGGATTTCAATGAAGGTAAAGTCGATCTGGGGCCACATCAATTTAAGTTTGTTGATGTTCCGTTAGGTCAAGCCGATGAGATAGTTAAGTCTGTGGGAAAGCTTTATGAAGACCAATTGCGAGATAATCCGGAGAGACAAGCTAACTCAGCAACCATTTTAGCAGATGCAGATAATGATCGCGTTATTATTAGTGGCCCTCAAAAGGAAGTAGGTCGGGTGGAGGGATTAGTGCGTATGCTTGGCCCGTCGACTGGGAAAACTGGTGGACAGAAAGTGACTCAGGTTGTTCGTTTGAATGAGGCAAATGCGCAGAATATGTCGGGCCTCATTGAGAAGAGTTTTAATGCTGGTTCTAACCGTGGAAAAGTATCGTTGTTAGTCGATGACTTAAGCAACAGTCTCATTTTAAGTGGAGCGGAAAAATCTGTTTCAGCTGCTGAGGAAGTCATTCGTCAGCTTGATGTGGGTAACCGTCAGGAACCATTAGAGCTCAGAATTTTGGAGTTACGAGCTGGTGAAGCTAGCAAGGTGGGGCCACTAGTAACTGAGTTGTTCACTGCGCTTATTAAGGACAGGAAAGGTAATAATTATAAGTCGCGTTCGGTGATTACGGTTGATGATGCCGCTAATAGAATTATTATTACCGGAATTAAGGATGAAATTGATGAGATTGACAAATTGGTCAAGCAGTTAGATTCGACTACCCGTCAGTCGGCTGGTAATCGAATTTTCAAGGTTAAGTCAGCTGATGCAAAAAAGATTTCTGAAATTATTAAAAGAACATTTGTTACGACTGATTATCGCGGAAGAATAACTGAGCGAGTAAGTGTTGCAGCAGATGAAGTCAGCAATTTATTGATTGTTGCAGGTAAACCCGAAGACCTTCTTGCGGTAGGGATGATTGTTGAGCAGTTAGATGTTGGAAATCCAATTCAGCCCAAGAATATTAAAGTTATAGAATTGCCTAATGATCAGGGGGAGTCGATTTCAAAACTTGCCACTCAAATTTGGGGAGCGCAAATGCGAGGAGTAGAAGGTTCAGGTAATGTAAACTTTAATCATGAGCCAAGCGGCAAGCGTCTTATTATTGTAGCTCCTGCTGAAATGATGAAACAGGCAGAGAATGTTGTAAGTGGTCTTTTAGTCTCTCCGGAATCATCAAAGCGTGAAGTTGTTGTAGTTGAGTTGACTCAGAGTAGTGCATCAATTCTTGTGCCGGTATTGGTCAGCGCTTACGAAGCGAAAATGGAAGGATTACCCGGCAGTCCAGCCACTATTTTATCCGGTGCAAGTGACAAGCAAGTTGTGATAATGGGAACGCCTGCACAGATTATTGAGATTAGAGAGATGGTTTCTGAATTGGAGGCGCCGGTAAATATTGAATCTGATCGGGTATCTCGTGTTATTGAATTAGGTGATATTAGTGAGGTGGAAAGATTGCAGCCATTGGTTGAGCAAGTTTATTTGGATCGCTATAAAGATAATGTTCAGGAACCGGCTGATGCACAGATTATTTCAGACCCATCTGCGGGTTCATTAATTATTAGCGGTTCGAAGGATCACGTTAAGGTGATAGAAGAAATCGTCTCTAATTTGCGAAAGAAAAATAACCAACCGCGTCCCAGAATTACTAGAGTATATGAGTTAAATAATACGCAAGCGGAAACTTTAGCCACGACTGTTACTCAGCTTTATGCTGAGAAGCTTAAGGATAATCCAGGGGCAGATCCGAATCAGGCTTTAGTATTGGCTGATTCAACGGCTAATCGATTGATTGTTATGGCCCCCGACGATGAGTTTGATGTAATCGAGGAGTTAATTAATCAACTTGATAAGGTCAGTTTACAACTGTCTGGGACACGAGTGTTTAAGTTGAAGGCAAATGATCCTGCACAATTAGCCACAATTTTAACTGGTGCTATTTCTGGGGTAAGTGCCACGCCAGATTTGAAGAGTAACACTCTGGTGGTATCCGGGACTCCAGAAAATTTACAGGCTGCATCGGTAATTGTTGAGCAGTTGGACAATGTATCCGATAAACCAGATAGGGAAGTTAAGGTGTTTACTTTATTGAATTCCAAAGCAGAGACGACGGCTACTCAGGCAATGGAAGTGTATGTCGATCAGATGAAGGGAAAAAGCGACTTAGGCGATTCTGATGCAGTCATAATGCCCGATCCAAACGGAGGTAGATTGATCGTTACTGCTAATAGTCTTCAATTTTCATTAATTAAGGAAGTTATAGAAACCCTTGATCAAAAAACGGTTGTTAGTGACCGAAAGACTGTGGTTTACCCGTTAAAGAGTGGTTCTGCAGCATCAATAATGAGTGTTATTGCTAATGTTTTTTCGACTGAGTTGGAACTAGCAGATGCTGATATGAAACTTTCAGTTACTGCCTCGGTTGATGATAAATCATTAGTGGTTTCAGGGCAGCAGGAGGATTTGACTAAGGTGGCAGAACTTGTGGATAAATTAGATGCTCCAACTTTGTCTGGGGAGGTTGAGGTTAGATCTTATCGATTGTCGGAAGGCGATACGGGTGACTTGGCCCAGGCTTTAAATAATATTTTTGAGCGTCCAGATGGGTCTCCGAGTGGTTCTATCCAGCCTAAATTTGAGGCTGATGAAGACACTAAACACTTATTAGTAGCAGCAACTAAAGATCAATTTCAGCGGATTGAAAAATTAATTGAAGATTTTCAGTCTGCTGCTGAGGTTACACATGGAATTAAAACTTTTCGTCTCACAAGAGGTGAGTCAGAGGATATTGCTAAGGTTTTACGTGAGATGTTGGGTGCAGAGGATAATTCATCAAGCAGTAGTTCGCGAAGTAGTAGCTATTATCGCTATCGGTATGGTCGAAGCTCATCGCAGAACGAAAAGGCTAAGGTAACATCGGCTAAAGCGATTAATGCGGTAATTGTGCAGGGAAGCGCATCTCAGCTTTCCATGGCGGAAGAATTAGTGAAGACGCTTGATGAAATGGAACGCCCTGAGGCATCTGTCATGGAAGTTGTTCATCTTGAAGAAGCTGAAGCAGCTTCTGTTGCAGATGCTGTTAATCGGGCACTTCAAGGCGGTGATGGGGCGCGAAGCAGCTCTTCTAGGAGCAGAAGCAGCTCTTCTAGAAGTAGCTCAAGTGATGATAACCCTGAAGTTACCGTGACTCCTGAGGTGAACTCTAACAGTTTAGTTATTGTTGGGCCATTGGAATTAGTGAAAACAGTTACTGAGTTGGTGCGGCAGTTAGACATAAAGGGGGAAACTGAAGGAGGCGTGGATATTAAGATTTACAAACTTGAAAATGGCGAGGTGAAATCGGTAGGCCAAACACTGGAGGATATGATTGAGCGAGTGCTTATGTTAATGCCTGGATCATCTGAAGATCGTTCGCGTAGGCGCTATTCAGTTCGTGTATGGGGAGATGAGCCAACAAAGACATTGTTTGTTTTAGTTCCTCCAAGACAAACTGCTTTAGTGGAAAAGCTTCTTCCACTACTGGACCAAAAGACAGAGGAAGCGCTTCAAAGTGGTGAGTTAAAAGTCTATCCAGTTCAAAATGCTCGTGCCTCAAGATTAGCCAGTGTTTTAGAGGACATAATAGATCGTATGGCTCAATTAGCACCAGGTACTGAAGATGAGCGAAGAGCGCGACAATACTCGGTTCGCTTTTGGTCGCATGAAGAGAGTAATACTTTAATGGCTGTCGTTCCTCCTAGTCTTGAGGCATTGACGGAAAGGTTGGTAACGATGCTGGACACTTCTAGCGAAGTGCAAGAGCAGTTGGGTGAGATTCAATTATTTCCATTGCAATTTGGGGATGCGGAAGAGGTTGCAAATATGCTGGAAGACATGATGGAACGTCTGTTTTATTTAAATCCGAGACCTGGATTAACAACCAGTCAAATGGCAAGATTGGTAAGAATATGGCCTCATGTTGATACAAATAGCATTTTTGTTCTGGTTCCTCCTGATCAAATACCAATTGCAAAAAATCTAATCAGTATGCTTGATGTTAAGCCAGAGGATGCCGTGCAAAATGCAGAGATCCAGCTTTTTAAATTGGAGCATACTGAGGCTGAAGCAGTTGGTGAAATTCTTGAGAGCATGGTCGAACAGGTATTGTCATTGAATCCAAAATCGAAAATTAATAGCCGACAAATAAAAAATTTAGTGGAGATTTGGCCGAATCTAGACACTAACAGTTTGTTTGTATTGGTGCCTAAGGAACAGCTTCCTATGGTTACCAATCTTTTATCAATGCTTGATGCTAAGCCAGAAAGAGAGCCGCGTCAGATTCATTATGTCCTGCTTGAGAATGCTGATGCTGTTACTGTTTCAGATCAGATTATTCAACTTTTTGGGGGGTTAGATGAATCAAAACAGCCAATCATTACGGCGGATCTCTTCACTAATAGTATAACTTTAATTGCCACAGCAGAACAGATTTCTGAAATCGATGAAATGATTACAAGTTTAGATGAGGCGGCTGTTGATAAAACTCTACAAATTAGGGTGATTTCATCTGAGGGGGTTCCGGCTAGGGATCTTGCTGAAACTTTAACGGGATTTTATTCAAGGCTATCAGGAGTGACTATAAAATTGGTGGAGGAGCTTCCTAGTGTAAATGAAGATGATCAAAACATTCAGAAAGATGATACAGAAGGA